>CADEDG010000001.1:0-7421 GCA_902826035.1 uncultured Alphaproteobacteria bacterium
GTCACTTCAGTTTCTCGCAACGCCCGCGCCCCGCGCGGGCGTTGTTGCTTTTGGGTTTAGGTCTCTGAAAACGCACTGATTTTTGTCAATGGACTGGTTCGACGTCCGGTGGCGAGCAAAGTGGAGCTCGCGCACGGCGGCGCTGGAATCGACCTCGCGAGCCTTAGCAAAGCGGCAACGAAATAAGGAATCACAACGCGGCGATTCGTCCGGGTTTGGGGATAAGTTCGCCATGGCGTTTCGGATGAAACCGCCGTAAGAGGCGCGCTCGATTTCTCAAGGGTTTTTACTCACATGCTGCTCCAGGTCGATGGCTTGCGAAAGACCTTCGGCCGGCGCGTCGCCGTGGATGGCGTGGGCTTTTCGCTCGATGTCGGCGAGATAGTCGGTTTCCTCGGGCCGAACGGCGCTGGCAAAACCACCACGATGCGGATGATCGCCGGCTATCTGGAACCCGACGAGGGCGCCGCGAAGATATTCAACATCGATGTCGCGCGCGAGCGCCGTCGCGCCCAGGAGCGGGTGGGTTACCTCCCCGAAGGCGCGCCGCTTTACGGGGAGATGACGCCGTGGACTTTTCTGCGCTTCGTCGCCGAGGCCCGCGGCATGACGCGTGAAGCAGCAAGGCACGCAGTTCGGCGCGCGGCGCAGGACACGCGTTTGGGCGACACCATTGATCAGCCCATCGACACGCTCTCCAAGGGGTTCCGCCGCCGCGTGGGCTTGGCGTCGGCGCTGCTGCACGACCCGCTGCTGCTGGTGCTGGACGAACCCACCGACGGGCTCGACCCCAATCAACGCCATTCCGTGCGCGATCTGATCCGTCGCCTGGGCCAGGAGCGTGGGCTGATCATCTCCACCCATAGCCTCGAAGAGGTCGAGGCAGTGTGCACGCGCGCCATCATTATCGACCAAGGCCGCATCGTCGCTGATGCGCCGCCGGCAGCGCTCGCCGCCGAACACGGCTCGCTGGAGAAGGCGTTCGAAGCGCTGACGCGTGGGGAGGAGCGCGCGTGAAGAAGCAATCTGGTCTCGCCAGCATGATGGCGGTCTATCGCCGCGAAGTGCTCTCCTATCTGACGACGCCAACGGCCTATGTGTTCGTGGCGGTGTTCCTGTTCGCCATAGGGTTGTTCACATTTCAGGTAGGCGGTCTGTTCGAACAGCGGCAGGCCGATCTGGCGCCGTTCTTCGCGTTCCATCCGTGGATCTTCATGGTGTTTCTGCCCGCGGTGGCGATGCGGCTGTGGGCGGAAGAGACGCGCTCGGGAGCAATCGAGCTACTGCTCACGCTGCCCGCGCCGACCTGGGCGCTGGTGCTGGGCAAGTTCCTCGCCGCCTGGACAATCGCTGGTGTTGCGCTGCTGCTGACAACGCCGCTCTGGATCACGATGAACTTCCTCGGCTCGCCCGACAATTCGGCGATCTTCACCGGCTATTTTGCGAGCCTGCTCATGGCGGGGGCCTATATCGCAATTGGTTCGGCGATGTCGGCGATCACGCCAGCGCAGATCGTGGCCTTTGTGCTGGCGGTTTTGGTGGCGTTTGTCCTGACTGCTTTGGGCCTGCCCATGGTACTCGATTTCTTCACCGGCCTTGCCGGCGGCGCCGTCACTGAAGCCTTGGCACGTTTCTCCATCATCCATCATTTCGACGCCGCTCAGCGCGGCGTCGTGGAATTCCGCTCCGTGTTCTATTTCGTTTCGTTGATCGCATTGTGCCTCGGCTGGACCGCGCTTGCGGTCGATGCGCGGCGGGGAGGCTGAGCCATGAACGGACGCCGCTACGCCCTCATAGCTGCTTTCTCGCTGTTGCTGATTTTCATCGGCGCAAACGTGATCGCGAACTCATGGTTCCGCTCCTGGCGGCTCGATCTCACCGAGAACCGCCTCTACACGCTAAGCGACGGCGCCAAAGGCGTGCTCAGCGAATTGAGCGAGCCGGTGGAGTTGAAGCTCTATTTCTCACGCGCAGCGGCGGCGCCGTTTCCGCAAGCAGTCGCTTACGCGGCGCGAGTGCGCGAAATGCTGCAGACCTTCGCCGCCCATTCTTCGGGGCGGGTGCGCTTTGTCGAGGTGAACGTCGAACGTTTCAGTGCCGAGGAGGACGAGGCCCAGGAAGGCGGCATCGAAGCGCAGACCGTGGCGCAGGGCGCCGACCCGATCTATTTCGGCATTGTCGGCGCCAATTCGATCAACGACCAGCGCGTTATTCCGTCGCTGTCGGAGGCTCAGGAGCCGTTCCTCGAATATCAAGTCACGCGCCTCATCTACCAATTGGAAAACCCTAATCGGCCGCGCATCGCGCTGATCACAGCACTTCCCCTCGACCCAGCCGCCGCCGCCGATCCGACGTTTCCGAGCGGCCAATCCTGGTTCGCGACCGAACTGGGACGCAGCAACGATGTCGTGAAGCTGCCGGTCAATTTCGAGACGATCCCGGACGCCGACGTGCTGGCGATTGTCCACCCTTGGGCGCTCACGCCGCAGCAAATTTATGCGGTGGACCAGTTCATCCTACGCAAGGGTCGCGCGTTCATCGCTCTGGATCCGGCCGCACGCATGGCGCAGCAGCAGGCGGGCGCATTCGATCCGGCCAATCCGATGGGTGCTCCCACGTCGTCATCGCTCGCGCCGCTGTTGTCGCGATGGGGCCTCGAGATGGCGCCAACCGTCGTGCTCGACGGCGAGAACGCGTTGCCGATCCAGGTGCAGTTGCCGAACGGGCAGGTTGGCGAGGCGCCGCAGCCTTTGTTCTTTGCGGTCCCAGCCGATGCATTGGATCGTGAGGACATGATGACCGCAGGCTTCAGCCGCGGGCTTTATCTCGGCCTTGCCGGCGGATTGAATATCACCGAGCGACCAGGAATTACGGTGACGCGGCTTGCGCAGACGAGTGGGAGAACGATGCGTATTCCTGCCGACATGGCGCTCTCCATGCCCTCGCCGTACGACATCGCCAGCATCTGGCAAGGAAGTGCCGGACGGCGAGAAGTTTTGGCGCTGAGGCTCTCCGGCAATCTCGAGACCGCGTTTGCGGATGGCGCGCCTCCGGCCGCGCCCACGCCAGAAGGCGCTGCGGCGCAAATGCAGTCCGCCGCGCATTTGGCGCGCTCGGCTAGGCAGGCGCAGGTGGTTGTCGTCTCTGACGTCGATTTCCTTGGCGACGATTTTTACATCGGGCGCGACGGGGCGCCCCAGGTCGATAACGGGTTCTTCGCGCTCAACGCGATCGACATCCTGAGCGGCTCGGATGCGCTGGTATCGCTGCGCTCGCGCGCTCCTTCGGCGCGGCCCATGAAAGTACTCGACGATTTGGAGCGCGAAGCGCAGCAGGCGATCGACGCGCGGCAGCGAGAATTGCAGGCTGACCTCCAATCGGCGCAGTCGCGGCTGGTCAACTTGCAGCAGCGTGGCCGCGGTTCTGGGTTTTTCGCTGGTAATCTGGGCGCCGAGCTGACGCCCGAGGAAAACGCGGAAATGAAGCGCGTGCAGCAGGAGCTTGTTGATGCGCGATCCGCGCTACGCGGAGTCGAGCGAGAGCATCGCAAGGATGTCGACGGGCTGAAGGCGTTGGTGATGTTCATCAATATGTGGCTTGCGCCGCTCTTGGTGGCGGCGGGCGGGCTCTACTTTTTCTGGCGCCGGCAGCGGCGCGTGGGAGCGCGGCGATGAGCACCGATCTGGCTGAACGCCGCAAGGGGCGGGCGCTGACCTTGCTCTTGATCGCCGGCGCCGCGCTGGGAGTGGCGGCGGTGACCTCCGCGATCGAGTATCGATCCGCGCACCCAGAGCAAGCCTCAGCGCCGGTTGTTCCGGGCTTGGCTAACACGATTGCCGGCGCGCAGGCCGTTAGCATCGCCAGCAACGAGGCGACTTATCGGATCGAGAAAACCCAGCGCGGTTGGGCGATGCGCGACCGCGGCGATTTCCCAGTTCAGGCGGGCAGATTGGAGCAATTGACACGCGGTCTCACGGAGATGCGCATCTCGCGCCGGCTTACCGCCGACGCCTCCAAGCATGCGCGGCTGGGCGTAGACGACCCACGCCAGGGCGGCCGCGGGGTTCTGGTGCAAATTGAAAATGCTGAGCGAGCTTTCGTCGTCGATCTCATCTTCGGCATCGAGCCTGGCGGGCGCACTTTCGTGCGACGCGCGGGGCAGGACCAGGTTTGGGAGGTTCGCGCCGATGCATCCGGGCGAGGCCTGCCGCCGCTGCGCGACATCGCGTCGTGGCTCAATTTGCGCCCGCTGGAATTGCCCGAAGATAGCCTCGCGCGCGTGGAGGTTATTCCCGCGACCGGGCGTGGTTACGTTTTGGGGAGAACCGCCGGCGATCAGCCTTGGCGGATCGTTTCGCCGGACCTCGCGGCGGCGTCGCAATCGCTCGTCACCTCTACCGCGCAGCGCCTGAACGGGCTCGCGCCCACCGATGTCTTGGAAGCGCCCGCTATCCAAGGTGCGGCGAAGGCCCGTCTTCGCGCGATCACGTTTCAAGGTGTAACGATCGAGGCTGAGCTGATTGAGAGTGGCGGCAAGACCTGGCTCAAGCTGGTGGCGCGTGCGCAGACACCCGATCAGGAAGCGGCGTCGCTGGAATTGAACAACCGCGTCGCCGGTTGGGCCTATGCGCTGAGCGAGATAGAAGCGGGAGAACTCACGCCACCGCTTGCGACGCTTTTGCCGAGTGCGGAATAGGTTTTCAGCGCCGGCCCGCAACCAGCGTCGCCGCCCCACCTAGGATCTCTCCGCCGTTTGGCATCTGAACCAACACAGCGCACTGGGGGTTGCACTGGGCGCGTTCATACCAAGAGGCTTCCCCGCTCCATGCGCCGAGGTGTTCGATGCTGCGGACGAGGTTGTAGTGGGAAATCGTGCGACGAACGTTGAGCCCGCCGGTAATTGCCACCTCTAACGGGCCAGGGTCGTAGGCGATCAGCCAGATGTCGGCGGGCGCGGCGCGCGCTCCACCGGCGATGGTTACACGGACCCGGCCGTTTCGGAGGCGGGCGATGCTCGTGATCGGCGCGGCGGCGCTGGTGCTTTCGCGCGCTTGATCGACCGCCGCACGAGCCTCCTCCCAGTCCGAGGCGCTGGTCTGGGTCTGGCCGTTGACCACCAGTTGGGGTGTGTAGCGCCCGCGAACCCGCAATGTCCTGGAATAGGCGCGCTGCCTTTCGCTGAACTCTGGGCGGGCGAAGGTGTCGCGCCAGCCTAGATAGTCCCAAATGCCGACCGGGAAGGTGAGCGCGAGCACTCCCCGTTCGCGCGAAAATGCGCCGAGCAGTCGATTGGCGCGCGGACACTGGAAGCACCCCTGGCTGGTGTACAATTCCACCACGACGGCAGCCGGCGCTCCACTCGGCTGTGCGAGCGCATTCGGCGTGGCCGCCGTTAGGGCGAACAGCAAAGCGGCCGCGAGTGAACGGGCTAACATGGACCCCATCTTGGGCGGCGAACCTGTCGTGGGCGAATCAAACCGGCGTTACGGGGTGGGCTCATCCCACCCGGGCGAGTTCCCGCAACACAAATTGAAGAATGCCGCCGTTTCGGAAGTATTCAACCTCGTTTTCGGTGTCGATGCGGCAGAGGACCCTCGCCTCGCGGGCCCCGCCAGGGCCGGTGATGCGCACGCTGACGCGTTGCCGGGGGGCGAGGTCGGCCACGCCCTCGATCGAGACAGTCTCGGCGCCGGTTAGGCCCAGTTCGCGCCAGCTTTGGCCGTCTATGAATTGCAGCGGCAGTACGCCCATGCCGATCAAGTTCGAGCGATGAATGCGTTCAAAGCTCTCAGCGATCACCGCCCTCACGCCCAGCAGTTTGGTGCCCTTCGCCGCCCAATCGCGCGAGGAGCCGGTACCGTATTCTTTGCCTGCGAAAACAACGAGATCGCGTTTTGCGGCCTGGTAGCGCATTGCCGCGTCGTAGATGGCCATGCGCTCGCCGGAGGGCTGGTGCAGCGTCAGGCCTCCCTCAACCGGGTTGCCGGCATCGTCCTTCACCATGGAATTCTTGATGCGGATATTCGCGAACGTGCCGCGCATCATTACTTCGTGATTGCCGCGCCGGGCGCCGTAGGAATTGAAATCTTCTTGGGCGACCTGGTGCTCGCTCAAATATTTTCCCGCAGGCGAGGCCTTCTTGATGTTGCCTGCTGGGCTGATGTGATCGGTGGTGATGCTGTCGCCGAATAGCGCCAGAATACGCGCTTCGTTGATGTCGGTGATCGGCGCGGGAATCATCGACATGCCCTCGAAATAGGGCGGGTTCTTCACGTAGGTAGAGCTAATCGGCCACTCATAGGTGCGTCCGCCCGAGACCTTAATCGCCTGCCAGTTCGGATCGCCCTTGAACACATCGCCATAGCGCGCGGCGAACATTTCGCGCGTCACCGCGGTGCGCACGACGGCTTCGATGTCGGCATTGCTCGGCCAGATATCGCGCAGATAGACTGGCCGAGCATCCTTGCCTATGCCCAACGGCTCGTTCTCAAGGTCCGCGTAGACCGAACCCGCCAGCGCATACGCGACCACCAGCGGCGGGGAAGCCAGGTAATTCGCGCGCACGTCCTGATTGACGCGGCCCTCGAAATTTCGGTTGCCCGAAAGCACCGAAGCGACGACGAGGTCGTTTTCGCTCACCGCCGCGGAAATCGCCGTCGGCAGCGGGCCGGAATTGCCGATACATGTCGTGCAGCCATAGCCGACCAGATTGAATCCGAGCGCGTTCAGATCGTCGCTGAGGCCAGCGGCGTCGAGATAATCGGTGACCACTTGGCTGCCTGGGGCAAGCGAAGTCTTCACCCAGGGCTTGGCTTTCAGGCCTTTGGCCGCCGCGTTGCGAGCAAGCAAGCCCGCCGCGATCAGCACCGAGGGGTTCGAGGTGTTGGTGCAGGACGTGATCGCCGCGATCACCACGTCGCCGTGGCCCACATCATGCGAAGCGCCCGCAACCGGCGCGCGCTTCTTCAGTTCGGCGCTCTTCTTGAACTCTTCGTTCATCACCTTCGTGAAGCCATCGCCGACAGCGCCGAGCAACACGCGATCCTGCGGACGTTTTGGTCCTGCCAAAGACGGGCGCACGTCGGCGAGCGAAAGTTCAAGCGTGTCGGTGAAATCCGGCTCGGCCTCGGTGCGCCACAGTCCTTGCGCCTTGCAGTACGCTTCCACCAAAGCCACACGCGCGGGATCGCGCCCGGTGGCGGCGAGATAATCGATGGTCTTCTGGTCTACCGGGAAGAAGCCGCAGGTCGCGCCATATTCGGGCGCCATATTGGCGATGGTGGCACGGTCTTCGACCGAAAGCACATCGAGCCCGGGGCCGAAAAATTCCACGAACTTGCCTACCACGCCGCGCTTGCGCAGCATTTGCGTAACGGTGAGCACGAGGTCGGTGGCGGTGGCGCCTTCGGGCATACGCCCGG
>CADEDG010000001.1:7431-34787 GCA_902826035.1 uncultured Alphaproteobacteria bacterium
GCCCGGTGAGGCGAAAGCCGATGACTTCCGGGATCAGCATCGACACCGGCTGGCCCAGCATCGCCGCTTCCGCCTCAATGCCGCCGACGCCCCAGCCCAAAACGCCGATGCCATTGATCATGGTGGTGTGGCTGTCAGTGCCGACGACCGTGTCGGGATAAGCGAGGGTTGCGCCGTCCTCGTCGCGCGTCCACACGCTCTGGCCGAGATATTCGAGATTGACCTGGTGGCAGATGCCGGTGCCGGGTGGCACGACGCGGAAATTGCGGAACGCCTGACTGCCCCAGCGTAGGAATTGATAGCGCTCGCCGTTGCGCTCGTATTCGAGATCAACATTGCGCTTGAACGAATCCGCGCCGGCGAAATGGTCCACCATCACCGAGTGGTCGATCACCAGATCCACCGGCACCAGCGGATTGATGCGCTCGGCGTCCGCGCCGAGCTTCGCCGCCGCATCGCGCATGGCGGCAAGGTCCACCACCGCCGGAACGCCGGTGAAGTCCTGCATCAGCACGCGCGCCGGCGAAAACGCGATTTCCACTTCGTCCTTGCCGCGGTTCTTCAGCCAGCCGGCAATGGCCGAGATGTCGTCCTTCTTAACCGCCACACCATCTTCGGTGCGCAGCAGGTTTTCCAAGAGCACCTTGAGCGAATAGGGCAGGCGCGCGATGTCGCCGAGGCCGTTGCGAGAAGCGGCGTTGAGGTCGAAATAGGCGTACGGCTTGCCGCTGGCGCTGAGCGTAGTGCGGCTGCGGAACGAGTTGAGAGACGGCATGGGTGCATCCTCACGTCTGGAGTGACAGCGATGCGAAACGCGTCGGGGAGCGCCCCAAACCCGGAATCAAACCGGCGCGCGCGGCGTGTTCTGTGTAGCGCTGTTCGCGCGGGGTGCAAATAGGCTGGGGCGGCGCCCCGAAGGGCCGAAGATTAGCCGTCACTTGACGTGGACAAGACATTTTTAGCGGGCGCCGTCGGCGGGCCTCCAAGAGCTTGCGTTGAGGAATGCACGCGCATCGGTGCCCAGCAAGACATTGCGGATTGCTTGGCGCTTGTCGGGTTGGTTTTCATAATAGCGCCGGACGATGCGGTACCCGACCCAATAGCCTAGGTCGCCTGGAGCGTCCCGCGTGCCCACGCCATTATAGAGCCAATTGCTGAGATCATGGCTGTTGAGATCACGCGCGAACGTTTGCTCAATTTCCGCCTCGCGACCTGCCGTCCAATCGGCAAGATGTATGTTGGCGACGCGCCCCGAGATGAGTTCCGCTAGGAAATCGGCAGCGCCTTCGTTGAGGGATTGCGACAGCACCGTCTCGCCAGTGAAACCACGCTGCAATGAATGCACCATCTCGTGCGCAATCAAGTGCGCCAACCGAGCGTCAAGCGCGGCGGGGTCTGGCGCTTCCGCGCGGCAGACCACTTCAAGGCCGATCATGAGTGCATTTTCATTGGCGGTGCCGCCGGAATTGCCGGCGCCAATCAAAATGTAGGTTTGCGGATACGTTGCCTCGGGGTAGAGGGCTTCGAGGGCAAGGAAGGCCGCCCGCACCCGTTCGCGCACGGTTCCGAGCTGGCGTGCGCACGCGCGTGCATCGACATAGGTCTGCGGTTGAGCAGCCACGACGGCCGCAAGGTTCTGCGCGGATACTATTCGGTGCTCCAAAAAGCCCTGAACGCCGGGGCTGCCGTTCCTGATGTAGGGTTGCAGGTCAGCAGCGTTTGGCCGACCATTGGCGGCATCATATATGCGGAAAAATGCTCCGGCATCCGTGGTTTCGATCGCGGCGTCGAGAGGGTCAGCGGCGCGTTGGGCGCTGGCGTTTGCAGCAAACGCGGCAACCATAGTGGCCGCGATTGCCGCCTGAACCGACCTGAACATCGTAGATCCTCCACACATTGGAGCGATGCGCCTTGACCCAGGCTTGGATGCACTATTCTGCGGGGCGAACGGCCCGCGCCGATGCTAGAGCAGCCCCAAATTCTTGAAACTCGCTACGCCATTGCGGCCGACGATGAGGTGGTCGTGCACCCGGACCGAGATTGCCTTGGCGGCGGCCACGATCTCGCGGGTGATGGCGATGTCGGCGGGCGAGGGCTTTGGATCGCCGCTTGGATGATTGTGAACCAATCCCGCGATGCGCGTTCGCCGTTGAACTACTTGCGTATTTGTGTCCGCGCGCACTGAGAGGGTGGCGCACTGGGGATCAGTTGGCCTTACCCCACTCGTGATCATCACTCTCAGCACACTCAAAACACGCTCGATCACGTCATCGCATATTCGCGTTGAAATTGGAATCGAGAAATACTCCTTCACGTGGAGAATGATCGATCATGAAGCTGCTTGCCGCGATCGCCACGCTCGGCCTTATGGTCTTGGCGCCAAGCATCGCACATGCCGATCCTTGCACGGCGGAGCTGCCGCGTCGCGCCGGCGACACGTTCAGCGGAACCGTGCGATATGTCGGCGATGGCGACAGTCTGTGCGTCGGTAATTCCGATGATCCGAGCACCTGGATCGAAGTGCGTCTTGGCGACTTCGATGCGCCGGAGCTGCATTCGCCGGATGGCCCACGCTCGAAGCGGTTCCTGGAACAGGTCGCCGCGGGCCGGCAGGCAAACTGCACCGCGCAGCGTGGCCGAAGCGGCCGTGTCATCGTCTATGACCGCGTCATCGCTGTGTGCCGGGTTGGCGGCCGAAGTGTCGGCGATTTGCTTCGCGCAGCCGGTGCGCCCACGGGCGGAAACTGAGGCCCGCTAGCCTAGCTTGCTGCAGGCCACGGTGTTGCGTTTGTCCCATGCTTGAAGGGAGGCGCGGCTGTAGAGCACAGCCTTGCCAACCTTGATGTAGGGCGGACCGATTTTGAGCGCGCGCCAGTTGCGCAATGTGCCGAGCGTGATGCGGCCGCGATAGCGGGCAACCACGTCCTCGTCAGTCAGCAGATCATCATCTTGCGTGTCGTGGGCGTCGTTCGCGGCGGCAGACATGGGCTTCGGGCTCCGATTGTTGGAAGCCGATGCTGTCGGTGCCGAAACGGCAGGAACCGGTCGGGAAATGACGGGAAATGGTGAGCTCGCTTGACGCGGGAAGTGGTCAACGATCAGGACCGCGCAAGAGAGTCGAAATCGACTTGCCGGTCTGCTGCGCGCGAGCTGCTTCGATCGCGCGAGACTGCATCAGCGCCTTGCGAATGTCGAGGTGAAGCTCAAGTGCCTTGAGGCCATCGCGCCAGTTCGGCGTGAACTGCAGCACGTTCCGGCTGACCTCGTTAGCCAGGCCGAGACGTCGGAGCTCGTGAGCGCGGCCCTTCAGAGCGTCTGTGGCGGCTGGGTCGCCGTTCGCCGCGCGCAGATCCGCGATGCGCACCTTGCCGTCCTTGTCGAGCTGATCGGCGATCCATTGATCGAGCCGCGTCGGCCGGTGCGCCCGCACCTCGCGGTGCAGTGCGAGGCGATCATCCTCGCGGGTGCGGCTGCCGAGCCGTTCGGTCGCGACATCGCGCGCCACGGAGCGAAAGCCGTGTTGGACGAATTCTCGGGGGATGATGAGATCTCGCCCATCATCGCGGACCCCGCGCAGGACGATATGCGTGTGCGGATTGTCCGTGTCCCAGTGATCGACCGCGACCCACTCCAAACGGGTGCCCAGGGCAATCTCTGCACGGCGCATAACCTCGCGGGTGTAGTCCTTGAGGTCGCCGAGCTTGGTCCCGTTCTCGGGAGCCAGGATGAGCCGAAAATGCCGGCGGTCCGTTTTGGCCCATGACGCGGCGCATTCGCCGCCATCAACGCCATCCGAGGCGGCGCCGTAGAAGACGGTGCGAGCGCTTCTGTCCAGATAGCCCGCGTGGGCGCGCGCCTTGGCCTCCGGCTCTGATGGAGACATCTCTCCTTCAGGTGCGTCCGACGGCACAGGCGATCGTGTTGCGGCGTCTCGCGCAACGTATCGCGCGTGCGCGCGAAGCGCGGCGCCACCACCGCCAGCGTGGCTGAAATAGTGGAGCTTCACGATCGCCCGTTGGCGAGCATCAAAACCCGCATTCACACCCTGCGACGAGGTGCGGCGCGCAATGCCGCGCGACGGACCAATGAGGCTCGCGAGCTTCTTGCCATAACCGACGCGCGCCGCGCCGCCTGTGTTCTTGCCGCGGCCATCGTGTCGCCCTTCAAGCATGTCCGCATCAAGTGCGCGTGTGATGCTCAGTGCTTTACCCGGACGCAACACTTCAGCGCCGAACATGTCGCGCTTCAGTTTGCTGGCACGGAAGATTCGATTGACGCTATCAACTTGCATCGTACGCGTTCTGCGCTGGTGAGGTGCGCGCACCTCGTGTGCACCCTGTGATCATCGCGCGCACCTCGCATTTGCGCCAGTGTTTGCAAGCGATTGGTGTGCGAGGTGGGGTTCTCTTTATCTTGCCTTCCACCCCACCTCCCTTCGCAATCAAACTCACACTCACATTCAATCACGCTGAATCACGAAATCTCACGTCGCGATAGCAGGGCGGGCGGGCGGGTGTTGCGCCAGGGATGGAAGCCCAAAGGCCGAGACCGAAGGGCTCAGTTCACGACAGCCCGATCGCCGACGAAGTCGGCGAGGCGCCCAAACCGATGCAAACATCATCACGCTGCAAGCGCCGTTGTTGCGCGTAGCGCGGGCGGGCGGGTGGGTTCACTGGCGTCAGCTTCCGGAAGTCGAACTTTTTGCATGCGCCGTTAACGACTCCGGCTGGCGAATCGAATCACTGTTTCGTTGCGATCCCGATGCGCGGGCGTTTGCGGTGACGTGCAGTCGATCAGCACAACGTTGTCATGGCGATACGAATGCGCGTGTTTCGCACAACAGGAGAATGAGCCGGGCGACGTGTTGCGCGTTCCGCGCCGGCTCACCATCTCTCGCCGATACCCTCACGGAAACCCCCAATGGCCGACGATCTCTTCCCGCTCCAGACCGCCAAAGACGAAGCCGAAATCCTGCTGATGGATGTGGCGGACAAAATCCAGCTCACGCCCACGCAGCACACCGAGGCCGAGCGCAATTATCACGCGCTTGCGGACTGGGTGGATGGGCCGGGCTCGGTGCTGCAGGGCAAGGTGCTCGACGTCTACGCCTCCGGCAGTTTTGCCATCGGCGCGCCGATCCTGGGCAAAATCAAAAGTCATCAGCACGATCTCGATGCCGTCATCCCGTTGGCGCTCTCGGCCACGGCCGATCCCAAGACCGTGCTCGAATTGCTGGAGCAGGCGATCAAGCGCGAAGAGGGCACGCGCTATCATGACAAAACCCGGCGCAATTCGCGATGCGTGACCGTGACCTATGATGACGGGCGCAGCGTCGATCTGATGCCGGTGGTGCGTCTGGCCGGTACCCCGGAGAAAGTCTCGACCCTCTTCCACTGGAACGCGGACACCGGCGAGAGCTACCACAAGCAGGTCAACCCCAAGGGCTTCGCCGATCATTTCCTGGCGCGCGTGCGCGTCAGCGTGCTGTTCGAGAAGGCCTATGCGCGCCGGCGGCTCGTCACCAAGGCTGACGCGAAGCCGCTGCCGGCGCTGGTGCCGCTCGACCAGAAGGCGCCGCGCATCGTGGCGCTGCAATTGATCAAGCGCAAACGCGACATCGCCTACCGGCGCGCGGAGTTCAACGGCGTGCGCAAGCCGCCGTCGGTGGTGTTGGCCGCGATGGCGCTCGATGCCGTCGTGGCGTCTGATTACCTGGTCGACGAAGTGATCGCGGTGGCGACGACGATCCGCGATGCGATCCGGCGCGAGAGCGCGTTCGCGCGCGTGTTGCAGGTAGCCAATCCCGCCTGGCCCGACGACATCTTCACCGACCGCTGGCCGAAGACGGTTGCCGTGCAGGAAATGTTCGCGCGCGAACTCGATGGGCTGATCAAGGACATGCAGCGCCTCTCGCGCGAATATCTGAGCGCCTATGACCGCATCGACATTCTGAAGCGCCACTTCGGCGAAACCGCCGCCAATCACGCCGTCGACCGACTGGGCGAGATCTACGAAGCCCAGCGCGCGCATGGGCGCACGCGCGTCGGCGCGGGCGGAGCGGTCTCGATCCTGCCGACGGGTGCGGAAGCGCTCACCAAGCGCACCCCGTTTGGAGGCGATCGCGATTAGTGATTTGGCTGCCCGAACAGAACGATCGGCTGCATGCGCGCTTTCCTGGCTTCCGCACGCTCCTGCTCGAACCGCGACACGCGGTCTGGGAAGGCGTGCTCAAGCCGACGTCGCAAACCTATGACGTGCGCATCGACTTCGAGTTGCCAGCGCATTTCGCGCTCAACGCCACCACCTACGAATACTATCCGCGCGTCTATGTGCTGCGCCCGGTTCTCGAAGAGCATCGCGACTTCGAATTGGGGCCGATCCCGCACGTTTGGTGGGACCGCCGCTATCAGCGCCAGCCCAATCTCTGCTTGTTTCGCCCGCTGAAGAATGAATGGTGTTGGGATGATCCGATTGCGGACACGACGTTGCCTGACGCCTGCGAGTGGCTCTTCTTCTACGAGTTCTGGCTTGCAACCCGGCGCTGGCGCGGCGGCGGTGAGCACGCCGGCGATCCGCTGAAGAGCAATGACAATACCGAAACGCTCAGCGGGGACGCTTTATCAACCGCGGGAAAAGCTGCCCTGGCCGGACGATGAGCCGTTCCGGATCCTCTCCATCGACGGCGGCGGCATCAAGGGCATCCTGCCCGCGGCGCTCCTCGCCAAGGTCGAGCGCGAGATAACCTGCGGCGTTCCGGCCGGGCGCTACTTCGACATGATCGCCGGCACATCGACCGGCGGCATCATCGCGCTGGCGCTCGGGCTCGGCCTGCCCGCGAGCATGGTGCAGCAGATCTACATCGAGCAGGGCGCGGCGATCTTTCCGCGCAAAACCGCGCGCGATCCGATGCTGCGCGGGTTGCAGGTCGCTTGGCGCGCGCTGAACGATCTGCAGCGCTATCGCTACGACGCCGCCGCACTCGATCGCGCGCTCTCGGGCGCGTTTGGCGGCGCCATTCTGGGCCAGTGTGAACGGCGCCTCGTTGTGCCGGCGTTCGACTGGAACACGGAGGTGTTCCTGTTCAAGACGCCGCACCATCCGGACTACAAGCTGGATTGGCCGAACGAATTGGTGACTGTCGCGCGCGCGACATCGGCCGCGCCCACCTATTTCCGCGCCTTTAAGGGCGCGGATCGCCGCTTTCTCGATGGCGGCGTTTGGGCCAACAACCCGATCATGTGCGCGCTCGTGGACGCGCTGGCCTGCTATGACGTCGACCGGCGCGCCATTGAGATCCTGTCGATCGGCTGCGCCGACGACGAATACGTCATGACCTCCGCGCACGAGAGCGGCGGGCTCTGGGCCTGGCGCAAGATCTTCTCCGCCGCCGCCCAACTGCAGAGCCAGAATGCGATCGGCCAGGCGCGTTTGCTCATCGGCGGCGACCAGGTGCATCGCCTCGACCGCCGCGCGCAGCGGCCCGTCGAGATGGACGATTATGAGGGCGCAGCCGCGCTGATGCCGGCCTTGGCTGAGACGATGTTCGACGACAATCGCGCAATGCTCGAGAGTTTCTTCGCATCGGAGCGGCCGGCCTTCGAGGCTTGGCATGGACCACGCGCCCCGGCGCCGGGCGCGCGCGCCTAGACGGGCCGCCACACGCCTTCGACCAGTCGCAGAGGCGTCGGTCCCCAGTAACGGCCATCGAAGCTGTCCGGCGTGTCGCCCAGCAAGAACACTTCGCCGTGCAGCGTCCGGCACCCTGACCACGTCGGCAGCATGCGCCCCGCGGAATCGCGCGCGGCTCGTTGTGCGGCGCGTTCGCCATTGATCGTCACCGTGGCGCCGTCGGCGCAGACGATATCGCCATCGACGGCGGCGATGCGCTTGATGAAGCGATCGCCGACGTCGGTGAAATCGCGAAGCCGGGCATAGTCAGATGCAACATCGACGGCGCGCACGGTGACGATCGCACCGCGAAGGCGCGCGCCCCCGTCGCGCACATAGAAGCCCCGCGGGATCGAGGGGCTCGGATTGTAGAGGATGAAGTCCGGCACGACATCGATGCTGACGATCACGATCGCCATGACGCCGGCAGCGATGAAGAGCCACGCCTGGACATCGAGGTTTGCCCGCAACGCAAACTCCAAAGGCAACGGCCGCCGCTGGTGGGAGAATGCGGCGGCCGTTACGGCAGGTGAGGGCTCGGCATGACGGGTTCGAGCCGCCGGGGGATTCAATTACCGGCGCACTAGAAGACGGCGAAGTTCCGTTTCACCCCAGCAACGCCGAGGCGTCACTCGTCGCATCTTCCGCGCATGCCAGCGGCAATGGTCCGGCATGGTCGATCAACCAATCGACCGCCGCTTGCGCCTTGGCGCCCGCGCCCAGGAACGCCCGTGGCTCGTCGCGCAAGAGCTCCAGCCAATTGGCGATGTAGCTGGCGTGGTCTTCGAGATGGAAAGGCGCCAGGCCTGCCATCGCGCCCAGGATTGCCGAACCAAATTCGGCGCAAAGCTCTTCGCGCGCCCGCGCCTTTCGATCGGTTGCGTAATTGTCCAGCCGATCGAGCCGGCTCTTGTGGCCGGTGAAGTGCACGCTCTCGTGCAGCAGCGTGGCTGCCCAATGCTCTTCTGAGAGGAATGCTTCGTGCGCCGGCATATGCACAAGATCTGTAACCGGCGCGTAGCCCGCCATCGATCCTCCTATCCGGACGCGTACGCCAGCCAGTGCAGTCCACTGCTCGATTGCACTGGGTTCTGCGGCAACGGGCACGACTTCCGCGCCGAACCCCTCTGGCAGTTCATCGATCTGGTCGACGTTGAACACGTAGAAGAGCTTCAGGAAGCGATAGCTGCGTGCAGCATCGCTACGATCATCCGTCGCACTCATGCCAGCGTCGTCCTGTTTGGACTTGGCTTGGCCATAATAGATGACCGGAGACGCCTTCTCCCCCTTGCGGACGTGTCCGCCCACTTCGAGCGCTTGCCGAAAAGTGAGCCAAGTGCGTTTGGAATAGCCGCGCGCGATCTGCGCGGCCCAGAGCAGCATCACATTGGCGCCGCGATAGGGTTCGCCCGTGGACCGAAGCGGAAGGCCGGGCGTGAGCGCGAGCGCCTTTGCATGGTCCCATGGCGCGCGCCACGGCATCACGCCGCGTTCGAGCATGTTGGAGATCTCGGCGGTGACGTGCGCCAGCGCATCGAACGCGCTGCGCTTGGATTCAAGTTGTTTTGTCTGAGCTGAGCGTTTCATCGGATTGCTCCAAATGAGTGCGCCCACGCGCGTCAGCGCGTGGGCGGTTGGAAGGAATGGCGCCGCGCGGGGCGGCGCCGAGTGAGGCGTTGGTCTATGCCGCGGCGTCGGCGGTTTCTTCGCGCTTGGCCGGTGCGGATTTCGCCTTCGGTCGCGACAGGCGCTGGTAGCGCGTGATCTCGAACGTGTTGTCGTAGATCTTCTGCTCGCCGCGCATCCAGACGGTCGGAACGATGCGGCCCTCGAAGGTAACGCTGTCGCCCTTGTCGAGCTGGGTCAGCATCTCGGTGTTCAAATCAGCATCGAAGGAGACGCAGCGCAGCCATTCGGTCTTGGTGTATTGGCCGTCGCGGCCTTCAGCCAAACGATCTGCAGCGATCGAGATGCGCAGCGTCTTGCTCTTCAGTTCTTCGATCTTGCCGATGCGGCCCTGAGCGGTGAAGCGGAACATGGAAGTCTCTCCTGTTCGCCGGAAAGCTCCGGCGAGAAGCGCCGCGGGGCTCTCCCGCGATGGGGCCGTGGGCTGCATGCGGGTAAGAGGGCGCTTGCAAGGGGTCGCGGGTACCGCGACCGGAGGCTTGCCCCTTGCAAGCGACCGCCCGCATGCGAAGACGAGGACCAATGAGCGAGAGGCCTCGTGGTGTGTTGTCGGACCGACGAAGCGGGAGAGGCGCGTGCGTTCGCTGCGGAAGGGGCAAGAGCAGAGGCGGACTGTGAGAACTGATGCGGCGCCGCATCGGCGCCGGTCATCCGCCGGTTTGGCGCCGCCCGAATCGGCGTCGATGGCCTAAACAGGTGACGGTCAAGGAGGCTGGAAGCGTGCTCAAGCTTGAAGTCGATGGTGCTGAGGTGAAACGCTTGCGCTCAAGCCGTGAGCGCAGCGCAACGCAGAAGGAGTTTGCGCACGAAGTGGGGCTTAGTGAGCGGCGGCTCCGAGAGATTGAGAACGCAAAGGGCTTGATCGCTGTCGACGTTGTCGATCGACTAGCACGAGCCTTAAGCGTGCCGCGGACGCAGCTTTGCGCTTCTGCTCCGGCGCCCGACTCAGCAATGCCGTTAAAACGTCCCGAGCAGGATCGTTTCTTCCCGCGCTTTGACACTGGCATCGCCGAAATGGTTGAGGATGAGGCCGAGTTGATGGACGCCGCATCAAAGGCTCAGGTCGTCCTCTTGCAGATCAAGGTCCGGCTTAGCGAAGAGACTCAAGGCTACATCACCGAACTCTACGAACTGGCTTCGAGCCTGAGCTGGAGCGGGAGCAACCGCGCGCTGCTGCAAACGGACGGCGAGCTGCCCATTCGCCGGCGGCTCCGTGAATTGCTCGTCCTCCTCAAGGGCAACGACGTTTGGCTCTATAAGACCGACAACATCAAAATGCTGCCGGAGCGCCACGAGATTCCGGCCCCGCCAGATCCATTCAACGGCGAGCTCCAGCTCATTTTGGCCGCCGGGCCGCCCAGCGAGTACGGGGAAACTTCGATCCACGTCGATATCGACGCCGGTCAGCCGCGCATGATCCGCTATTGAGGGCGAACGCGCCGGGAGGCGCGCGTTAAGGTTTGATTCCAGACTCAGTCCCAATCTCAGGGCCTGAGGTCGATCCCAATGCCTCGACACGCTGGAGCATCACGCATGGCGAAGAAAGCCAAGAAAGCCAAAGCCGCGCCGAAGAAGGCCGCGAAAAAGAAGAAATAGGAGGACGTCCCCACGTCCGAACGACGTTGCGCCGCCGCGGGTTAAATCCCGCAGCGGCGCTTCGTTTGTCCGCTACTCGGCCGCTATGGCCAACGGTGCAGCCGCAGCTAACGTGCGCAGTGGGGAGGGAAGCCACGGACTCTGTTTGAACGTGCGCTTGGCGCGCGTGAGCACTTCTTTCTTCGGCGCTTTCTCGAGCGCGGCGCGGTCTAGCTTTGGATTGACCTCGATTAGCGCTTCGACGACCGCGTCCTTCCGGACGTGCTCGAAGTAACTCTCGACCGACGGCTTCCAGTATTTGGTCATGTCGAGTCCGGCGAGGTCGCATAGCGTCTGACCAAGCGATTGGCGTGATTCCATCCCCGACATCGGACCAACACGCCTGAGATCGATGCCAGCGGCGATCGTCACCGCGATGAGTTCGAGCAAGATCGGCTCGTCCATCGAAGAGATGTAAGCCCAGAGTTCTTCTGGATTGGCCGGCAGGCGCGAACGCCACACGGACCCAATCTCGGCAAACTCATCGGCCGCTTTACTCTCCGCGCGCGTAATGGAGCGCCCGACGTCAACGTGATCGACAGAGATCGCAAGGCATGATGCGGATGCATCGCCCATGAAGCTTGCCGCCAGGCTGAACGCCACGAGGCGAAGTGCGAGTTCAGGGCTATCGACGATAGCGACCCTAAGGCCGAGCGTCTTGTGGGCGAGCAATTCGTCCAGCAGCTTGGCAGGAACGGCCGGCTTCGGCGCTGTTGCGACCTCGGTGTTCTCGTCGTCCGCGTCAGTGGCGCCGTGGGCTGACGTCGTGCGCTTTCGGCGCAGCGCCCTCAGCGCCTTCACGTCTTCAACGCGCACCAGGCCACGCTCGACCTTGATGTCTCCGGAGTGGCTCAACGTCACGATCGCGCCGGCGAGGGCGACTTCGTCGTCCTCCCATTGCGCGGGCGCCAGCGCATCGATCGCCGCGTCGATTTTTTCGATCTCGGCTTGGTCTTCGGTTTCGTCCAGCTTCGCGTAGAGCCGTTCTTGCTCAGCGGTTTCGTCGGTCGTAAGATCGCGCCGGCGTTCACGCACGCGTTCCGGGAATTGGCTCCAGGCGACGCCGTCGATCGAAATCTCGACGAAGGCCCAACCTTCACCCTGGACGTCCGCCACGATGGGTCCAAGCTTAGCCTGAGCGAGGCGAACCAGAAGCTCGCGATCGGCAAGAAAGCGCGTCTCGTCTTCGTCCGCGAAGAGATCGGACGCGACCGCGCCGCCGGCTTCGACATAGGCGTCGACGCCGACGAAGCGCGCGAGCTTGTCGGTCTCGGCGACGTGCGCTTGGGTCACATGTGCTTTGAGCTGCTCGGGGGTTCGTTGCCACTCGGGAGTGTCGAAGAACGCTTTGTCCTGCAGCGCATGATCGTCGGTGAAGGCCAGGGCGCCCAATTGGGCGAGATCGAGTTCGTCCTTCTTCAGCGCCTCAATCAGCCTCGGCGATACGCGCGCCAGCCGAAGGCGGCGCGCCACGTGCGTGCCGTTGACGCCGAACCGGCCTGCGATGGCTTCGGGACCGTGACCAGCTTCAGCAAGCTGAGCAAATGCCTCGATCTCGTCGGCCGGATGCATAGGCTCGCGCTGGACGTTCTCGGCCAGCGAGGCTTCCGTCGCATCGTCAAGTGGCACGACGCGACAGGGGATCGGCTCGTTGCCGGGAATGGCCTTTGCCTTGGCGAGTTTTCGAAGCGCCTTGAGGCGCCGGCCGCCAGCTTCCACTGAATAGCGTCCCTTGTCAGCTTCTGAGACGACCAGGTTCTGCAAGAGGCCATGCGCCGCGATGGACGCGGCGAGTTCATCAATGCTCATCGCAGGCTTGGTCTTTCGGACATTGCGCTGTCCTGGAACGAGCTTCGACAAAGCGATCATGGTGATGTCGGTCATTGCATTTTCTCCATCGCCCGCACGCGAGGAGCCGCGCCGGGCGATGCTCGCCCTGCACGCCGGCATGCGCGGTCAAGGGCGAAGAGCGCAGCGTCCCTTGACCGCACGGAGCAGGGCGGCGTGCGACAAGAAGTGGCCCGGCGCGGGGCGCGGCGTCATCGCCGACGCCAAACGCCTTCGATTAGGTCCGAGGCAACAGGTCCCCAATAACGGCCGTCAAAACTGTCGGCTGTATCGCCGATCAGGAATACTTGACCATGGAGGCGCCGGCATCCCGACCAAGTTGGCAATGCGCGCCCGACGCTATCGACTGTTCGACGCTGCAGGGCAATCGTGTGATTGATTGTTACGCGGGGCCCGAGCGCGCAGACGACATCGCCATCCAATGCGATGACGCGTTTGAGAAACCGATCGTTTGCGTCTGTAAAGCGCCGCGTTGTGGCATAGTTCAGCGCGACATCCCGCGCCCGCACAGTAACGATTGAATGGCGCACGATTGGCGAGTGCATGCGCACGTAGATGCCTTGGGGCATCGACTGGCTGGCATTGTAGATAACGACGTCGGAAAGCGTTGATACAGCACCAAAGCCGATGCCGAGACACAGAGCAAAAGTGAGGAAGCCGCCTAATGCGACAGCCCGCGATGGCGCCACTAACCTGATGCGTCGCATTTAGGAGTTCTGACGCGTGGCGGCACGGAACGCCAAACCATTCCTTTGAGCCACGAGCGCGATCACCTGAAGCGGGCAGACAAGGTGCTATGAGGTGCAGGCTGAGACGGGACTCGCCTCTCGGGACGAGGCCGGGACCCACGTCGCGCGCTGCGAGAATGCGCGAAGTGCAATGCTTATAAACTTGCAATTCACTTGAAAAAGGGCGCGCTTAGGGTTCAACCTGAGCGCGCAGAGGGCGGAGTAGATGTTACGATGGGCCGGCGTGAGGCCACGTTGGACTTTGTGCAAAAGTGCCGGGCGGCTGCTTCGGCAGAGGATATTGCGCGTTTTCTCTTTGCAGAGATGGAGGCGTGCGGGATCAGATATGTTGCTTGCGCCTCACATGTCGATCCACTGAAGCCCCCGGCGGGCGCCGTCGCCATCGTTAACTATCCGCACCCTTGGCTGGTCTGGTTTTCCGACAAGAAATACGCCAACCGCGATCCAATCTTCTTCGGCGCGCACAACGCACTGCTGCCGTTCTGGTGGGAAGAGTTCGTGGTCCAATACGATCTGGCGCGTGACCAGCGCCGGATTCTGAACGAAGCCGCTGAATGCGGCTTGAGGAAGGGACTGACTATTCCCATTCATTCGCCAGGAGCGCTGCCGGCGTCGTGTTCGCTTGTGCCTGGTCCTGACGGCATCGATCCTCTCATCGTGCCTGACTTACAATTGATGGCGTTTCACGCCCACGAGGAAGCGAGGCTGCGGGCGACCGGCGAGCCACGAAAGCCGGTCGTATTGACGAAGCGCCAGAAGGAGTGCTTGGCGCTTGCAGCCCGCGGCAAAAGCGATCCGTTGATCGCAGACATTCTTGGCATCAAGACCGCAACGGCCAAACATACGATTGAGCATGCGCGGGCGCGCTATGGGGTCAGCTCCCGCATCCAAGCGATTATGTTCGCTTATCTCGACGGCACGTTGACCTTGTCCGATCTGGCGGACTGACTTCTCCACAACTGCTTCCGGTGCGAGGCGCGTCAATGGGCCGATCGGCCCATAGCAGAGCGCACGCGTCTACACGCAATCTCACTGAGTTCGGTGCGGAGGACACTAGACTCATGATCCAGATCATCACGCGCGACAATCGCCGTCTCTTTCATCACGCGCTGATGGAGATGCACCGCCAGCGCAAGCAGGTCTTTATCGACCGCATGCATTGGCGGTTAAGCGAAAGCATGGGCCTTGAGATCGACGAGTTCGATAGCGAGGAGGCAATGTATCTGATTGATGTGGATGCAAACGGGGACGTGCAGCAATCGGCGCGGCTACTGCCAACGCTCTCGCCACATCTTATGAGCGAAGTGTTCGCCAAGCTCTGCGACGATGGACCGCCACGGTCGGCGCGCGTTTGGGAAGCATCCCGATTCTGCCCCGCGCCAACCATCGCGAAAGGCGCGCCCCGTCGCGAACTGCTGGCGCGGATGATCGCGGGCATTTTGGAGACTTCGATCCTCTTCGGCATCGAGAAGGTAAGTTTCGTGGCCGGCGCCGCGCTGGCGCCGCTTGCAGATCAAGCGGGCTGGAGCGTGCGCGCATTGGGCCCAAAGCAGAGGATGGGGCGAGAGCGTCTCGTCGCCATGCTCGCCGACGTCACGAGCGATGGCCTTGCGGCCGTACGCCAGCGGGCGCGGCTAACCGGTCCTGTCACGCGCTTCGCTGATGCCGGACTGGCGCGTGCCGCCTGAGCGCGATCGAAACAACTCAACACGTTAAGGAGGCTGTCATGCAAGTCGCCGCCCCGCGCATGTCTATTCAACCGGCGCTTCATTCAGAGGCCCGTTTCACGCAGGCGTTTGAGGACTTAATGCGGGACGGCTATGTCATCTTGCCAGAAGCGATCAGTCATCTGAAATCGCGTTTGATTTGCGCCGAGGTCGCGCCGCATTTGGCCGCCACGCCGAAGTGCGTAGGCGATTTTTACGGATGGAAGACAACGCGCGTCGGAGGTCTCCTCAACAAGGCGCCTTCAACACAAGACCTGGTTCTCCATCCAGGCGTGCTCGCGATCACCCGCGCGGCGTTGCAGCCGTCGTGTGATTGCCTCCAGCTCAATCTGACGCAAGCCATTCGCGTGCACCCACAAGAGCGAGCCCAGGCGCCGCATCGCGATGAAGAGATGTGGCCCCACGAACCGAAGCTTCGCCCCTGGCTCATCAATGTGATGTGGCCGTTGACTGCTTTCACCGAAGAGAATGGCGCCACGCGCCTTTGGCCAGGCAGTCACACGGACGTGCTCGACCGCAGCATTGATCCAGCGCGGTCGATCCCCGCGGAGATGCAACCCGGTGATGCGCTGGTCTTCCTCGGCGCGCTGACGCACGGCGCTGGCGAGAACCGGTCAAGCGCGCCGCGCGACGGCATCATTGTCTCCTATTGTTTGGGTTGGCTGAAGCAGTACGAAAACCAGTTCTTGGCTTACCCGCCCGCGGTCGCGCGGTCTTTCCCAGAGCCATTACAGCGGCTCATCGGTTACCAGATGCATCGCCCCAACCTGGGCGGCTGGGAGGGGCGCGATCCGATCTGCGCGTTTGAGGACGGGCAGTGCCTGCCTGGACCGCACATTGACGCGTTGACGCCGGATATCGCTCGTCAACTAAAGGCTCATTATGGCGAGGACGCCTGAGACGCCAACATCCGAGCGGGCTTACCAGGAGATCAAGGCAAGGCTGATGGCCGGGCGCTTTCGGCTGCGTCAGCGTCTTGACGCAACCGCGATTGCTACGGACCTGGCCGTTTCGACAACGCCCGTGCGGGAAGCACTGCTGCGCCTCACGGCCGAGCGGCTTGTGGGCTTTCGGCCTTCGCACGGGTTCAGCGTGGCGATGTGGAGCGAAAGCGGATTGCGCGATCTCTATCAATGGCGTGGTGAGCTCGCAGAGCTTGCACTGAACAGCGTAAGCTCATTGAGCCCGCCCATAAATGTTGTTGCCCGCGACTATCCGGACCGTACGGCTGCGCTGTTGACGGCATTGCAAAGTGGTGCCCACGGCGAACTCGTGGCGTCAGCTCGCAACGCCGATGACAGGTTACACATTGCGCGCGTGGCGGAGCGCGAACTTTGGGCTGATGTTGAGGAAGAACTTACTCCCTTAGATGAAGCTATAGAAAACGGCGACGTCAGCGGCTTGAAAGTCGCACTCCGGCTTTACCATGATAAACGCGTAGCGGCCGCAAAGGCGATCCGTGACTGCGCTGCCTTGCTAGGGCTGCCGTCGAACGGCGCCTGACGCGCCGCTAGAACCCCGCAAAATATTCACGTTTATAAACTCTCTTATCGACGTCAGTAGACGCAGCATCGCTCCTGGGCCGAGCCTCGGCCCTTCAAAGGAGCTTTGACAATGCGTGACGAAAACACCTTCGAACAAGATCCAATCGAACTGGGCGCCGTCTCCGAGCAAACGCACGGTGGCGTGGACACCGAAATCGAAGACCGTGAGCCGCTTTTCTAAGCGGCACGAGGAGGCGCGCGGGACGTGTTCCCGCGCGCTGGCTCTATCAGACGAAAAGCAGACGGAGTGAAACATGTCGGATCATGAAGTAATCGAACTGGGCGCGGTGTCGGCCGAGACCCAAGGCGGAGTAGATCATCTTATGGAGGACCGCGACCCGCTGATGTGAACCGGTGAACGGATCCACACCACAATTGCGCGCTGATGTGTTCATGGCGTTCGCCGACGAGACAATTGTTTTCCTCGATCTCCAGGCCGATCGCTACTGCGCACTAAGCCGCGCAATCTCCTTGCGCCTTGTCGATGAGTTGAGGCGCCGCGCGCCGCTGTCAGGGGAGGTCGTGCAAAGCCTCCGCGCGGCGCGCGTGCTCGCGGACGGCGCCGGGCGTCCGCTTGCGTTAGCGAAAGCCCCAACGCCATCACGCGAGGTCTCCGCTAGTCGTCCTCAGGTTTTCTCCATAGCGCGCGCAGCTTTGTGCCGCGGGCGTGCGTCGAGCCTGCTCCGCGGGAGCCATATCAGTTCAATAGTCTCCGAGCGGCGGGCGCGACGAAAAAGTCACGAACGATCTGAGGAAGCGATCGTCCACATGGCGGCCGCCTTTTCTGCGAGCCGCCCGTTGGGGACTGCGCGCAATGCGTGCCTTCGCGAGACGCTTGCGCTGCTTCTATTTCTGGGTCCGCGCGGGGCAGCGGTCGACTGGGTCTTCGCGGTGAAGGGCGCGCCGTTCGCCGCTCATTGCTGGGCGCAGCTGGGCGACCAGGTGCTGAATGACAGCGCCGATCACGCACGCGGTTATACGCCAATCATGGTCGTCTAGGCATGAACCGTTTCATAGCGCTGGTTTGGAGCTATCAGTCCGAAGTCGCGTCTAAGGACGCCGCTGATGTCCTTGCCGCTATCGCGACCGCTCGTTCGGCCTGGGTGCATCGTGTCGATGCGCCTGGACTCTTGGTGCTGGAGGCGCCGCATCGATCCAACGCCGAGGAGGGCTTGCACGTTGGCGCTCACGTGAGCTTTGTGGGGACTGTATTCGCAGGCCGATCTCGCGCTCAGTCCGCGCAATTGCGCGACTCAGAATTCATTGAGAGTCGGGGGGCCGTCGCCTTTACACGTGTTTGGGGCCGTTACGTTTGCTTCATTCGTGACGTCCCCAACGCATGTGTCTTCATTGTTCGCGACCCGTCTGGCGCGCTGCCATGCTTCGTTGCCAGGCGCGGCAACGCCTTCATCTTTTTATCCCATAGTGAAGACATTGATGCCCTTGGACTGGGACCGACTGCGGTCGACTGGGGCTATGTAGCTCTGAGATTGGCGAACAATCGCCAGATCACGACCAAGACGGGCCTGGAGGGAGTATCAGAACTGAAGCCAGGCGCGGTGGCTCGCGTCGGCCAATCACGGCTGTTCATTGAGCAGGTCTGGCGCCCCGAAGCGCTTGCGAGGGCGCCAGTCGAGCAGCAAGCGGCCGAGTCCGCGCTTCGGGACGCTGTGGAGACGGCATGTGGCGCCTGGGCCGATTGCTTTCCCCGGTTCGGTCTTCGCCTTTCAGGTGGGCTGGATTCAAGCATCGTGCTTGCGTGCATGCCTGACCCATCGCGGGTGCGCGCCATAAATTTCGCGACCTCCAATCTTGAAGGAGATGAGCGCGCTTACGCGCGCGCGGCGGCGCGGTTCGCGGGCGCGGCCCTGTCTGAAGCCCGGCGTGATCCTTGCCGCGTGAACCTCCAAGCCGCAGTCCAGCTCAAACCGGCGCTCAATCCGCCCTTATGGTTGGCTGATGGTGAGACCGATGAGATCGAAGCGGCCTTCGCCGCTCAACACGGTGTTACGGCGTTCTTTTCAGGCCGAGGTGGTGACAATGTTTTTTTCCGTACATTGCGAAATGACGTGCTAGCCGATCGCTTGATTGCCCGCGGACCGGGTCTTGGGTTTTGGCGCCGCTGCTGGTCGCACGCCGCAGAGACCGGCGCGCCGTTTTGGGGAAGCGCCTTTAGCGCTTGGCGTCAGGCGCTGAGCCGCGATGCAGCGGCGCCCAGCACTCATCCGACGTACCTCACTTCCAAGGCTCTTGGCCTTTTGCCGGCGGCCGAGGAAGCGCCCGAAGGTCTGCTCCCAGGCAAACGTCTGCATCTCGCGCTGATAGAAGATCGCCTCAACTATTTCGATTGGCGTTCGCACGCAGATTATATCTATCCGCTTGTCGCCCAACCGGTTCTTGAAGCGTGTCTCGGCCTTCCGACCTTTGTGCTGTCGCCCGGCGAGAAAGACCGCGGCCTCGTGCGAGACGCCTTTGGCGGATGCATCGCCCCAGAGGTATTGCAGCGCCGCTCTAAAGGGCAGACCAGCGCCTATCTCGCCCAGATTCTGCTGCGGCAGCTTCCGTTTCTGCGCGGATATCTTTTGGAAGGCGCGCTGGTAGGGCGTGGTCTAATCTTTCACGACGTGTTGTCTGCTATGTTGAGCGAAGCCAGCATATTGCGGGCCTCAGAAAATTTGCCTCGCATCGTCGGCTTATTGAGTGTGGAGGCCTGGCTGCGCAATCTCCCGCGGGGCGTCGCTCTCGGCTAGGAGTGCACGCCAGGCACGCCAGCGCGCGTACTCATCGCCGAACGCCGCGTCCTCGCTCTCGCGCTGCAACAGCCAGAACTCGAACCATCTGAGGCTCCTTTGGTAGATAGCGAGCCGGTGTCGAGGTCGCCATTTTACATGGTACTCATCGGGAAACACATAGAGATCGAAGGGCTTGCCCAGATCCGAGAACGTGCGTTGCGCCTGCAGCATGAAGAGCACTTCGCGATCGGCGACTTGGGCCAGGATGGGCGCGGCCATGTGGGCGGCGTTTCGAGACAGCGATACATCGTCCCAGAACTGAACATCGTCAGACCCGCGCCCATGAAGGCGCATTGTCTCACGCTGGCGGTCTGAGGTTAAGTAATACGACATCGGGTCGTGCACGCCGCTGCTGATGGCCGCGGCGGCAATGCAGGCGCAATGGATAAGACCAAAGACAGCGGTCTCGGCGCCGTCGCTCAAACCTGTCACGCCCACGCGCGCGCGATCGGCGATTCCCATCTCGACCATACGATCAGTGCCGGAAGTCAGCGCCGCCAACGTTCGGCGGCGTTCGGAAAGTCCTTCCCATTCTCGCCGATCGATCTCGTCACCATCCCGAACAACAGCGCGCAACACGATTGGGTCAGGCCGCTCCAGCGCCAGCACCGCAAAGCCGGCGCGCACGAAAGGTTGAATGGGGTATTCGTCCCCGACGCCGCCGCGCAGAAGGCCGGTAGCGCGATACTGCACAATGATGAGCGGGTGAGGACCTCGTGCATCGGGCGGCGTGAGATAATAGCCGAACAATTCATCCCCCCCGGGGCTGCGCCATTCAAGCTTTCGCGCCGGCGCGAAGGCGGCCTCTGGCAGAGCCGGATTGGCATCGACAAGCGCACGCACTGCGCCGCTGGCGTAGTCGACGGATACGATCCGTCGCGGGCGCGTCGGGCCCTCGTGAAGACAAATCGCATCCGTGCGCCTTGGCGCGCACACCCGAATGACGTCATCTGTCACGATCAGCGGACGGACGGTGTTCGTGTCGATATCCCAAAGATACAGGCCGTGGCGGCTGAGCCCCCAACCCTCGCGCCGAACAAAGAGGACGCTCGTTTCGTCACGCGCGGCGAGTTCCACAATGTAGCCTTGGCATTCCCGCGCGCCGCACCGCACATCACGACTTTCACGCGAGGCAAAAAGCGTGAGCGGTGGTGCGCTTCCTGCCGCGTCTGGGGAAGATGGTTCAGTCCACGCGGCCCCGTCGCGTCCAAGCCTGATGAAGTCGCGCACATCGCGCCCTGACAAGAAGGCGGGCCGGGTTACGGGCGCGGATGCAAACAGGGTCGCGCTCCGCCCGGCGCCCATTGTAGTTGAAATGGGACTGCGTCTGTAAGTTTGGAAGCGTTCAATCTCTTGCGCGTTTGCGGTGCGTTCGCGTCCCGCAAGCAAATCGATATAACGCACGTCGCGGTTCGTCTCGAAACCACGGAGCGGAAAGAGAGCGTGAAACACATCGAACCGGTCATCAAAGCGATACCCGAGGTCGCCTTCGTCAGAGCGCGCGGCTACTCGCTCTGCGTCTGACGGTGTGCTGGTGAAGAGGATGCCCCGGCCATCGCCGCTCCACACCAAGTCTTCAACGTCGCCGCTCGTTATAAAAAGTCGACAGCGCCTCCGCCGCAATTCGCAGGTCTGCAATGCGGTGCGCCCATCGCGGCGCACCAGCATGGCGACGGCGCGTCCGTCAGCAGTCCAACGCGGCTGCAGCGTCATCCACATGCCGGTTCGCCGCCCGAGCCCGGCGAGAACTGGCATCGCGATGGTTCCGCCGTCACTAAGTTCGCTAATGTTGCCAGTGGCGATGTCGACCAAGCACCACGCGGAGCGATAGTCGTCACGTTCGACATCGGCTTGCTGAATCTGAAAGACCGCGCGAGTTTCATCTGGGGACAGACTCAAACCCGAAATGTCGCGCAGGGAGATCAGCTCAGCGACGCCCACCGTCGCCGCCGGCTCTATTTGCGGCGGCGTGCACGATAGCGCCGCGGCGATCGCCCATGTCAGCATGGTTAGAAGCGCGTCCGCAGCTCAACGGCGACGAAACGGCCAAGAGGATCGGCGTTGCTTGGATCGTAGCCTACGCCCGCTGCGTTGTTGACGAACGGCGGATCCTCGTCGGACGCGTTGACAACCGAGAGCGACAGTTCCGGACCGCGGCCGCTATCAAGCGGGCCAAACCTCCATCGCAGGTGCAAGTCAATCGTCGTCCACGCATCGACCGCGCGAGAGGGCGCACTCAGATTGTCGGTAAATTCGTCGGTGTAATTGACGAAGGCCGAGGCGTTGAATCGGCCGATGTCATAGGTCGCGCCGAGGCGGGCCTTGAGGTCCACCGGGTTGCCAACCGTGTCTACGACATTGACGGCGTTTGCGAGTGGGGAAGCTGCGCGCAGAAAATCAATCAGATAGGTGGCGTCCGCTCGAAGCGTAAGTTCCCCAGCTCCGACGTCTGTTGTATACGACACCGCCAGATCCATGCCGCGCACGTCCGTACGCGCCAGGTTGGTGGAACGTGCGTCAACGATGACGGTGATATCGCTCGCACTGAAGCCACCACTGGTGCCGAGCGCCTGGGCTTCGGCAAGAAGCGTGGCGATCTCGGACGGATCCGGGCTGCGATCGATCAGCGACGCAAACTCGGAAGCTGGATTGAGCGCTGCAGCGATATTGGTGATGCTTGCGATGCGATCGGAGAACCGGACGTCGAAGTAATTGAGGTCGGCGCGAAAGCCCGACGCGGGCGGCGCATAGGTTACTCCCGCCGACCAGCTTTCAGCGCGTTGCTCTTGCAGATTGGGATTAGCGCCAAGTACCAGGATGATGTTGCTGCGTCCGCTGGGAGCGCCGGTATCCGTGATGTTGAGACCGCGTACTTGCCGGCGCGCAAGCGTGCCATCTGGGTCAAGGTCTGAAAGATTGGGCGCACGGAAAGACTGGCCATAAGAGGCGCGTAGGCTCAGCGCGTCTGAAAGATCCCAGCGAAGGCCAATTTTTGGATTGAAGGTCTCGCCGAAGTCGCTGTAGCGCTCGTAACGGCCGGCCAAGGACAGATCGACGCGTTCACCGATCGGCGGAGGCAATGCTGGACCAAACAGAGGGACTAACACTTCAGCGAACGCTGCCTCGACGTTGCGGTCGTTCTTGCTCGATACCGACGGCGTCGGCGCGGCCGTTGTGGTGAAACTTACTTCGCTGATCTCGAAAAATTCGTGGCGATAGTCGCCCCCCAGCGCCAAGCGAACATCGCCGGCCGGTAAAGCGAAGAGCGGTCCGTCGGCTTTGAGGGACACGCTCCAGGTTTCCGACAAAAGGTCGCTGTGGCCAAAGCCACGGATCGACGCGATGGTTGCCGGACTGGTGAAGGCGCCGTCGCCGAACGGGTTAAAGGCGATGTTTGGATCGTTGCTGGCGAGCGCGGCGGTGAGCGCCGGCATGTTGATTAAGTTGCGTCTGGTGTGATCGCTGGCGATGCGTCCATAGGCCAGTTGCGGTTCAAGCCGCCAAGCCTCGCTCAGGTCCCAGCGCAGTCCGGCGGCCAAGTCGAGTGTTGTTGTTTCACCATCTTCCAGACGGGGGCCGAGGTCGCGATAGAAGTCGTAGTCGGCCTGGACAGTGCGGCCAGGAAAGAGACTATTGCGCGCCCTGAACGCGTTGCTAGCGGGGATCGTGATGCGTTGTGTAGTGTGTGCGTTTGCCGAAAGAAAACTACGAGACGCATAGCGGCCATCGGCGAAGATCAGCAGGTTTGGCGAAAGGTCCAGTTCGGCGCTTAATACGACGGCGTGCTGCTCAATCGCGGGAAGAGCGTCGAGGCCTTCATTTGCGTTGGCTGTATTGACCAGACCGGCGATCAGGTCGGTCTGGTGGATGTTTCTCCCGTCTTGCCCGAAGGGCACACCAAAGTTGCCGAGCCCGCTTACGATCAATGTCGCGGGATTGCCGCGCAGCGAGTCAAAATTGGCGCCTCCCAGCGCGCGAAGGTCGCTGTCAGCTAGGTAATCCCGGTCTTCGGTTTGAAGCGCGGTCCGATCGAAGAATTCGTAAGCGCCAAAAAGGCGCAAGGGACCAAAATGTCGGCCCGCTGCCGCGCTAATGCGCACCTCTTCCAGGTCGCCGTCAGTGACGGCCCCCAACCGGGCGCCCAATTCGAAACCTTCGAAATCGCGCCGCAAAATGAAATTGACGACGCCGCCGACGGCGTCGCTGCCGTAGATGGCCGACGCGGCGTCGGGCAATACTTCAATGCGTTCGATTGCGCTCGCGGGAATGCTCGATATGTCGGTGAAGTTGCCGCGCAGGCCCATGACCGGAAGACGTCGACCGTTGACCAGGGTCAGTGTCGCGTCCGCGCCTAGTCCGCGCAGATTGAGACCAGAACCGCCGCCGATATTGCCGTTCTGGAAAGAGATATGCTGAGCGAACCCACCGTTGAACACCTGCGGTAAAGTCCGCATCAGTTCTTCAGTGGTGGAGAGGCCGCTTTGCTCAATCTCGGCCCGGTCGATGGTGACCACATTAGATCCGACAGGGGCCGTACCGCGGATACGGGTCCCGGTGACTACGATTTCCTCGTCCGCCTCGGCGCCGGTGTTCGCTTCGGCGCGAACGCGCGTCTCAGCGTTCGCGCTGTCGAGCTGGGGGCTCTGATCTTGCTCCAGCGCAAGCGTATTCGCGGGCGTGATTTCGCCGCGAAAACCCGATCTAGAGAGCAACTGAGACAGCGCTTCTTCGCGCGTGAAGCGGCCGCGCACTGCTGGCGCAAGTTGGCCCGCAAAGCGATCTGCTGGGACAAGCGTGCTCAATCCGGATTGTTGCGCGTAGAGCGCCAATGCGCTGGAGAGCGGCTGAGCGGGGATGTTGTACTCGATCCGGGTTTCCCCAGCGAGCGAAGCGCCGTTGGCCTGAGCGCGTGCGTCAGGCGCCAGCGCTAATGGCGACACGCCCAACAACAGTCCGGCAATCCAGTGCGAAACGCGCTCCGCGCGCTTGACGGTTTTGGTCAAGCTCACCTCCCCTTGGACCGCATGCTCGGTCTTCAAGAAGGGGAGACGAATGGGCTTGGCAAAAACGACAACGACGGAGAGTTTTTCTCACGCGCTCAATCAGCGCGCAGCACTATTACGCCGTCCGCCCGGCGATCGGCGCTAACCCCGACATTGTTTTTCAGCAGTCCGAGAAACGCTTCAACGTCGTCTCCAGCCACATATCCGGAGAGGCGCACCTGCGCGGTCGCCGTGTCGGCGAACGCGAAGCGCACGCCCGAAAAGCGCGTCACTTCAGCCGCTGCTTCGCGCAAGGATTGGCCGTCGAGCGCCACCATACGCTCGCGCCACACCAGCCGGCGATCCAGGGCGTCCCGCTCTAGAACTGAAACGGTTGGAGCGCCACCGGCCAGCTCGATCTCCTGATCGGCTGAAGCCGCCACGCTGTTGTCAGGTGAGAACAGCATCTCGCGGCGTGCTTCGACGCGTCCGCTGAGCACTGTCGTGATGGCGCCATCAGGTCCGAGCCGCACGACGAACGAGGTGCCGAGCACGCGGATATCTCCGAACTTGGTCGTCACGACGAAGGGCCGCGAGGCGTCGTGCGCAACATTAAAGAGCGCCACGCCTTCTTCGAACCGCACGCGGCGTTCATCGCCCTCGACACTCGCCCGCAACCGCGCGCCGGGCGCCATTTCGATCGTGGTCCCGTCGCTTAACCGCACCAGGCGCTGTTCTCCGGGCGTAGTGGCGTAGACGGCGCCTGCCTCGTTCCGAAGCGGGCTGATCGGGGAGATAACGAAGAAGCCGAGCGCTGCCGCCGCCGAGAGCGCGGCGATCGCGATCGGCCGAACTGAAAGACGCGTCTTCCCATGGGACGCATGGCGCCCGCGAGATTCTGTCGCCAGGACGGCATCGATTTTGTCGGCGGTGGCGGAGACTGCTTCGTAGGCGCGCTTATGGGCGGGATCGGCGGCGAGCCAAGCTTGGAAGGCGGCGATGTCGCTTGTCTTTAGCTCCGGCTCATCCAAGAGAACGAGCCAGTGCGCGGCCTCAAGCTCGGCCTGGGAGGGCTCACGGTGCGCCACGGCGCTAAGCTCTATCCGTTCGCGGCGTCATTGTCGCTGGTCAGGCGCGCGTGACAGAAAGCGATCGCTTTCAAGACTAGGCGTTGCACTTGGCGCTCGCTGACGCCAAGCCGTTGCGCGACCTCCGCCGGAGGCAGCCGCTCCACCCGCCGCAGCAACAGCGCCTCTCGCTGCAGGGTCGGCAAGGCCGCCAGCGCATCCTTCAACGCCGCGACGGTGTCGTCGGCGATCCGCGCGTCTTCTGGACTGGGCGCATGCACCGTCGCTGGGGCGCTGTCGATGTGCGCGACCGAGCGGAAGGGCGCAGCCTTGTTTCGCCGGAGCGCATCCACGGCGAGGTTTCGTGCAGTTTTGAACAAGAACGCGCGAGGGGCGATAACGTCGTCCGCTTTTGCGGCGCATAACCGCAGGAAGCTGTCTTGAGCGACGTCATCGGGAGCGATGCCCGGACCGAACCTCGTCAAGAAGCGCTTCAGGCTCGGAGCCTCGCTTCGGAAGAGCCTCGCAAGATCTGCTCGCCCGCTCATGCGCAAGACGCTTCAAGAACGCCCTGCAACTCGTCGAATGAGCAACAAAGCACGCCAGTTGAGGAAATCGCGAGGGCTGTGGATGATACAAGCAGCGCAACTGTGAACGGCCCTTCCTCGATCATTGTCCGAAGCGCTTCGAAATCCGTGGGTCTGGGCTCCGAGATGCATCGAGCTACGCAGGCCTGGCCGGTCCGGGACAGGAACGCCACATCGAATGCTATCTCCGATCGAACGTGAGCCAGTGGCGTAGCGCCAGCAGCGACGAGAATCTGATCGACTCTCCCCAATGTGGTTCGCTGATCGAAATGAGTGTTCATCCAAAGCGCCATCATCCGAATAGGGACTATAATCCCTGGTGACTATAAGCCCTATGGCGTTTCTTCTGGTCAATGGACTGGCAGCGCATCTTGGGTGCGAACATTCTGCGGCTGCGCAACGCCATCGGTGCGACGCAGGAGGACATAGCGGACGCCGCTCAGCTCGACGTTGGCTATCTCGGTAAAATAGAGCGAGGCCAGCGCAACCCGTCCCTCAAGAAGCTCGTAAGAATTGCCGATGCGTTGGGCGTGCTTCCAGGTAAACTTTTCTCCGTGCGCAAGTAGAGTAGGGACTATAGTCCCTGGTGACTATATGCGAGATCGCGTTTCTTCTGGACGATGGACTGGAAGGCGCTTGTTGGCGCGAATATTCGCAAGCTTCGGGTTCGAAAGAAGCTGAGCCAAGAGCAACTTGCCCACGACTCCGAGATCGACCTGACCTATCTGGGCGGGATCGAGCGCGGGAAGCGGAATCCGAGTCTCATGGTCTTGGTCCGCATTGCTGACCGTCTAGGCGTTCATCCTTCCAAATTGCTGGCCGATTAGGACGCAGACTTCGCTAACCGCCTTAGGGATCGCCGCCCGAAGGGCTGAGACGGCGGGGCCGGCTCAGCGCCATCAGGCGCAAGAGCCCGGCGCGCCGAAGGTGCGCGAGGCCCCAATCACTTCGGCCATCGGTGGTCCTCGACGTATTGGAGCGGTCTTCCTCAGCTGGACGGGGCCTTACGGCGTGCGGGTGTGTCGTCCCGCCGCACTGTGGGGGCGGGGGCGCGCCGCTCCCCGTGCGTAC
>CADEDG010000001.1:34887-106583 GCA_902826035.1 uncultured Alphaproteobacteria bacterium
GGTGTGTCGTCCCGCCGCACTGTGGGGGCGGGGGCGCGCCGCTCCCCGTGCGTACTAACAGGCGACGGCCTTTGACCAATTGGTGATCAAGGCCGAGTATGATGGGGCAATGCGCCAGTTTGGGCTCTCGATGTTAATGGTTATCGCGCTCGCCGTTAGCGGCGTCGCGAACGCCATGAGCTACGCCGATTGCCCGATGGCGTCAGCCCAAGCGGCTGCAGCGGCGCCGGCTGGGCACGATTGCTACCCAGATGGCGCGCCAGGGACGCCGAGCGACGAGACCCCAACAAAGATGACCGGCTGCTTTGTCGGTCAAGCATGCCGGACCGCGCCCGCGCTTATGTCTAACGCGAGCCCGCTTCCGGCCTCCGCGCCGCCCTTGCAAGCCAGGCTTACTTTGGAGTGGGATCCAGTCTTGGCCTCGCGCGCGCCCGACGCTTTTTGGCGCCCTCCACGAACCGTTTGACATCGGAAGATTAAGCGCTCTGCGCGCGTCGTGATGCGTGCCGTCGCCTCCTGGCTTGTCCGTCTTTCCGGAGTTTCTCATGCGTGTTGCATGGCTTGCATGCTGCGCACTCGGCTGGGCGCCGATCGCACATGCGCAAGATCTCAGTTTCAACGATGCGCTCGCGCTGGCTAGCGACGGCCCCCGCATCGAAGCGGGCCGCGCCTCCGTGCGCGCAGCCGAACTCGCTATTGGACCGGCGGGCCAATTGCCCGATCCCGAGCTTGTGCTGGGGCTAGAAAACGTCCCGCTCTCGGGCGTGGATCGCTATCGGCTCGACCGCGATGAGATGACCATGCAGCGCATCGGCGTGATGCAAGAGATGCCAAGCGGCTTGGGCGCGAGCCGGTCGATGGCTGAAGCGGAAGCCGGTCGCGCCGGGGCCGGCCTTGCGATGGCGGAACTTGAGGCGCGCCTCGGCGCTGCCCAAGCCTGGATCAATCTTTACTACGTGGAGCGGCGCGGCGAAGCGTTGCGCAGGCTGGCGGAGGAGGCGAGTGCGGCGGCGGGCGCGGCCCGCGGCCGCCTGGCCGCAGGCGCGGGCAATGTGGATGAAACGATCGCGGTTGGGATTGAAGCCGCGCGCATGGCCGACCGGCTCGCTGAGCTTGAGGCGGCGCGCATTCGCGCGCGCAGTGAACTGCGGCGATGGATCGGCGAGGCGGCCGATCAGGAATTGGACGCAGCCGCGCCGGCGTTTGCAATCGATCCTGCTCAAATGCGCGAGCGTTTGCGCCGCCATCCCGCTCTTGGCGCCTACCGCGCCGAAATCGATGCGGCGGAAGCGGGCCTGGCCATGGCCCGCGCCGAGCGGCGTCCCGACTGGTCGTGGGAGCTGTCTTACGGACGGCGCGATCCGAGCTTTGGCGACATGGCCTCGATCGAGGTTCGCGTTGGCCTGCCGCTTTTCCAACCCTGGCGTCAAGGTCCGCTTGTGGCGGCGCGTCGCGCCGATGTTGCGCGCGCTGAAGCCGATAGAACTGCCGCCGAGCGCGAGTACGCCGCCGCGTTGGACGCGCAACTCGCCGAATATAGTGCGCTTTCGGCCAATCTGGAGCGGGCGCACAGCTTGCGTTTGCCGCTGGCGACTCAACGCGCCAGTGCAGCCGCAGGCGCCTTCGCCGCTGGGCGCGCGAATGCCGCTCAACTGATCGAAGCGCGCCGCGCACATCTCGAAGCACAACTTGAAACTATCGAACTTGCGGAGCGCCGCGCGTTGGTCGGCGCAGCCCTCGCAATGCAATACGGGGAGAGCCTTCCATGAACGATGACTTGAAGGCGAAGTTGCCGCGTTTCGCGCTGTTTGGAGCGGCGGCGCTTGTCGTCGCCGTCGGCATTGGCGCCGGAGGTTACTGGCTGGGCGTCAGCCGCACACCTGCCGGCGCTGGCGCCGAAGATGGCCGCACTATCCTCTATTGGTATGACCCGATGCTGCCCGGCGAGCGCTATCCGGGTCCGGGCCAATCATCGATGGGTATGGATCTTATTCCCCGATACGCCGACGAAGGCGCGAGCGAGGCAGGCGTGCGCATCGATCCTGGCGTGTCGCAAAATCTCGGCGTGCGGCTTGCAACGGTTGAACGCAGAGAACTGGCGCGCACCGTGACCGCGGCGGGTGTGATCGCGTTCAACGAACGCAATCTCGCAATTGTGCAGGCGCGCGCCTCTGGTTTCGTGGAGCGCTCTTATGGCCGCGCCATAGGCGATGTTGTCGCCGCGGGCGCGCCTATCGTTGACATTCGCGTGCCGGAATGGACGGCGGCGCAGGCCGAATACCTCGCGCTGCGCGGGGCAGGCGGCGATCTGGCGGACGCCGCGCGGCGGCGGCTCGCCATGCTTGGCATGCCGGCCTCGCTCATCGCGCGCGTCGAGCGCGAGGGGAGGCCCTATCCTGTCACGACTGTGACTGCGCCCATTGCCGGCGCCATTACCCAACTCGACATTCGCGCCGGCATGACCGTCATGCAAGGCGCGCCCTTAGCCACAATCAACGCGGTGTCGCCGGTCTGGCTCGTGGCGTCTTTGACGCAGGCCGACGCCGGCGTCGCGCGTCCAGGTGAGCAGGCCGTCGCGAGGACGCCAGCGTTTCCGGGTGAGACCTTCGCGGGCCGCATCGAAAGCGTGCTGCCATCGGCTGATCCAGCAACGCGCACGATCGAAGTGCGCATTGCCCTCGCCAATCCGCAGGGGCGCCTGCGGCCGGGCATGACCGCCAATGTCGAAATCGCCGAGCCGCAAGCGCGCGCGTCACTCATCGTGCCGGCCGAAGCCGTGATCCAGACGGGACGGCGCAGTGTCGTCATCGTCGCCAGTGATGAGGGGCGTTTCATGCCAGTCGAGGTCGAACTCGGCCGGCGCGCGGGTGATCGCATCGAAGTGGCGAGCGGCCTCGAAGAGGGACAGCGCGTCGTGGCGTCCGGACAATTCCTGATCGATTCAGAGGCAAGTCTGACCGGCGCGCTCGACCGGCTCGAAGCGTCCACCGCCGGCCAAAGCGCGGCCCCCGCCGGCTATGAGTCAAGCGGGCGCATCACCGCCTTGAACGGCGAGAGCATCTCGATCGCGCACGGGCCGATCGCCGGCCTCAACTGGCCTGCGATGACGATGCAGTTCACCCTCGAAACCGCCCATCTCGCGCATGGGATCGGGGTCGGGGATGAGGTCAGCTTCCGCATTCGCCAGGAAGGCTCGCACTACATCGTCACCGCGATCAGCAAGACCGGAGCGCAGCCATGATCGCGGCCGTCATCCGCTGGTCGGTCGCCAATCGCTTTTTGGTCGTGCTGGCGACACTGGCGCTTGCTGTTGCGGGCGCGCTCGCAGTCCGTTCGACACCCGTCGATGCGTTGCCCGATCTCTCCGACGTGCAGGTTGTCATTCGCACATCCTATCCCGGCCAGGCGCCGCAGATCGTCGAGGATCAGGTCACCTATCCCTTGACCACGACGATGCTGTCCGTTCCGGGCGCGCGCACGGTCAGGGGCTATTCGTTTTTCGGCGACAGTTTCGTCTACATCATCTTTGGAGACGGCACGGACCTTTATTGGGCGCGCTCACGCGTGCTTGAATATCTCAATCAGGTCCAAGGCAGGCTTCCCTCTCAGGCGCGGTCCTCGATCGGTCCTGACGCGACGGGCGTTGGCTGGGTGTTCCAGTACGCGCTGGTCGATCGCAGCGGCCGCCATGATCTTGGCCAATTGCGCAGCCTGCAGGACTGGCTTTTGCGCTTTGAATTGAAGAGCGTGCCAGGTGTCGCCGAAGTCGCCTCGATTGGCGGCATGGTGCGCCAGTACCAGATCGTCTTGGATCCCGAGCGCATGGCCGCTTACGGGATTAGCCAACAGCGCGTCGCCGATGCTGTGCGCGCCGCCAACGGCGAAGCTGGCGGCGCCGTTGTCGAGATGGCGGAAGCAGAGCACATGGTGCGCGCCACCGGCTATTTGCGCACGCTTGAGGATTTCGACGCCATTCCGCTCGGCGTCAACGCCGCGGGCGTGCCCGTGCGGCTATCCGATGTCGCGTGGGTGCAGATAGGCCCCGAGATGCGCCGCGGCATCGCCGAACTTAATGGCGAAGGCGAGGTCGCGGGCGGGGTCGCCATCATCCGCGCCGGCGAGAATGCGCGCGAGGTGATCGCCGCCGTGCGTGCAAGGCTTACAGAACTTCAGCGCAGCCTTCCTGAAGGTGTGGAGATCGTCACCACCTACGACCGCTCCAATCTGATCGACCGCGCGATCGAGAACCTCACCAGCAAACTCGCCGAGGAATTCATCGTCGTCGCCCTCGTGTGCGCGCTCTTCCTCTTCCATCTGCGTTCGGCGCTCGTCGCCGTCATCACGCTACCCTTGGGAGTGGGCGCGGCCTTCCTGGTGATGCGTGTGCAAGGCGTCGACGCCAACATCATGTCGCTCTCCGGCATCGCCATCGCCATTGGCGCCATGGTCGATGCGGCCATCGTCATGATTGAGAATGCGCACAAGAAACTCGAACGATGGCGCGACGAGCACGACGGAGAAATGCCGAAGGGCGCCGACCACTGGCGCGTCATCACCGACGCGTCAATCGAGGTAGGCCCTGCGCTCTTCTTCAGCCTCCTCATCATCACGCTCTCGTTCCTGCCCGTGTTCACGCTGCAAGCCCAAGAGGGGCGGCTCTTTGCACCGCTCGCCTTCACCAAGACCTATGCGATGGCTGCGTCCGCGGCGCTCGCGGTGACGCTGACGCCTGTGCTGATGGGCTACTGGATCCGCGGCAAGATTCCTCACGAGGACGCAAATCCAATCAATCGGTGGCTCGCCTCGCTCTACCGGCCGGCAATCGATTTCGCTTTGGCGACGCCGAAGCTCGTGCTGCTGATCGCGGCGCTCGCGCTTGCAACGACCGCCTGGCCCTTGTCGCGCCTAGGCGGCGAGTTCATGCCGATGATGGACGAGGGCGACCTCTTATACATGCCCACAGCTTTGCCGGGCTTGTCGGCGGGCGAAGCTTCGGAATTGCTGCAGCAGACCGACCGGCTCATCCGCACCGTGCCGGAAGTGGAGAGCGTGTTCGGCAAGGCGGGGCGCGCTGAGTCCGCCACCGATCCCGCGCCGCTTGAAATGTTCGAGACCACCATTCGTCTGAGGCCGCGCTCTGAGTGGCGGCAGGGCATGACGCCAGAACGTCTGATCGAAGAGCTTGACCGAACCGTGCGCGTGCCTGGCCTTACCAATGTCTGGGTGCCGCCGATCCGCAACCGCATCGACATGCTGGCGACCGGGATCAAGAGCCCGATCGGCGTCAAGGTAGGCGGCCCTGATCTGGCTTCGATCGAGCAGGCCGCTCGTGCAATCGAGGCGGTGGCGCGCACTGTTCCAGGCGTCTCTTCGGCAATTGCTGAGCGCATTTCGGGCGGGCGCTATGTCAATGTCGAGATCGACCGCTTCGCCGCGGCGCGTTACGGCCTCAACGTCGCCGACGTTCAAGAGGTGGTCTCCGGGGCGATTGGGGGAGAAAACATCGGCGAGGTGATCGCCGGGCGCGCGCGCTATCCGATCAATCTGCGTTATCCACGCGAAGTGCGCGATACGCTCGACCGATTGATCGCGCTGCCGGTTGTGACTGAAGCGGGTTTGCGTCTCACGCTTGGCGAAGTCGCCAATATCGAGATCGCCGACGGTCCCGCCATGATCCGCAGCGAGAACGGCCGGTTATCGGCGTTCATCTATGTCGATGTGCGCGGGCGCGACCTTGCCTCCGTCGTGGGTGATCTGAGGCGGTCCGTTGCAAGCAGGGTGGAACTACCGGCGGGGGTCAGCGTCGCCTATTCCGGGCAATTCGAGTATCTTGAGCGGGCGGCCCAACGCCTTCTGATCGTAGGCCCGGCCACCCTCTTCATCATCTTCCTCTTGCTCTATTTCACCTTCCGCCGCTTCGATGAGGCGGCGATCGTGATGGCCAGCCTTCCGTTCGCGCTCACCGGCGGCATCTGGCTGGTCTATCTCCTCGGTTACGACTTCTCCGTCGCGGTCGCTGTCGGCTTCATTGCTCTTGCTGGGCTTGCGGCCGAATTTGGCGTGGTCATGCTGATCTATCTGAAGAATGCGCTCAAGGAGCGCGTTGAACGCGGCGAGACGATCACGCCGGACGTGGTGGCCGACGCCGTGCGCGAAGGCGCACTGCTGCGGCTGCGCCCCAAGGCTATGACCGTCGCGGTGATTTTGGCCGGCCTCTTCCCCATCCTGTGGACCGGCGGCGCAGGCGCGGAAGTCATGCGCCGCATCGCTGCGCCCCTGGTCGGGGGCATGCTGTCTGCGCCGCTTCTGTCTTTGTTCGTGATACCGGCGGCCTATCTCATGATCCGGCGGATGGAACTCAAGCACCCATCTCCGAATTCATCGGCTCCGCAGATCGCTTTGCAGTGAGGAGGCTAACGCTATGCTGAGACATCTAGTCCTGACCGCCGCGCTCTTGGGCGCAGCCTGCACGCCGCCCGCTGGCGATGGGGCGCAGAGCCCAGCGACCGACCAGGCCGAACCCGCCGCGGCAGCGGGAGAGGCCGCGCCAGTCAGCGCGACGGGAACGGTGACGGCCGTGGATGCGGCAGCCGGCACAATCTCGATCGATCACGGCGCGATCGCTGCGATCAATTGGCCTGCAATGGAGATGCAATTCACCGCGCAGGATCCAGCGATCCTGCAGGGGATCGCTGTCGGCGATCGCGTCCAGTTTGAACTGAAGAGCGCCGTTGAAAGCACGGTTGTGACGGCGGTTCGCAAGGATTAGCGCTTGAAGGCCCGCGGGGAAAGGCCGGCTGGTGCGTATCAGTAGTGAAGGGTGGACGAACCCTGATGCGGACACTAGCGCTCTTTGTGTTGAGCCTCGCTTTGATCATGGCGCTTACGCCGCAGTCTGCGCGCGCCTGTGTCCCGCATCAGGCCCCTGCCTGCGTTTCGATCGATTGTACAATGAACAACCAATGTGAGGAGGGCCAAAAGGCGTGCGCCCTCTGCTGTGCAACAGCTTGCGCTGTAGCAGCAGCGCTCGCGGAGAACGCAGCCGCTTTGCCCGCGCCGCCGCACCCGCATTTTGCCCGCTCGCCCTCGCAGCGCGTTCGCGTCGGCTATCGCTCGCACGATCCTCCCGTGCCTCGTCTCGGTTGAACGCTTCTCGCGCTGGCGCACGCCCGGAGGAAACCCCGGACCGCGCTCACTTCAATCTCAAGACAAGTACGAGGATCATCATGCGTGTTCTTATCCTTGCGGCCGCGATGGCGCTGGTCGCTCAACCCGCGTTCGCGCACCATAAACCGAACCATCGCGACTTCGTCTCGCGCGCAGAGGCGAGCGCAGCCGCGCCCGATGCGTGTGCGGCGCGCCGACACCGCCATCGTCAGGCCGGCAGTCAGCAGGCGTTGGCCCAGCACTGCCGCGAGCTTCGTGAGGCGCTGCGCGCCGCGCCCGGCGATGAAGGCTTGCGCGCGCGTTGCGATCAGGCCGCGCACGCCTTGAGCGGGCGCCCGTGCGAGGACTGATGGCGTCAGTGGCGAGGCGGCGAGAACGTTAGCGCGTTTCGCGCCGCTTCGGTCCTTCGGTCTCGATGGGTGGCGATCCACGCGGCGCGCACATCCCGCATGCGGATTGAAAGTGGCGAGGATTGGAACGCTAACGCCCAGGGCGCCGTTGGAGAGGAATGAGGCGCCCTGTGGCGCGATCGATGGAGTCTCGTCATGGAAGCAACAGGCAGCCACCATAAGCCCTACGCCCGGCTCGCGATCATGGCGTTGCTTTCCTTCGTCGCCATGTATGCGCTGATGTATGCGATGGTGGATCGCTTCGCGAACGTCTACCCCAACCTCAATCAAGCCTATATGGCCGCGTTAATGGCAGCGCCGATGGTCGCCATCGAGATCGTATTGATGGCCTCGATGTATCCGAACCAGCGGACCAACGCCCTCATTCTGGCCGGCAGCGCGCTTGTGCTGGTCGGCGCATTCTGGGCGATCCGTGAACAAGGCGCCATTGGTGACGACGAGTTTTTACGCTCGATGATCCCCCACCATGCGGGCGCGATCCTGATGTGTGAGGAGGCCTCGATCAGCGACGCCGAGATCCGGGAACTTTGCGGCGCCATCATCGAGAGCCAGCGCCAGGAGATCGCGACCATGAAGCAGATGCTTGATCGCCGCGGCTGAGCGCCCCTTTGTGTCTAACGCAGGCGCGCATCGAGAAAATCGAACGTGACTTGCCAATCGGCGTCGTTGATCCCGTGTGTGCCCCCGCGCAGCGCAAATCTGGGCGGCGGCGCCTCTAGCAGGTCAAACGCCGGGCGCGCGCCGGCCAGCGCCATATAGGCGCCTTGAGGATCGGCCCAAGCGTCGCGCTCGGCGTGCCCGATGAGGAGAGGGCGCGGAGCGATCAGCGCCAGCAATTGGTGTTGGTCAACGGGCGGATCTCGCCGCGCATAATTGCGGTAGCGCGGCGAAAACCAGTGCGGATAAATCCGCGTAATCGCAGCGACGCTCTCCCCGGCGCGATGCGCCGTCAATGCGTCGCCGCCGCGGCCTGACTGCAATGCGATCACGGCATCGATGCGTGGATCAAGTGCGCCGGCCAGCAGCGCGACTTTGCCAAACCGTGACTGACCCCAAGCGACGATCCGCTCGTGATCGAAGCGCGGATCGTCCTCGATGACATCGACGACGCGCGCATGTGTCCAGGTCCAGGCTGCAATCGCGCCATCGGCATCCAACACGCGCAAGGCATCAGGCGCATCCGGCGCATGATCAGGCACGACATCGCCGCCATAGAAAAGTGCAAGCGCATAGCCGCGCTTGGCGATTCGCGCGAAAGGAGGTCCCAGCATCCACCGCCCGAACGCGGCTTGATGCAAAGGATCGAAGGCGCCGTGCCGGCAGGGGATTGGATATTGGTTCCGCGGCCCCGCTATTGCGCGGGGGCGTGCGGGAAACGCGGCCTGATTGCCGCAGAAGTTCTGCATGACGATGACCGGCGCCGGTCCATCCCCAGGCGGCATGACCAGGACAAGGTTAAACTGGACACCATCGCCAACCTCGACCTCGATCTGCTCGACGCCAGCAACGCCGCCAGCGTCGCCAGCAGCGATTGAAATGCGCCGCACGGCGCGCGCGCGAACTTCTGCGGGCAGAGGGCCATAGATTTCCGCTTGCAGTGCGGCCACGATGCGCTGGCGTTGGTCTTGCCAGGCGTCTGGCGTGGCAACGCGCACACCGGAAGCGTCATCAAGTGCGTTAGGCGCGGCGGACGCAAGCGCGCGCCTGTCGAGCGCGACCGCGCGGTAGGGGCCCGCAGAATAGAGCCATGCCAACACAGCGGCGGCCACCGTCACCGCAGCTAGCGCTTTCTTCGCCCTTGGGCCGATGCGCGCGCTTCGTTCCGTCATGGGTTCGATCTCAGCTCCACCGCGGCGTTCGTCGTGCGCGCGGCCCTCTGTCATTTACGCACGACGCCAGCAAATCCCGCGCGCGCCGTCGCTGAATGTCATGCCGCCAGCAAACTTTCTGACCGCTTCGTTGACCTAGCTTGTGAGCATTGGCGACGCAGGTCATGCTCTGGAGTGCCGGGGCCGCCCTAGCTCAGTGGTAGAGCAGCGCAATTGTAATGCGAAGGTCGGGTGTTCGAATCACCTGGGCGGCCTCCACGTTTTTGTGCTCAGCGTGAGCCGCCCTTTGGGTCAGTCTAATGAGCGGCGTCTGCGCTCGGGCTCGGGCTCGTTCCCGGTAATGGAAGCGTAAATTGAAGGCTTAGGTCAGCCGGACGGCGTCTTAGGGTATGACGACCCACGGCGGCGCTCAAAGGCTGCGGCGATGCTAGCGCGAATAGGCTAGGCGGGGCTCTGATCGAAACGGAACCGCAGAGCTTGGGATTGCTTGATTGAGCGCAATGACAGGCGCAAGCCAACGTGGCTGGTCAGTCGTTGCGCTAGCCCGAATCGGAGCAAACCCATGCGTATCACCTTCACCCGCACTCTGGCGGCCACAGCGCTCAGCCTCGTCATAAGCGCGTGCGCCGGCGCGCCCGGCGGCGCCATGGCCGGGCGTCAATCCAGCATGCAGCATGAAGGCGGAATGATGCACGGTGGCGACATGATGATGTCGATGGGACCGATGGTCGGATGCCCAGGCTCGACCGCAAGTGTTGACGCGCGCTTGGCGTCCTTGCACGCAACGCTGCGGATCACGGGTACGCAGGAAGCGCTCTGGGCGACGTACGCCGACGCTTATCGCCGGAGCGCGTCATCGATGGGAATGGGAGCGATGGGCTCCATGGGCGCCATGCCGTTGCCCCAGCGTCTTCAGCATCATGAAACGATGATGTCGACCCATCTTACTTCCCTTCATGACCTTCGCGCGGCGCTTTCGCCTTTGTATGCATCGCTGAGCGCCGAGCAGAAGGCGATCGCCGATGCGATGGCGTGCGACAGGCCAATGCAAGCGCGGCCTTGAGCCGTGAGCTATTATTTCTCGAAGGTTATCGACGCGCCGTTCTCCGAGGCGGTGGCGCGCACAAAGGCCGCGCTCTCGGCGCACGGCTTTGGCGTGCTGAGCGAGATTGATGTCGCGGCGACCCTGAAGGCGAAGATTGGCGCTGAGATGGCGCCCTATCTCATTCTAGGCGCCTGCAATCCCGAATATGCCCACCGTGCGCTCCAGGCCGAGTCCAAGATCGGGACTATGCTGCCGTGCAACGTGATCGTGCGCGAGGAAGCGCCGGGAAGGGTCGAGATCGCGGCGGTGGATCCGGTGGCCTCGATGCAAGCAGTGCACAATCCGGCCCTCGCCGAAATCGCGGGGCCAGTTCGAATGCTCTTGCAGGATGTCATTGAAAAGCTCTAGGCGCCTTTGCGCCGGGCGCATGAGACCGCAAACGTACCATGTGCTGGGCCGCCAAGCGCCCCCCCGCGTGCTCGCCATCCTGATAGCCCGCGTGTCCGCGCGTATCGAGTGCCGCTTTGCTCTAAAGCCTTCGACACGGTCGGCCTAGAGACGCGCGCTCGGAGGAAAAGGGTGGCGCACGCGACCACGGAAGTTGGCTTTCCGACGCCGGGAAGCCTTTCATGGGGACTTTCTGTCGTCGAAGTCAGAGACGACGGGGATACTGCAAGCATGCGCGCGCAACGTGGCCTCGGTCGTCAGAACGCCAAGTGCCCAGCGCCGTGGGTGACCTCCGCGCCTAGATAGGCCTGGCCGAGGATCACCAGCACTGTGAGTGCAAGCGTGATTTCATAGAGCCGCCCGCCTAGACGCACCGCGGCCTCGTCAACCGGCTTCTTGAGCCACCACACGAACATGATGAGGAAGGGGATTGCAGTGCCGATCCAGCGATGCAGCACCAAAGCGGCTTCATCGTCGGCCGCAGGCAGGCCCGCGTTCGCCCAGCCCAAAGGCGCGGCGGCGAAGGCGCCGAGCGTCGCCACGGCGAGCAGGATCTTGTTGCTCGCCGCATAGATGGGTTTTTGCCGAAACGCCGCCGCCGCTTCGAGGAAGGCGACAGTCAGCAACAAAGCGATGGGAAAATGGATGACGGCTGGGTGCCACACGCCGAGCCAGCGTATGATCCGGCCCGACAAGGTCGTCGGGCGCGCATCATGATCCATCATCATCCCGCCCGCGCCTTCGGCGCTCGGCCACGTCATTTCTCCGGGCTGCATAGCGCCCATGTCGTGTTCGGGCGCGGTTTGCGATGAGTCGGTTTGCGCTGCCTGCGGGGGATGTTCTTCGCCTCTGTGGGCCAAGGAGATCTGAGGGGTGAAGAGCAGCAGCGAAAGCGTCACGGCCAGCATCGCCGCAATGCGGACCGTCAATTTCTTGTGCGCCATCTTGTTCCCCTCAAAAGCGCGCCGCACGCGCGAGCGTTAGCCCACGCGTGCGACGTATTGGCCCGCCTAAAGTACGTGGATTTCCGTCACCATCGGGCGGCCATTGTCGTTCATAAGCTCGAAGTGAACACGCTGCCCAACGCTCACGCCTTGCAGCACCGCAGCTGAGTGAACGCGGAAGGTCATCGTCATGGCCGGCCAACCGAGGCTTGCGATGGGACCGTGATTGAGCGTGACTGTGCCGGCTTGCGCGTCGATGGCGGTGACGGTGCCTTCGCCCTCCGCCGTCTGCGGCACGGCCTGATGTTGTTCGCCTTGATGGGCGAGGGCAGGCGCGGTCAGGGCAAAGCTTGACACCATCGCCGCGGCGATTGCACTGACCAGAAGTTTGGCTTTCATTTCGAATTCTCCGTTGGTGAGCGTCGGGGCCGCTCACATCCTTCATACGCGCGCTTATAGCCAATCCCTCAACCGTCGGCGCCAGCGCTCGCCGCAGGCCCGCTTTTGCGCCGGCGCCCGCTTCCAAACCGGATGCGGTAGGGGATGAGCACGATGCCGGCGATCACCGACAGCAGCGTGATGGCGGTGACAGCGATGATGAGCGGGTGATTGAAGTCCTCATGATTTTGCCAATCCATGATGTGGAGCGCCCACAGAGTGTCGTAGAGCCGCCACATGTCGGAACGCCGCGCCGTGACCGCGCCGGTATTGGCCGCGACATAGACCGCCAACCCGCCATCAGCGAATTGCGCCCGCCAAGCCGGAAGGGCGCCTCGATATTCAGGGCTCTCGGCTTCGATGAGTTCGACACGTTCGGGAGCGTCGCCAAGTGTGACGTGCGCGCGCGCGATCGCCGTCGCGATCTCGGCGTCGAGCGGCGACACTTGCCGCAGCGTTGAAGCGTCCAAGAGCGCGGGCGCGCCATCGGCGAATTCGGCGACAATGACTTCGCCCATGACCGGGCGCGTCTCGATCGTGAGCTTGACCGGCGCACGGCCTTGCGCGTCGCGGATTTGCGCCAATGCGGCGGCGTTCGAAACAGTGAGCGTTCGCACTGTTTCAGCCGGGCGGATGAGATGTTCACTGCGAATTTGTTCGATCGGGATGATCGTGAAGACAAATCCGCTCACCACCCAAAAAACGATTTGCACCCCGACCAGCAGCGCCAGCCATTTGTGCACGAACGACGCCAAACGTGCGAGATTCACGATGTCCCCCCCCGGTGTCTAGTATTCTACATCGCGCGCGCTGACGGCGCGGCCTTCACAGCATTATTGATGCCCTGGCGGATGCTCCATGTTGGGCATTTCCGACATGTCGTGGTCGGGCATTGTCTGTTCGGGCGGCGGCGTTGGCGCCGGCGCCGGCTGGGCGCGTGGACGCTGGGGCGCAGGCGTGCTCGCTTCAGGAGCAGGTTGAGGAGGTGCGGTCTCTGGCGCAGGCGTCGGCGCTACCGCAGCCGGTTCCTCGACCGCCGCGCTGTCTGCCGGCGCCGCACTGTCCTGATTGGCTGGCTGGCAGGCCGCCAAAGCAACGGCGGCAACCGCCATGATCGCGATCTTTCTCATCTTGGCTTCTCCATATGCGTCTTCATCAGAACCAAGCGCGAATGCCGAGCACCAGGCGCGCATCCTCGGGATCCTCGCCGCGCGCCTTTAGAAAATCGCGCGTGTCGCCGAAGCTGCTTGACCATTCAACGCCGACATAAGGCGCAAACTCGCGGCGAATTTCATAGCGCAGACGCACGCCGAGTTCAGCGCTCGTTACGCCCGAGCCAATCGCAAGTTCGGGAACATCTTCGGCCGACAGATTGATTTCGGCGCGCGGCTGCAAGATGAGGCGTTGCGTCAGGCGCAGATCGTATTCCGCTTCGGCGCGGGCGCTGAATTCGCCTTCGTTGGAGAGGAAGGCCGCCACGTCGACTTCGAACCAATAGGGCGCGAGGCCCTGCACGCCGACGACAAGATCGGTGCGATCGGCATCCGGCGTGTAACGCTGGCGAACCCCGGCCTGGAAATCGAAATAGGGCGTGAACGCGCGGCTGTAGAGCGCTTCTATCTCTGCGGTCTCGAGTTCGCCGTTGAACGCGCCTTCGCCCTCGCTCTTCCACCAGAAGCGATGAATATCGCCGCCATACCAGCCCTGTGCGTCCCAGACATAGGCGTCCGCGCCCTCGCCAAAAGTGGCTTCAAGGCGATCGATGATGACGACGCTGGTGCGGATGTCGCCGTTTTCGGCGAGCAATTGTTCGCGCGCCGCGGCCATCGCTCGAGGATCGAAATAAAGATCGGCGGCATGCGCCGGTTCGCTGCTCGCAACCGCCGGCGCTGGCGGTTCGCCCGGGCGACCGGGATTGTCCGCGCTGGTCTCGATCTCGGGGATCGCTGTCATCGCGGACATGTCGTGTCCGCTATGAGCCTCAGCGGGCGGCGTTTGCGGCCAGGCCATTTCCGGCATCGTGGACATGTCATGTCCAGCGTGCGGATCGGGCGTGGTTTGCGGCATGGTCATGCCTGCATGCGGGTCTGGCGCGGTCTGGGGCATGGCCATGCCCGGCATGCCCGCATGCGGGTCCGGCGTGGTCTGCGGCGTGGTCATGCCGGACATATCATGGCCCGCGTGCGGATCGGGCGGTTGCGTCTGTTGCTCCGCTGGCGGGGTTTGTTGATGGGCGGAGTGATCGCTCGTTTGCGCGAGCGCGGGGCTCGCGACCGCGAGCACTAGCGGCGTAAGGGTGGCTGCAAAGAATCTCACGAAAGCTCTCCGTCTAGAGGACGGATAGTCACCACGTTGAACATGCCGGCATGCATGTGCAGCAAGAGGTGGCAGTGAAACGCCCAGTCTCCCGGATTGTCGGCAGTCAAGTCGAACGTCACCTGTCCGCCGGGCGCGACATTGACCGTGTGCTTCAAGGGTTGATGTCCGTCATGGCCGTTGACCAGTTCGAAGAAATGGCCGTGCAAGTGAATGGGGTGCGACATCATCGTGTCGTTGACGAGCGTAACCCGCACGCGTTCGTTGCGCGCGAACCGGATCGGCTCGACGAGTTCGCTGAAACGCCGGCCGTCAAAGCCCCACATGAAGCGTTCCATGTTGCCGGTCAGATGAATTTCCATCGTTCGCGACGGCGCCCGGCGATCGCGGTTGGGCGAGAGCGCGACAAGGTCGGTATAGACGAGCACGCGGTGATCGACGTTCTCAAGGCCGAGCGGGCGCTCGCCCATCCGGTTCTGCGGCATTGGCGCGATTGTCTGCACGCCAACGCCCACCGCCATATCCGGCGGCGCGTTCTCTGGATCGCGCATATTCATGGCGCCGTGACCGCCCGCGCCGTCATCCGCGGCGCCCATTTGCATGCCCTCCATCTGCATGCCGCTCATGTCCATGCCCGAATGATCCATACCGGCCATGCCGCCCGACATGTCGTGGCTCATGGCGCCGGTCCCGCCCATGTCCATGCCCATGTCGCGCATGGTGAGGTTGGGAACTTCACGCAGCGGCGGAATCTCGCCGCTCATGCCAAGCCGCGGCGCCAAGGTCGCGCGGCCCATGCCGGAGCGGTCGATCGCTTCTGAGACGATTGTGTAAGCGCGGTCTTCGCTCGGGGTGACGATGACGTCGTAGGTTTCGGCGACCGAAATCTGAAATTCATCGACTTCGACGGGGCGCACATTCTCGCCGTCGGCTTGCACGACGGTCATCGCAAGGCCCGGAATGCGCACATTGAAGATCGACATCGCTGACGCGTTGATGATCCGCAACCGCACCCGCTCGCCGGGGCGGAAAATGCCCGTCCAGTTTTCTTCGGGGCCGTGACCATTGATGAGGTAGGTGTAAGTCGAGCCGCTGACGTCGAGCACGTCGCGTGGGTCCATGCGCATTTCAGCCCACATCCGGCGGTCGGCGGCGCTCATGCGGTCTTCGCCTGAAAAGAGACCCGCCACCGTGGTGCGCTGATAATTGAAATAGCCGGGGCTTTGCTTGAGGCGCGCCAAAATTTGGTGCGGATGCATGAAGCTCCAGTCCGATAGCACAAGAACGTGCTCGCGGTCGTATTCGACCGGATCGCGCGAGGCCGGGTCGATGATGATCGGCCCGTAATGGCCCAACGCTTCCTGGAGCCCTGAATGGCTGTGATACCAAAACGTGCCCGCTTGGATGATCGGGAACTCATAGACAAAAGTCTCGCCAGGGCGAATGCCGGGAAAGCTGATGCCTGGCACGCCGTCCATCTGAAACGGCAGCAGCACGCCGTGCCAGTGGATCGAGGTGTCTTCTTCCAGCCCATTGGTGACGGACAGGCGGACGTTTTGACCTTCGCGCAGGCGCAGCAGCGGCGCTGGCAGCGTGCCGTTGATGGTGACGGCGTGACCTGTTCGCCCGCCGACGCTAAAAGGGGAGTGCCCGACATTGAGTGCGACCTCGGGGCCGGCCAAGGTCGTTACTGCCGGCGCGATCCCGGCGGAACCGGTTTGCGCCCATGCAGGCATCATGCTGTCAAAGGCAAGCCATCCGGCGCCTGCGCCAGCGGCCTTCAACAAAGTTCGACGATCCAGCGCCTTACGCACAAGCATGCTCCAGTCTGAGAAGACCCCGACAGTATCTAAGAATACGCGCCCTCCCGCGCGATCCCTCAGCGCGTACGCCTGAGACTGGCGCCAGGATGCGGGAAATCAGCAACTGGCGCGTAAACCCAATGGGCGCGACAGCGCCAAGGGGAGATGCGGATGCTAAAGAAATTGGTGATCATCTTTGTCGCAGCCTGGGCCATGGCGGGCGCGGCGGCGGCCCAGCCCAGCGCCGATGAGTTAGCCGTGGAAGCGGTTCTCTCAGGATACCGCCAGGCCATTGAGGCGCGCGACGGCGAGGCGGCCTCGCGCTATTTCTGGCCGGAATCGCAGGTCTTTGAGCAAGGCGGCGTGGAGGGCGATTTTGCCACTTATCTTGCCCACCACTTGGGACCAGAATTGCACGAGATCGCCAGTTTCGATTTTGACGGCCTTGAGACCGACTTCGAAATCGCAGGCGATTTCGCTTATGCCAGCGAAGTCTACACCTACGCGATCACGTTCCCTGAAGCTGCGGCGCGCGCGCCAATTGCGCGACGCGGCGTTGCTACCAGCATGTTGCAGCGCCGTGGCGGCGAGTGGCGCATCGTTGTCTATCACTCGTCTTCACGTGCGCCCCGGCCGCCTGCAAATTAGCGGCTGCGACGAAAGAGGCGGTTTGCTTGCGGATCGCCGCTTGCGCGTTTGCGTTGCAGGCGAATCGCCGCTGCCGCGCGGGTTCGCGCAAGCGCTCAAGAGTGTTGTCGCGCGCGCTTTTGCGGCGACCGTTGGCTTGTTTAGACCTCCTTTGTGGCGCGCCAAATCGAAATCAGGCCAGTCAAGGTGGGCACGCGCTCGACTATTTCGGTCCGCTTAAAGCCGCAGGCCAGCAACAGTTGGGGGATCGCGCCGCGGCGATTGTGCTCGGTCGGCTCGAAGCCGTCGGTCATTTGAACGAGCCAGAACGCCATGCGCATCAAAGGCGTCGGCTGTTCGCCGTAATCGGCAAGCACGAGCCGCCCGCCGGGCTTTAGCAGCCGAAACGCGTTCTCAAGAATGCTTTGCTTGGTTTCAAGCGGACATTGGTGCAGCACAAGCGAGCATGTCACCGCATCAGCGCTGGCCGCCCCGACCGAGCCGACGGGCGCGTCTCCCATGGCGGTTTGGTACTCGATCTCGACTCCCGCCGCGCGGGCCTTTCGTTCGCCGATGAGCCTCACTTCAGGGTCTGGATCGACTGCCACAAGGCGCGCGCCAGGCGCGCGCTTTTTGATCATGATGCCGAGCGAGCCGGTGCCTGCGCCCAGATCGACGATGACCTCGCCGCCTCGCGGGTTGAGCGTCGTAAGGACAAGCGATCGCCACACCCGCTCGCGCGTCATGGCCGCAATCACCCAATCATACATTCCGGTCCATTCGCGGCGACCGAGCGCGGGAATATAGCCAGCGTTGTTCATTGGTTTGACCTTCAAATGGAGCGCAGTGACAGACCAAAGCGCGCAGAGCCTTATAGGCGGGCGAACACTCTTAGCGCCGAGGGTCGAACGGGGCGGCGTGCTGGGTGAAGAACCCCTTCGGATAGGTCGCGTCACTCAAACCCAAATCGTGGGGTCCAATCCGCTCCGGGGCGTCGTGAAGGCTCCCGAACAGCCAATCCCATATAAGAAAGACTTCGCCGAAATTCACCTGCGCGTCTTCGTAATCGCGTTTGTGGCGCCAGCGATGCATCTCGGCGACGCCGAGCAGACGCCGCGCTGGACCTAACGTGTAGTCGATATTGGCGTGCTGGAATGCTAGGTGCACAGGCAGGATTGCGAACCAGCCGGCAAGCGCTGCTTGCGGCGCGCCAAGCAATGCTGCTGCAAGGAGGCCGGGCGTCGCCAGAATAAGGGCGCTTACGATGTGGCGGCGTTCGCCGTTCAGCCAATAAAGTCGTTCGGGGCTGTGATGCGGTTGATGGAAGCGCCACAGAAATCGCGAATTGTGGCTCCAGCGGTGCATCCAATAAAGGCCGAAATCGATGATGGCGCCAACACCGAACACGCTTGCCCAGAGTGGCCAAGAATTGGGCCAAATGCCTAACGACAGCGTTGTGGTGCTGAGCGGGTAGATGAAGTGGACGCTCGCCTGGATGAGCCCAGCGCCCAGCACATTGTATTGGACGTCAGCCCAAAGATCGCCATGGCCTTTTGTCCAGGCCTGCTGGTAAGGCGAAAGCCGTTCAAGCCCGCCGACCGCAAGAACGCCCGCGAGCGTTAAGGCTGGCAACGCCAGTGCGGCGCTTGGCGACGCAGCGAGCGTTGTCGCCGCCAAGACCACAGCAGCCATGACAAGGGGATAAGCGAGGTAGCGAATGGCCAAGCGCATCGAAATGTCTCCTGGCCTCTATTTCGCGGGTTCGGCAGGCGTGCGCTTGAACGAAACAGCTACGCCTCGTCGAATTTCACCGCGCCCGTGATGGTGAGCGGGCTTGCGCCGAACATGCGCGCGCAGGTGCGCGAGAAGTGAGCCGAATCGGCAAAGCCGCCATGATGTGCAGCTTCGGTGAGTGACAATCCCTGAGCGATGCCGGTGAAGGCGCGCCGGAGCTTCGACCAAAGCAGGAATGACCGGATCGGCACGCCGATCTCGTCGCGAAAAAGATGGGCAGCGCGCGATTGCGAGAGATTAAGGGTGCGAGCGAGTGCGCGCGCGTCAAGGGGAGCGTCGCTCTCGTGAAAGGCGCCAAGCGCTGCACCAATGCGGGCGTCGCGGGCCGGCGCTATCTCTGCGGCGCCCAACAAACCGGCTAGTCGCTCGGCTGGATCGGCGCCTTCATCAGCGATCGAGGTTTCGACGATGGCGGCCAGTTCTGCTGCTTGGGCCGGGGAAAGCACATTGATCCGATCGCCGATTGCACGAGCGATCCGCTGCCCGGATGTGCTGTCGGGATCGACGTAGAGAAAACTGCTGGGATAGGCCGCCGTTGCGCGATGAGAGACATTGGCGGGCGCTACAAATCCTTGGCCGTGATGTTCGCCGCTTGCGTCCACGAGCAGTGCGTGGGGGCCAGCAAATGCTTGAATTGCGTGGTGGCTATGAAAGCCATTGTCGCCCGCGGCGCCAAGGAATGCCGCCCACCACGGCCCGATGCGGGCTGCGCCCCGCCATTTGGCGACGCTATTCATCGCGCAGCGCCCGTGCGAGAGCCAGTTTGGCGCGGTAAACGCGGGTTTCGACGGCTTTGGGTGTTAAGCTCAGCACGCGCGCGGCGTCGTGATGGCTCATCCCGCTGATCGCTGTCAGCAGCAAAGGTTCTTTCAGACCCGCGGGCAAGGCTGCAATCGCGGAATCGAGCCGGGTCAGATTGCGCTGCAAGGTCTCGTCGTCAGCGTCTGTCGCGGCGGCGATGTCTGGGGATGTCTGGATGCTCTCGGCGCCAAAGAAGAAGCGACGAACTGCGCGGCGACGCGCCCAGTCACGGCATTTATTGAGCGCGATCCGCTTGATCCATGCCGGAAATGGACGGTCCTTATCGTAGCGAGCAAGCGCAAGCCAGGCCGCAGCAAACGCCTCCTGGGTGAGGTCATAGGCTTCGTCGGCGTCGGCCACGTAGGAGCGCACGAACCGGTAAACCTTTTCCTTGTGACGGCGCACCAGCAGAGAAAATGCCGCCTCCCGACCCCCGAGCGCCGCTGCCACGAGCGATGCGTCATCGCTTTCGGGCGAGGGGACGCTCATTGGGGCTCGGCGGTTAACGCCTCGACGACGGTATCGTCGAAGATCGCCTTCTGCTCATCGTTCAGGACCTCGCGCATCGCAAACATGTGAGCGATGGTTTCGGTCTGTAGCCGCCCCATCGCGTCATGAAATCGCTCAACCGCAGCCGCGACCCTTGGACCGTTCTCATGCTCTTCGCGGATGGCCGCGGCCAGCTCGGCGTTGGCGGAGCGCATTTCAAGTTCAAGCGCGTGCTTGCGGGCGGCGAACGCGCCTTCCAGCGTCTCGATTCTAGCGAGTTGATCGCCGCTTAGATCAAGGCGGTGATGCACGACATCGTGCATTGAGGGTGCAGGCCCCGGCGCCAGCGCCTTCATGCCTAACCAGACCCCGCCGAAACCTGCCGCCAAGGCCACCAACGCCGTCAGCAAGATGGCCCGACCCGAAAGTCTCAACGATCATCCCCGAGCAAGGTCGAAGGCGCATAAGCGGCATGCACCGCAAAGGGCGAGAAATCGATCGCGGGGCGGGCCGCTGAGGCGCCGCCAGCAAAGGCGCCGAAGGTCAGCATTACTGCAGCTAGGGCCGCTTGCCAGCGCCAGGCGCGGGGCGGCCCGACGATCATGCGCGCGGCTTCAATTTGCTCCCAAACCTTCGGCTCCAACTGATCGAGCCTGCGGTCAAGCGGGCGTTCGCGAAGTGCAAGGAGCAATCGTTCAAGGTCGACGGTCATGGTTTCCAACTCTTGTTCCACCAGCAATACGCACGAATACGCCGGAACCCTCAAGCGGCCTTCACTTGAGGGTTTTCGACCGGTGCTGCGTAGCAAGAGGGAAGGGTGGAAAACCGCCCCGGGCGAGGGAGCGCAGCTTATGGATCAACCGATTGCCGTTCAGCAGGCGTATTGGAACGACTGGAACGCGGCCAAGAACGAGCGCCCGCTTTCTGATATTTCCGCCGACCAGCGCGAGTTGGTGGTGCAGTGGCTTTCCCGGATCGGACGCACCGATCTCAAAATTTTGGAGGTCGGATGCGGGGCAGGCTGGCTCTGCCCGTCGCTAAAACCATTCGGTCATGTGACCGCCACCGACCTCTCCGAAGGCGTACTCCGCGAAGCCGCCGAGCGTGTGCCGGACGTCAAGTTCGTCGCCGGCGACTTCATGGAGCTCGACTTGGGGACCGGGGAGTACGATGTGATCGTCAGTCTCGAAGTCTTGTCGCATGTGGCCGATCACCCGGCCTTTATGGCAAAGCTCGCCAGTCTATTACGCCCCGGCGGCATGCTCATGCTGGCCACGCAAAACCGACCGGTGCTTGAACGCCACAACAACGTGCCCCCGCCCGCGCCGGAACAATTGCGCAATTGGGTCGATCGCGATGAATTGAGGGCGTTGCTGATGCCGCACTTTGAGATACGTCAGCTTCGAACTATTTCTGCCACGGCTAACAAGGGTTTTTATAGGCTCATTCTTGGGCGCAAAGCCAAGCGCGCTATGCGCGCGCTGTTTGGACGGAGTCTCGAAAACGCCATGGCGCGCGCGGGCTTAGGCTGGACGCTGATCGCAATGGTGCAAAAGCGCTAACGAAGACAGGATAAGCAACGTGAATCGTCGCCGACTTCTTTCCACCACCGTTTTGTTGCTCGTTTCCGCCGTCACCCCCGGCTGCGCTCAAGAGGCGCAAGCGCTTGAGATGCAGGTGCGCCGCGACGCCGGTTGCGGCTGCTGTGAGGTGTGGACCCAGCAAATGGGTGCAAGCGGGCGCTTTCGCACGACACTCGTCAACGAGGCGGATATGAGCGCGCTGAAACGCCGCCTCGGCGTGCCCGAAGATCTGGCCTCGTGTCATACCGCGGAGGTCGCAGGCTTTGTGATCGAAGGTCACGTGCCCGCGCGTGAGATCATGCGCTTGCTTGCAGAACGTCCCGCGGGCGTGCGCGGGCTCGCCGTTGCGGGCATGCCCGCGGGCTCGCCGGGGATGGAAATGCCCGATGGGCGGCGCGACGCCTTCGATGTTGTCGCCTTTGGCGATGGACGAAGCGTGTTTGCGAGTTACCCGGCGTCGGCCTGACGCGGCTACGATGAGCTGGCGGCGGCGCATAATTATCCTTGGAACGTATGGCGGCGGCAACTTTGGCAACGACGCTTGTTTCGAGGCGACGCTCGGGTGGCTGCGCGCCGCCTTCACCAACGCCTCGATTCTAGCCGTTTGCGCCGACCCCATGATCACGTCGGAGCGCTTTGGAATTCCGGCGGTCAGTCTCAGAGTGTTTCCGCCGCTGCTGCCGCGTTGGCTCGATACGCTGCTACTGCGCCAGCCCAGCCTTTGGTTGAATTGGTGGGCATGTTTTGGAGCCCTGAAGCGCTGTGATCTGTTGGTTGTCGCGGGCGCGGGCATTATTCATGATTTCCGCGACCGCCCGTGGGGATGGCCCAGCCGCTTCCTCCGTTGGATTCTTGCTGCGCGCCTGCAGGGCGCATCCGTTTGGTTTGCCTGCGTCGGTGCGGGCCCGGTTATCAATCCGGTCAGCCGATTGATGATGGTTTGGGCGGCGAAGCTCGCGACCAGGCGTTGCTATCGTGACGAAAGCTCTCGCGCCTACATGAGTGCGCGAGGAGTGGACGAAACCGCGAGCCAGGTTAGCGGCGACATCGCCTTCTTGCTGCCCGCCCCAACACCAAGCGATCACGGCGCCAGACAAATCGTCGTGGGCGTCGGGATCATGAACTATCGAGGCTGGCGCACCAACGAAAAAATCTACCGCGCCTACATCGAAAGCATGGCCCATCTCATCGAATGGCTGAAATTCAAGGGACATAAGGTTCGTATTCTGATCGGTCAGCGGCCAACCGATCTCATCGCCGTCGGTGATCTTGAAGCGCGCTTGGGCTATGCGTTGATGAGCGACGCAGAGCGTGAGGTCCGCTCCTATCAGGACATCTTGAATGTGGTCGCCGACACTGACCTGGTCGTAGCTTCGCGTTACCACGTGCAGATTGCGGCCCTCAAAATGGGCCGTCCCGTGCTTTCGATCAGTTACGGGCCGATGAACGATGACCTGATGCGCGCTGCAGGTCTTGGCGTCTTCATCCATGACATCGAGCACATGGATCATCGCGCGCTCATTTTACAGTGCGACCAACTCATCAATATGCGCGTTCACTACGCAAAGGTCGTGCAAACGGAAATCAAGGCATTGGAGGCCGGGCTGCATGAGCGACTACGAGCCTTCATTTCACCTTCCTAGCGCGGCCTGGCCGGCGCGCGACCTTGGCCGTGGTTTTCGGGGCGGCGAGATCATCAAGGATCGGACACTCGGGACGATCGTCGCCGTGGCAGGCATGGACGAGCCGCTTCAGCGTCCGCGACACCGTTCGCATTTCGGCCATGCGCGCCTCGATGTCGGCCAAGTGCTTTTCGGCAAGGCGGCGCACCTCGCGCGACGATCGGCGCCGGTTGCGCCAGAGCGCCACCAGAGAAGCGACCTCTTCAAGCGAAAAACCCATATCCCGGGTCCGCCGGACGAACTGGAGCATCGCAACTTCGTGGTCGCCATAGTCACGATAGCCATTGTCGCGGCGGCCGGCCGCTTCAATCAGGCCTATGCTCTCATAATAGCGGATCATCTTCGCCGATACGCCCGATTGCTCGGCGGCCATACTAATGTTCATTCTGAATTCGCTCGTGAATTAATCCCATTGACCTTCCCATTGTGGGAAGGTGCAGGCTGCTTTTCAAGTCAAACCAGGAGCGCGAGCGCTCGCGTTATCAGCTATGAACACTCACGACCACAGCCACGATCATAAGAGCCAAGCAGCCGCCGGTGGCGCGCCGCGCGATCCCGTCTGCGGCATGACGCCCAAGCCTGACACGCCGCACAGGCTCATGCACGCAGGCCAAGAGGTGCTGTTCTGCAGTGCTGGCTGCAAGGCCAAGTTCGAGGCTGATCCCGCGAAATATACCAGGTCCGCCGGCGAGCACGCTTGCTGCGCCAAGCCTGCCGCAGCAGATGAGGCCGGCTCATGCCATGCGCACGGCCATGCGCCGCACGGCGCGCCGGCCGTCGATCCGATGACAGTTCCGGCCGGCTCGAAATGGACCTGCCCAATGCACCCCGAAATCGTCCGCGATGGGCCGGGCTCATGCCCGATTTGCGGCATGGCGCTTGAGCCGATGATGCCCAGCGCCGACGCCGGACCCAATCCGGAACTGATCGACATGACGCGCCGCTTCTGGATCGGTGCGGCGCTCGCCTTGCCGGTGCTGGCGCTCGAAATGGGCCGCCACTTCCTTGGTATCGATGGCTTCGTGCCGCCGGCTTGGAACGGTTGGTTGCAGTTTGCGCTGGCGAGCCCTGTCGTCCTGTGGGGCGGCTGGCCGTTTTTCGAGCGCGGCTGGGCCTCGCTTCAAACCCGCCATCTCAACATGTTCACTTTGATTGCGCTGGGGACTGGCGTGGCGTGGTTTTACAGCGTCGTCGCGCTCTTTGCGCCGTCGCTCTTTCCGGCGGAGTTCCGAGACGCGCATGGTCTCGTTGCTGTCTACTTCGAGGCGGCCGCCGTGATCACGGTGCTGGTTCTGTTGGGTCAGGTGCTTGAGCTGCAAGCGCGCGAGCGCACCGGCGGGGCTATTCGTGCGTTGCTTGATCTTGCGCCCAAAACGGCGCGGCGTCTGCGCGATGGCGTCGAAGAAGAAGTTCCGCTCGATCAGATCGTCGTGGGCGATCGCCTGCGCGTGCGTCCGGGTGAGAAAATTCCCGTCGACGCCATGGTGCTCGACGGTCGCTCCTCCATCGATGAATCCATGGTGACGGGCGAATCGATGCCGGTGACGCGGGAGGGCGGCGAGCGCGTCATCGGCGGGACCCTCAATCAGACAGGCGCATTGGTCATTGAAGCCGATCGCGTCGGCGCCGACACGATGCTCTCGCGCATCGTCCAGATGGTGGCTGAGGCCCAACGGTCGCGTGCTCCAATTCAGCGGTTGGCGGACAAGGTGTCGGGCTGGTTTGTGCCGGCCGTCATCGTGGTCGCCGTGATCGCCTTCTTGACCTGGTGGGCGTTTGGCCCATCGCCGGCGTTGTCCTACGGCCTGATCGCGGCGGTCTCGGTGCTGATCATTGCCTGCCCATGTGCGCTGGGGCTCGCCACGCCTATGTCGATCATGCAGGGCGTGGGGCGCGGCGCGCGCGCGGGCGTCCTCATCAAGAACGCCGAAGCGTTGGAGCGGTTCGAGAAGGTTGATACGCTTGTGCTCGACAAGACCGGCACGCTGACCGAAGGCAAGCCGGCGGTGACCGCCATTCACACCGTCGGCGGCGGCGAATTGAATGAGATGCTGCGCCTTGCCGCAAGCCTTGAGAATCGCAGCGAACATCCGCTCGGCTTGGCCATTGTAGCAGCAGCGCAAGCGCGTGGCGTTGGGCTTGTCGAGCCGACAGAATTCGACTCGCCCACTGGCAAGGGCGTCCTCGGCGTCGTTGAGGGGCGCATCATTGTGATCGGTGCGGAACGCTTTCTAGACGAACAGGGCATCGACGCGTCGGGCTTGAAGAGCGAAGCGGACGCCGCGCGACGCGACGGTGCAACTGCGATCTATGTCGCCATCGACGGTACGCTTTCAGGTCTCTTTGCGATCGCCGATCCGGTAAAGCCGACGACACTGGCGGCGCTTGAAGCCTTGCGGGCTCAAGGCATGCGGCTCGTCATGTTGACCGGCGACAACCGAACCACGGCCGAGGCGGTGGCGCGCGGCCTTGGCATCGATGAGATCGAGGCCGAGGTGTTGCCGGAAGACAAGTCGCGCATTGTCGAGCGCCTTAAACGGGAGGGGCGCGTGGTGGCGATGGCGGGTGACGGGGTCAACGATGCGCCCGCTCTCGCCGCGGCCGACGTCGGCATCGCTATGGGCGGGGGTACGGATGTGGCGATCGAGAGCGCAGGCGTTACGCTGTTGCGCGGCGACCTTGGCGGCATCGTCCGCGCCCGCATCATCTCGCGTGCGGTCATGCGCAACATCCGCCAAAACTTGTTCTTCGCGTTCGCCTACAACATCGCCGGCATTCCGATCGCCGCGGGCGTTCTCTATCCGATAACCGGGGCGCTGCTTTCGCCGATGATTGCGGCCATGGCGATGGCGTTGTCGTCCGTATCGGTTATCGCGAACTCTCTGCGCCTGGGCTCTTTGCGGGTCTGAGGCCGGCTGAGCGGGAAGGGCGGCCCGCGTGGCCGTCCGTCCCGTCGGACTGAGTGTGGGAGTTGAGCCGCAACGCGCCCTGGCGCCTTGTGTCGCTACGCTCAAGAAAATTGTTCAAGGCGCTGTGGAATGTCCCCGATCTCTCGAAGCGTATCAATGCGAGCGCGCACAATCCGGAGCACGGGGCGTGCGGGAGGGGCCGGGGAAAATGATCCAAACTGGCGCGCTCACTTAGATATACGCGCAGCGACCTCGAACCCCGCACGCCGTGCACTGCGCGAGCTCCGACCATCGCGGCGTGTGCAAGGGTGTCAGGCGCGCTTCGTCATTCTGTGACGAATAGATTTGCCCTCGCTCGGGCGGGGTAGGCACAAATACTGCTTCAGGAAACGCACCGGACCTTACGTTCAGTTTGTGTGCCAACCATCCCGGAAACTCGTTTAGAGGGCGTATGTCGCGCGAGAATTATATCTTCACCAGCGAGAGCGTGTCAGAGGGCCACCCGGATAAGGTGGCCGACCGCATCTCCGACACCGTCGTGGACGCGTTCATCGAGGCCGATCCCGAAGCCCGCGTCGCCTGCGAAACCATGGTCACCACTAACCGCATCATCCTCGCCGGTGAAGTGCGGGCCGGGAAGCCGGGCAATGACAAGGCCGCCAACAAGGCCTTCACTAAGGACATCATCGCGTCGCTGCAGCCGAAGGTCCGCACGGCGGTGAAGGACATCGGCTACGAGCAAAAGGGCTTTCACTGGGAGAAGGCGCGCTTCGCCAACTATCTGCATGGCCAGTCGGCGCACATCGCCCAAGGCGTCGATGCGTCGGCGAAGAAGGATGAAGGCGCCGGCGACCAGGGCATCATGTTCGGCTACGCCTGCGAGGAAACGCCGGAGCTGATGCCGGCGACGCTGCAATACTCGCACAACATTTTGAAGCGTCTCGCCGAAGTGCGCCACAGCGGCGAACGCCCGGAACTAGAGCCGGACGCGAAAAGCCAAGTCACGCTACGTTACGAAAACGGCAAGCCCGTCGAGGTCGTCGCCATCGTCGTCAGCCACCAGCACAAGAAAAAACTGGGCGAGAAGAGCTACAGCCAGTCGCGCTTTGCCGAACTCGTAAAGCCGATCGCCGCTTCGGTTTTCCCTGAGGGGCTCATCACCAAGAAAACCAAGTGGCACATCAACCCAACCGGCAAGTTCGAGATCGGCGGCCCGGATGGCGATAGTGGTTTGACCGGCCGCAAGATCATCGTCGACACTTACGGCGGCGCAGCCCCGCACGGCGGCGGCGCATTCTCTGGCAAAGACCCAACGAAGGTGGACCGCTCTGCCGCTTATGCCTGCCGCTATCTGGCGAAGAACGTTGTCGCCGCCGGCCTTGCACAGCGCTGCACCATTCAGATCAGCTACGCGATCGGCGTCGCTGTGCCGACCAGCTTCTACGTCGATCTCCATGGCGCCGACACGATTGATCCCGCGATTCTCGAAGCGAAATTGCCAGAGTTGATCGGCGGCGCGACTCCACGTTCGATCCGCAACCATCTGAAGCTCAATCGCCCGATCTATGCGCGCACCGCCGCCTACGGCCATTTCGGCCGTCTGCCCGACAATGAAGGCGGCTTCACTTGGGAAAACCTGGATCTCGCCGCTGAGTTGCGGCGCCTTCGCTAATCGCTTTTGCTCCTTGCTGCGGGCGTTGGCCGGGCGGAACGCTGCCGCCAACCGGTCCAGCCGCCCCGCAGCCCTTGGCTTCCGCTCGGTTAGCCGCAAAAGTGTCCTCGGAAGAGGCGATCAATCCCATGGCTGCGGACCCAAGCGACTTGCCAGAAGCTGATGTGCGGCGCGCACTTGAAGAGGGGCTCGACAAGATCCGTGCCTACCTCCGCTCCAGGCTGGGCGATCCAAATCATGCCGACGAAGTGCTGCAGGCTTTTTGCGCCCGGGCCTTGGAACGAGCCAGCGATCTGAAAGAGGGCGGCGCGGCGCGTTCCTGGTTGTCGCGCGTACTGGCGACCGCCATCGCCGATCACTATCGCGGCCTCGCCCGGCGACGGGCGCGCGAAGCGCCAGCCGAGGAGCTGAGCTCTCTCGCAGCCGAGACAGAAGCGGACAGCGCTGCTTGCGCGTGTTTGCTGGCGCTCCTGGATGCTCTTGCCGCAAAGGATGCGGCGCTCATTAGAAACATCGATCTCGAGGGCCGAGATCGGACGAGTGTCGCCGCGAATCTGGGTTTGACCTTAAATGCGCTGACCGTCCGCTTACACCGCGCGCGGGCGCGGCTAAGAGAGCTGGTGCTGCGACTCTGCGCCGTGTGCGTCATCCACGGCTTTGGCGAGTGCGAATGTCCGCCGCCCAACCCGGCGAGTGCGGAACACTGATAGGCAAGCGCCAAACGACACCGTTTTTGTCTGTCCCCCTGAGGTCGGCGAAAGGCCACAAAATGGGCGAGCGGGGGCGCCCAATCGGTCGTGGAGGGGGCTGCCTGTAATAATTGCGCCGCCGCAGCGTCCTTTCCTTCAAAGGGCGCTCCAAGAATGAACCAGGCTTTCCGGTGAAGATGCAGTCTTACGAAAGCACGGGTGTGGGCCATTCTTCCGCGCCAGCTTCATCGAACCCCATGCGCGTCGATCGCCATTCTTGGTTTCCTTCGCATCGCGAAAGCGGCGGCCTCCGCTCATTCTTCGTCCACGCCGCGCAACAATTCTTCACGCACGATCATGTCGAACCGCGCCTGTTGATCGGCATTGAGCACAGCACGCATTTCGAAGACGTGCGCGATAGCGTCTCTTTGGGTTTGGCCCATGGCGTTGTGAAACCGATCAATCGCTTGGCTGAGGCGCTCACTCTGGGCGTGATCCTCGACCACGGCGGCGGCGATATCCCGCGCGGCCGCGCGCAGCTCGGCGTCAAGGGCCGCTTGGCGCAATGCGTAACCGGCTTCGATCGCTTCCAGACGCCGGTCCTGTTCGGGCGTCAGATCAAGTTCGCGATGAACCGCGGCGTCGAGCGTGTCCCGATGGGTGTCGGAACGTGTGAGAATTGTCCCGACAAACACGCCCCCCAGCCCGGAGCCGAGCCCCACGAGTGCTGCGAGCGCCAGCAGCTTCCAGGTTTTCAACATGACTTATCGGCCGAGGGCAGTGGCGGGCGCATAGGGCTGATCGAGCGCAAACGGTCCAACATCGACCGTAGCCGACGCGGCGGCCGTCGATACGCCAACGGCGGAACTGACCATCAGGACGAGGGCGCAGACCCCGGCGACCGCGCCGTTGGCGCCAGCGCCGGCGCGGTGTCGCGCGCGCGCGTCAATACGAGCCCAGACATCGCTTTCCAGTCCGTCCAATGCTGTGTCGATGTCCACCCGGCCCAAGGCTGCGAGTTGGCGATCAAGGTCGGTCAGGGAAGCCTCCGGGCGATCACGCTCTTCTATACGCGCGCGGCGAGGCGCGCCCCTGGAACAGCTAGCCCATCGCGCTGCGGCAGATCAAGAATGAGACGCTCAAGACGCACTTGCAGGAGGTTGATCCAAAGCAAAGCACGGGTTCAGGTTAGGCGCGACCTTGTCATGGGGTCCCGGTTTTGGCGGCCTGCGAGGCGACCATGAAACGCATGACGGCTCAGGCTTTGGTGCAGTCGGGGCAGGCCCGCTCGCCGCTGCGACGCGTCGCCTTCACCGGCGGGTTCGATGATCTGATTGCAGGCGCCCGGAGCGGCGATCGGGCGGCATTCAGCACGCTGATGAGAAGCCACAAAGACGATCTGTTTCGCTTCGTGCGCCGGCGCGTCGCCAACGCCGACGCGGCAAGCGATATCGTTCAAGAAGCCTTCGTGGCAGCCTGGAGCGCGATGGCAAACTTCGATCCGGAGCGCTCGTTCAAGACCTGGCTGCACGCCATCGCGTTGAACAAGTGCCGTGACGCGGCGCGCCGCGCCGCGACCCGCCGAGCTTTCTGGGGCGACTGTCCCGACGGCGACGATTTGCGCGTCGCCGATGAGCGGCCATCGCCCGAAGCGGAGACAGTGAGCCGCGATGAGTTGCGAATGCTGCGCGGGGCGCTGGCGACCTTGCCGGAGCATCTGCGCGAGGCGCTGATGCTGACCGCCGTCGATGGTCTCTCGCAAGCAGCCGCCAGCGCGACCCTTGGATGCTCGGTCAAATCGCTTGAATATCGCGTCCACCGGGCGCGTGAATTGCTCACAGCCGAGATGGAACGCAGCGCCATGCCGCGCCGCTAGCGCCATCTCCGGAGACCTGGATCAATCGCGCGGTTGAGGCAGCCTTGACGACGGGTTCCATACTTACGGTCAATTGCGGCTCATCGAGCGTGCGCGTTGCGTGCTTTGCGCCTCGCTTGGCCTGGCGTGCGCATCTGAGCGGCATTGGCCGCGCCAAAGCGCAACTCACCATCGAACGCGCTGGTGAGAGCAAGACTATTGATCAAGCGCCTGCCGGCGATCATCGCCAAGCGCTTGAGGCGCTCTTCAACGCCGCGCCGCCGGCTGCGCCGGTCGCGATTGGCCACCGCGTCGTCCATGGCGGCATCGACTTCGTCGCGCCCACGCTGCTTCAGCCTGATGTTGAGGCGAGATTGCTGGAATTGGCCGCCATGGCGCCATTGCACCAAGCGGCCAATCTTGCCGGCATCGCGGCGGCGCGTGCGCGCTGGCCGCGCTCTCGCCAGATCGCCTGCTTTGATACCGCCTTCCACGCAAATCTACCCACAGCGGCGGCGATGATGGCGCTGCCGCGGGATCTGTTTGCCGCCGGTGTCCGCCGCTTCGGCTTTCATGGATTGTCCATTGCATCGATCCTTGCGGCGTTGCGGCGCGACGGCGTCGATGTCGGCCGCGAACGCTTGATTGTCGCCCATCTGGGTGCTGGCGCGTCGATCTCGGCCATTCGGAGCGGACGCAGCATTGAGACCTCGATGGGGTTTTCGACCGTGTCTGGCTTGCCGATGGCGACGCGAAGCGGCGACATCGACCCCGGCGCGGTTATGCACCTGCTGCGCGGAGGTCTGTCCGTAAACCAAGTTGAGGATTTGCTCCATCGCCGCTCTGGTCTGCTCGGCATATCGGGTGTGAGCGCGGACATGGCTGAATTGCTTGCCTCGACCGAGGCGGGTGCAAGTGAAGCGGTCGATGTGTTTTGCCAATCGGGCCGACGCTGGCTTGCGGGGCTTGCCGGCGTGCTGGGCGGCGTCGACCGGGTCGTGTTTACTGGAGGAGTTGGTGAAAATGCGCCGCGCGTACGCGCCAACATATGCGAAGGCCTCGCCTTCATGGGCCTGGCGCTCGACGCGGCGCGCAACGAATCGGGCGCATGCGTGATTTCCTCCGCTGCCGCAGCCGTGATCGTTGAAGTCCGAAAGAGCGACGAGGAAGGCGAGATCGCCCGCCAGACCCAAGCTCTCCTAACAGGACCTAGTTAGGCTGAGGCCTCTGTCAGGGCGTGGACCCTGGCGTGCGTATAGATTGAAGGCGGAACTGAAGGGCGTGCGCCGGCCCCAATCCGGATTATTGTCGTGCCAGCTTCACCGGACGATCTGTGGCGAGATGGCTATGGCGTGATCCGCCACCGGCCGGAAACCGTCGAGAGAATAGAAAATCTCGTCGCGCGGCACTGGACGGAGGGCGCGCTCGCCGATCGAAACGCGGCGCTCGCCCTGTGCGCCGCCGCCGATCGCCTCGCCAACGCCGCGATGTGGGTCGTGGCGCACATGAGCTATGCCACCCGTGTCGATGTGAGCGGCGCCGAACTCCCGGCTGAGGTGTTCAAGGGCCAACCCGAGGGACACGTGGGCGGCTCGCTCAACGCCGCGATCGCCTTTGTCGGCTATCATCTGGCCAATGCGCTGAGCGGAAAGACGCGCGCCTGGATCTTAGGGCAGGGCCATTGCGTGGCCGCGATCGAAGCGGTCAACGCGCTCTTGGAGGATGTCTCTCCCGCTCAACAGGGGCGGTACGGGCGCAGCGAAGCTGGCCTCTCGCGGCTCGCGGCCGACTTCTATTCCTATGCGTTGACGTCAGATGGGCGCCCAGCGGCGCCGCTCGGCAGTCACGTCAATCCGCACACTGCAGGCGGCGTCTCCGAAGGCGGTTATCTGGGTTTTGCCGAAACCCAATACGTTCACATGCCTTTGCCGGGTGAGCGCTTGGTCGCGTTCTTGAGCGACGGGGCGTTCGAAGAACAGCGTGGCTCCGACTGGTCGCCGCGTTGGTGGCGCGCCGAAGACAGCGGCTTTGTTGTGCCCGTCATGATCCTCAATGGCAGGCGCATCGAGCAGCGCACCGAAATCGGCCAGGAGGGGGGCGCGGAGTGGCTCGCTCAGCATCTGCGGTTAAGCGGTTTTGATCCCATCATCATCGACGGTCACGATCCGCTTGCCTACGCCTGGGCCATCATCGAAGCCGAATCTGCGCTCACGCATTTCACGTCCATGTCGGAGCGGGCTTATCCAGCGCGGCTTCCCTATGTGATCGCGCGCTGCGTCAAGGGCTATGGCTTTCCGGGGGCGGGCACAAATCGCGCGCACAATTTGCCGCTTGCCGGAAATCCGCGCGCCGACGCCCAGGCGCGACGGCAATTCAATGAAGGCGCACGCGCGCTCTTTGTGCCGAAAGTCGAACTCGATGCGGCGGCGCAGGCGTTTGCTGTGCACGATGCGCAAGAGCGGCCGCGCGAAAGCCGCCATCCACTGGCAATGAGGTCTATCCCGTCGCCGGTCTTGCCTGAGCCGGCTTGGGCGCCCGAGGGGGGCGCAAGCTGCGCCATGGAGGCGCTCGACGCACTTTTTGTTGAGATCGTCAAAGCCAATCCGAATCTACGCGTGCGCGTTGGCAACCCAGACGAGTTGAAAAGCAATCATATGGGCGCAACGCTCGACTTGTTGCGCCACCGCGTAAATGCGCCCGAACCGGGCGCGCCGGAAGCCGTGGACGGCGCCGTCATTACTGCGCTCAATGAGGAAGCGGTCATTGGTGCGGCGCTCGGCAACAAAGGCGGGCTCAATCTCGCGGTGAGCTACGAAGCCTTCGCCATGAAAATGCTGGGGGCGCTGCGCCAAGACATCATCTTTGCCCGCCGCCAGCGCGAGATCGGCGCGCCGCCGCGTTGGCTGTCGGTGGCGCTCATCGCTACGTCACACACCTGGGAAAACGCTAAGAACGAACAATCGCACCAGGATCCGACCTTGCCCGAGGCGCTGCTGGGTGAAATGGCGGATACCGCGCGCGTGCTTTTTCCGATCGACGCCAATTCCGCGGCGGCCGCACTTCGCAGTGTCTATGCCTCGCACGGTCAGATCGCCTGTCTCATTACGCCCAAACGCGCTGTGGCTCGCCTCCTCAGCGGGGCGCGCGCCGAACAAGCCGTGGCTGACGGCGCAGCGCATCTCCTGGGCGACCCCAGAGAGGCTGACCTCCAGTTCGTCGCGATTGGCGCCTATCAAACAGCGGAAGCCCTACGTGCGAGCGAACGCTTAATGGCGCGTGGCCGTTCAGCATGCGTCACCGCGCTTGTGGAGCCCGCCCGCTTTCGCGCCGGGCGCGACGACATCGAAACGGCCTATGCCGCGAGTGAGGCGCAGCGCAGACATTTCTTCCCGGACGAGACGCCGCGCGTTTTTCTCACCCATACTCGCCCTGAGCCTATGCTTGGGGCTTTGCGCCGGCTCGGCGCCGGACCTTCGCGCACGAGCGCGCTTGGCTTCATCAATCGGGGCGGCACACTCGACGTATTCGGTATGCTGTTCGCCAATCGCTCAACCTGGGCGCATGCGCTTGAGGCCGCAGCTCGCATCCTCGGCTGTGGTCGCGAGGAGTTTTTGTCGGAGGTCGAAATGACCGCACTCGACGGGCGCGGCGACCCCAGTGTTCTGCGCGCTCCGTCTCAATAGAAAGAAGCCAACGACATGACTTTGACTTTAACGAGCCTTGGCGCTGCTGGGACTGTCACCGGTTCAAAGCACCTCATGGAGGCGGATGGCCGGCGCGTTCTGGTGGACTGCGGCATGTTCCAGGGGCTCAAGGTCCTGCGCGAGCGCAATTGGGCGCCGCTGGCGATCCCGCCGGATTCGATCGACGCGGTGGTGCTGACGCATGCGCACTTGGACCACAGCGGCTATCTCCCGAAGCTCGTGCGCGACGGCTTTAGGGGCCCCGTCTATTGCTCCTCCGCGACGGCCGATCTCTGCGACATCCTGTTGAAGGATAGCGCCAGAATAGCCGAGAACGACGCCGAATACGCCAACCGTAGAGGCCACACAAAGCATAAGCCCGCGCTTCCACTTTACACCGTGCGCGACGCTGAGGCCGCATTGAAGCAGCTGAAGGCGATCGCCTTCGAGACGGAAACAAGCGTTGAAGGCGGCGCCAAGATGCAGCTGCGCCGTGCAGGCCACATCCTCGGCGCCGCGACGGTCGAATTCAATTGGCAAGGGCGCGGAATCGTATTTTCCGGCGATTTGGGACGTTATGATGACGTGTTCATGCCTGATCCCGCCCCGGTGAACGCGGCCGATTATGTGGTCGTTGAATCGACCTATGGCGACCGCATCCATCCCAAAAACGATCCGATGGAAGCCTTGGGCGCGGTCGTGGAGCGGACGGTGCGCCGCGGCGGCACCGTCGTTATTCCCGCGTTCGCGGTCGGGCGCACCCAGGTGCTGCTCTATCATCTGTGGATGCTGAAGCGCGCGGGACGCATCAAGTCCGTGCCGATCTTTCTCGACAGTCCGATGGCGATCAATGCGACCGAACTCCTATGCGGCCATTTAGACGACCATCGCTTTTCAGCCGAGACCTGCGAGCAATCCTGCGCCATCGCCACCTATGTGCGCGATGTCGAAGACTCAAAGGCCATTGTGTCAAATCCGATGCCCAAGATCGTCATTGCAGGCAGCGGCATGGCGACCGGCGGGCGCGTCTTGCACCACATCAAGGCGTTCGGGCCCGAGGCCAAGAATACGATCCTGTTTGCCGGCTATCAGGCCGTCGGCACGCGAGGCGCCCGTCTGCTTGCTGGTGAAACCGAGATCAAGATGTTTGGCCAATGGATTCCGATCCGGGCTGAAATCGCCAACCTGCCTGAACTCTCAGCCCACGCCGACGCCGGCGAGATCATCCGCTGGCTGAGCGGCTTTGAAAAGCCGCCGCGCCGCACCTTCATAGTGCACGGCGAGCCGGACGCTTCCGATGCGCTGCGCGTGCGCATCGAGCGCGAACTCGGCTGGGACGCGGCGGTTGTCGATGATCAGCGCAGGTATGAACTCGCATGAGCGCCGCGCCAACGACCAGGGAGGGCGAACACGCTTCGCATCTTGTGGCCAAGCGCCTCAAGCTTCTCTCGCAAGACGACGCGATCGTTCTGATGCGCACCGATTGTCACGTCTGCAAGTCCGAAGGGCTGTCCGCGCGCGCTCGCGTGCTCTTGACCGCTGGTGATCGGCGCGTGATCGCAACGCTCTACCAGGTCGAGAACGATTGGCTGACTGTCGATGAAGCAGGGTTGTCCGAGGCGGCGTGGAAACGCCTGGCCGTAGCCGATGGTGAACACATAGCCGTCAGTCATGCGCCGCCGCTTGACTCGCTTGCTGACGTGCGACGGCGCATGTATGGCGGCCGCCTCGATCAGCGCGCGTTCCGCTCTATCATCGGCGACATCGCCGGTGGTCGCTATGTCGACATTCATCTCGCCACGTTTATCGCGGCGTGCTCGGCCTTTCCGCTCGATCTCGATGAAATCACCTCGCTCACGCGCGCCATGGTCGAAGTGGGCGAGCGTCTCTCCTGGCCTTCGGTGATGGTGGTCGACAAACATTGCGTGGGCGGCCTTCCTGGCAATCGCACCACGCCAATCGTGGTCGCTATCGTCGCGAGCTTGGGGCTCCTCATGCCCAAGACTTCTTCGCGCGCGATCACCTCGCCGTCGGGCACGGCCGACACAATGGAGACGTTGGCGCCCGTCGATCTCGATATTGCCGCCATGCGCCGCGTCGTCGAGGCCGAAGGCGGCTGCATCGCCTGGGGCGGCGCCGTGCGCCTCTCGCCAGCCGATGACGTGCTCATCCGCATCGAGCGCGCGCTTGATATCGACACCGAAGGTCAGCTCATCGCCTCGGTCCTGTCCAAAAAAATCGCCGCGGGCGCCAGTCACGTCGTGCTCGATCTGCCTGTGGGGCTCACAGCGAAGATCCGTACGCAGGAGGCGGCGCGCGATCTGAGCGCGCACATGACCGCCGTCGCCGAGGCGTTTGGTCTTAAGACACGCTTTGTATTGAGCGATGGCGCGCAGCCCGTTGGACGCGGCATCGGGCCGGCGCTCGAAGCCAACGACGTGCTCGCCGTGCTTGTCGGCGCTGCCGATGCGCCAACAGACTTGCGCGAGCGGGCGCTCGCGATCGCGGGCGCGGTGCTTGAGCTTTCAGGAACGGCGCCCAACGGACAAGGGTATGAGTTGGCGCGCGCTGCGCTCGACGACGGGCGCGCTTGGGCGAAGTTTCAAGCCATCTGCGAAGCGCAGGGCGGCATGCGCACGCCTCCGAGCGCGCCGCTCACGCGCCCATGGGCGGCGGCCCGTTCGGGCATTCTCACCAACATCAACAATCGCAAGATCTCCCGCCTCGCTAAGCTCGCGGGCGCGCCCGACGATCCCGCCGCCGGAATTGTGTTGCATGTGCGGTTAGGTGACGGCGTCGTCGCCGGAGCCCCGCTTGTGACCGTGCACGCCCAAGCACCTGGGCAACTCGCCTATGCGCTCGACTATGCGGCGGCCAACCCAGACATATTCGAAATCGAGGCTTGAACGTGACGCGCCTTTACCTCCCCATGCCCGGAAACGAGACCATCGCCCGTGCGCTTGCTCTCTCGGCCGGCGCCGAACTCGGCGCGATCGAGACGCGCCGCTTTCCCGATGGCGAAGCCTATGTTCGGCTTCTCTCGGCGGTCGAGGGCCGCGAGGTTGAGATTGTCTGCACGCTAGCGCGGCCGGACGAGCAGTTTCTGAGCCTTATCTTCGCCGCCGAAACTGCGCGCGAGATGGGCGCGGCGCGCGTCAATCTCATCGCGCCTTATTTAGCCTACATGCGCCAGGACAAAAGGTTCAAGGACGGCGAGGCGATTTCCTCAGCGCATTTCGCCCGCCTGCTGTCGCAATCGTTCGACGGGCTCATCACCGTCGATCCGCATCTGCATCGCCGCCGCGATTTGGGCGAAATCTTCACCATCGCCACGCGCGTAGAGCATGCAGCGCCCCTCCTTGCCGATTGGATCAAAGACAATGTGAGCGACCCCCTCGTGGTAGGCCCCGATGCGGAGAGCGAGCAGTGGGTTGCAGCGGTGGCCGGGCGGGCCGGCGCGCCGCACATCGTCTCGAACAAAACCCGCCGCGGCGACCGCGACGTGAGCATTGACCTGCCTGATCTGTCCGCTCTACGCGGAAGGCGTGCCGTTCTTGTCGACGACATTGTCTCCTCGGGGCGCACCATGATCGAGACTGCGCGCAAGTTGGCCGCAGCTGGCATGGCCAAGCCGGTTTGTGTCGCCGTGCATGCGCTCTTTGCGGATCAATCCTACGCCGAGCTCTTGAGCCTGTGCGAGCGCGTCGTTTCGACAGACACCGTGCCGCATGCTTCGAACGCCATTAGCGTAGCGGCGCTGCTGGCGCCGGCGTGACCGGCGTCTCACAGTTTACTTGGACGCAACGTCTCGAACTCACACGGGCAGCGCGGCGGCCAGCGCCGCGCCAATTGCCGCCACGATGAGGACGCCGCTCAGAATAAGGAGGAAACCGTCGCGGGCAAAAAGCCCAAGGCCCAGCACGGTGATGGCAAGACCCGGGATCAGCGGCGCCAAAGGAATTAAGCTCAACGGAAAGGTCGCGATCGCCGCGAGCGCGCACAAGAGCCCCGCTGCGTTCGCGAACGGCGTCTCGGACAGAAAGACAAGACGGGGCTGAAGCACACGGTCGAGCCGACGCGCCCACTTGCGCAAGCCGTCACTGGTCGCCGCTTTAATGGACGATCGAGCGATGCGCAGGCGCAAGAGCATGCCTGGCAGCCAAAGATGCGATGACCCGAAGGCCAGTTGTAGAGACACCGCCAGCGTCACCAGCGCCGCAGCGGAAGTCATGCCTGGCAATATGGTGGCCGGAGAGATGGAAAATAGTCCGAGCACCAGGAGCAATGGGCCATAGGAGCGCCGGCCGATCACCGCCATTATGTCGGCAACGCTCACGCTTGTCGGTTTGCCAATGCTGGCGTCCTCGGCAAGCACTGCGATGCTCTCGACGAGATGCGAGAATGAGTGAGGCCTGCACGCAAGCCTTGGCGCACACACGCCGCTTGTCGTCTCAGCGCACATGAGCACGCGTCCGCTGTCGCATGGAGCTCACCCGCAGGCGTCAGTTCGGCTGCGGCGTCTCGCCATGTTGATGCGGGTCGGAGGCAACTGGCGGGCATTCCGCTGGCGCCGGATCGGCGTGCTGATGCTCGCCCTGCGCTTGTCCGGAGGGCGCAGGCGCTGGCGCATGTTCGCTTTGCTGGGCGCCTGGACAGTTCGCTTGACCATGCTCTCCCGACATGGCGCTCATCATGCCATCGTGATGGGCGCCATGCATGCCATGGCCCATGCCGGCGCAGCCGCCGAGGCTAAGCGCCAGAGCCAGCACCGGTCCTGAACTCAATATATGCATGCCCGTCATCTCCCTTGGCGCGATGTTGATCCTGATTATACGCACGCCGCCCTAGCGGCCCCGGCGCAGTCGAACGTGGCCCACAGGTTCTCACGGTTTCGTGCCGCAGCCGTAGGCTTCTTTGGAGGCTTCGTGTTGCGCCGTTGACTGGGCGAAAAGCGGGCGGATCGCTGGCAGGGAAGGATTGGTCCAACGCTTCGTTGATCCTTTCTTCGCGCCTCGACTTGTGGCCACAGCGATTGCCATCAAGCATGTGCGCCGCGTCTGTGATGTGATTTGTCATGCCCGTCATCCTTCGCGTGCTGCAGGAGAGCGCCGCGTGACGCGCGAGGCCGATGAGACCGGGCGCAGGCGAGCCTGGGGTGCAGTTGGATCTTGGCGCCCGCTCGTCCTCGCCACCGCACTCATCGCGAGCGCCGCCACAAAGGATAAACGCCCAAGAGGAGCGCTGCGACTATCAGCAACGGCAACACCACCAGCAGATGCACGCCGTGTTCGACGATGGCGTAGTGAGCAAGCGCGCCGAGCAATGCGAAAATCAAGAGCGCGACGAGGAGATAGCGCACAAACCAAAATGCTGCTGACGTAAAAAAGAGCATGAACCAGGAGGTTTGAGAGCCTGCTCCGCCTTTTCGAGGTTCGTTGTGACGAGGCGCCCGCAATGACACTTGTCGTCAACTCCTAGCCCCGGCGGCGAGCCCATAACGCGCTGATCGGCCGGGGACGAAGCGCGGACCCACCAAGCTATACGCGTGAGGCTCGACGATCCCCGGAGCTGACGTTTGAACCGAAGACGGGCGTTCGCTAGCCATTCTCTTTCGCCGGTGCGGCGAGGCCTGGCTCGGCGCGAGTTGTCGGGCGAGAAGACTACGAGCGCCGCGATCTCGCTTGTAGTGCATCGATTGGTTCAGCGAGGTTAGCTCCGTCGCTCGCCCAAGAAGGCGAGCAGGAATTGGAAAAGATTGATGAAGTCGAGATAGAGGCTGAGCGCGCCGTAAGAGGTGGCCGCGCCCAAGGCGGCCGCATCGCCGCCAAGCTGATAATAGGCGTTCTTGAGCCGTTGGGTGTCATAGGCGATGAGGCCAGCGAAGATGAGGACGCCTGCAGCGCTGACGACGAACGAAAAGCCGGGCGGATTCCAGAACATCTGGACGAAAGTTGCGATGATCAGTCCAACGAGGCCGACAAGCAGGAAGCTCCCGAAGCCCGACATGTCCATCCGCGTGGTGTAGCCGAAGAGGGAGAGCGCGCCGAACGCCGCGGCGGCGATAAGAAAAGTCGAGACCAGCGAAGCGCCGGTATAGACAAGTCCGAGCACCCCCAAGGATGCTCCAATGAGAGCGGCAACCGTCCAGTATATGAAGCTCGCGCCGCGCGCGTTTGGACGGCGCATGACGAACATGGCGCCCACGAGCACGACAAGCGGGGCGAACACGACAGCGAGGCCAAGTGGGGTGTAACCGGCGAAGGCGCCTTCCGGCGAGACCCGAAATAGGAGGTCGCGCACAGGCGCGATCATGCTTGTTGCGTAAGCAAGCGCTCCCGACAGCGTAAGGCCAAGCGCTACTTTATTATAGACGCCCAGCATGAAGCGGCGCAGCCCAAGGTCGACCGACATGTCGGCGCGGCCTGCTGGCGCAACAATGATGCGCTCGTCGTGGGAGTGTGACATTTGGCCTGTTCCTTCTGTGCAGTCGCCTCTCAATTACGCTGGCGCGCGGGACGCCTTCAGCAGCCGCGCCCACCGCGATCCGAGGTTTGCCGCCTACCGATTTCTCGCCCGTGGTGTCCGCGACGGACATCTGGCGTGTCCTCGGCGCGCTGGGCGGCGTGACGGCCGTGGCGATGCCCGCCATGACTATGTCCGAACACGTAATGGGCGAAGGATGGTCAGAAGAATCCACGCCCAATTGGTGACTAGCCAAGCCATGACCGGCCCTTGGCGGAGCTGCGGGATTGCCGCTCTTGGATATTTATACGCGGCCGCTGCGGCGATCCCTGGAGCAGCTTGTTTTAGGGTAGATCCTAAGGCGCGACGACGACGTTCTGCGGCGTTCCTCGCGCAAATGCCTCGATGTTGGCGAGCGTTGTATCGATGATGCGCGCGATTGCCTCTGTCGTATTGTAGGCGTTGTGCGGCGTCACCAGCACGTTGGGAAATCGAAGCAGAACGTGGTTGGCGACGAGCGCTTTGAGGTCGATGCTGCTCTCGGAATCCGCGCGAAAGATTTCGGCCTCCTCGCGCAACTGCGGCTCCCGCGGCAGCACGTCGAGGCCTGCGCCCGCGAGGCGCCCCTCGGCGAGGGCGCGCACCAGCGCCTCCACGTCGACCACAGAGCCCCGGGCGGTGTTGAGGAGCACGGCGCCCGGCTTCATCAGCGCAAGCTCCCGTTCGGAAACGAGGCCTTGCGTTTGCGGCGTTGCCGGAACGTGCAAGGTGACGATGTCGGCCTCGGCGAGGGCAGCGTCGAGGGAAGCATAACGAAAGCCGAGGCGCCGCGCGGCCGTTTCGTCCGGCCGGTCGTCGACCGCGATGACATGCATGGCAAAGCCCTGAGCGATTTCAATCACACGCATGCCAATGCGCCCTGCGCCGATGACGGCGATGGTCTTGTCTTTGAGTTCAAAGCCGCGAAGGCCCGCCTGATCGAATCGGCCGCGCCGGGTGCGCTCGGCGGCGTCAGCGATCTTGCGTGCAAGTCCCAGCAGCAGCGCAAACACATGCTCGGCCACGGTGGAGTCGCCGTAGCCCGGCACGTTGCAAACAATGATCCCACGGCTTTGGCAGTAGCCAAGGTCGATGTGGTCATAGCCGGTGGAGCGCGTGGCGATAAGCTTGAGGTGGGCAAAGCGGCTCAGCACGCGCGCGTCGAGCCGTGAATAGACGAAAGGCGATACAATCTCGGCGCCGGCATGGTCGCTGGCGGCGGATTCATTGACTATGCCGCGTGTGCAAGACACTTCATGCGCTGGCGTCAACCGCAAGCAGGCCTCATGCTCCCACTGCTCGGCTTCGAAGACAGCGATCTTCATCTTTGGCCTTTCGCGCCGGAAGGACGTTGCTCACCGGCTGTTGCGCGTCCACCGGCTCCCAGCCGCTGACCGCGCGCTGGAGGGCAGGCGCACGGCGGGGAAGCGTCGCCCAAACGGCGCGTTAACGCGCGCCGGCCCGCGCTTTCTCTTGGCCGTCCTTGCCGCCAAAGACGACACGTACGACGCCGCCCCAAAGGTTGTAGAAGAAGACGAAGACGATGGCGACGAACCAGCCATAAAGGGCGCTGGCGACCAGTCCGTAGAAGACGCTCGGCAAAGTGAGCAGCTCGAATTGCGGGAAGAGGGTCGCAAGCAATGCGTGCGTGGGAAGACCCGGTAAGAAGGCCCAGATGGCAAGACAGGCGATATAGATTGTCATAAACAACATACACGCGCCGAACATCGTCGGCAGATAGGCAAGCGGGTGATACTTGCTCATGAGGCATCTCCTTGGCGGCCTCGGGGGAGACCTGCCGAACGTCCGCTGACGCCCGTACTCATCTGGCTATACGTGGGCGGGCCGCTCACGCCCTGGGAAAAATCGCGCGCTTCAGAAAGATGCGCGATCATACCTATGGCGGCGCGGCGAGATTGGCGCAGACGCGCTGCGGATCGGCCTCTGTCGCTTTGGCGGCAGCGGCCTAGATCACAAAGACGGGCGCAAAGCCCCCGCCGGGCGTGCGGAAGTTGGTGGTTTGACCCTGATAGAGACGCGCGGCCGCCAGCACAATCTTGGCGTCGTACGTGTAAAGCCGCACATCAACCTTGCGGTCTTGACGCACGCCGTCGAACACAATCGCGCGCGTGCCCGGGGGCGCGAACCTTTGTGCGACATAGTCGCCGGCGAGGATGTCGCTCCAGACGCGCTGCGTGAGCTTATCGCCGCGGTACGCGGCCTTGCTGCCATAACCGTGCGCCGGTTTGAAAAACCAATGCTTGCGCTCCGCCCAAAGCACGGGCGCATTGTCCGGCGTGACGCGGCGGGTCTGAGGGATTGCGGCGAGCGCTGCAATGTCGGCTTCAGATACGTTCCATGAGGAAAGCAACGCAGCATCGCTCATAAGCGTTAGGTTGCGCTTGTCGGCGAAGAGCGCGTGCGCGCGCGGATTGGGCGTCACGACGGCCGCGCTGGATTCATAGGCCGCGCGCAGTGGCGCATGCGCGCCCTCCGCCAAGGAAAAGTCGACCAGCCGGTTGTAAACGAGATCGATCGCTTGGCCGTTGGCGTTGAGGCGCCCGTTGGCGAACTCAAGATCGCGCGCATCGGCCACGATACTCCTAACGCCATGGCGTTCGAGCGCGCGCGCAGCCAGAAGAAATTCCGGGTAGAGGAATTGCGTGCTTGGATCATTATCGACGATCGCGATCGAGACGGGGCTGCCGCTGCGCCCCTGCGCGCGCCATTCCGCCTCGATCATGGCGAAGAATGCATCCTCGAACTGCTCGGCCGAGGACGGGGCGATCTGGGCTTCTTCACAGCAGACGCGCTGCGCGCGCGCCAGCGCCGCGTTGAGAAAGGCGCCGCCAGCATTGGTGTTGACCTCAATCAGCGCCGGCCCGCCCACGCCCAGATGGAAGTCATAGCCCATAAGCACCCCGCGCGGCCCGTGATCGTGGCGCGCGATGGGCGTCGCCCACGCCAGAGCCGCCGCGATATAGGCCGGGCGGCGCGTCAAACTTTCGATCGCGGCGACGACCTTGCTCATGGTCTCGATTTCGGAACGCGAGACAAACACCGCGACGTTGGAGAAGAGGTGGGGCCGATTGCCCAGCAAAGCGTCGCCATCAAGCTCCCGCTTTAGCGCCGATCTAAGCGCGGTCTCATCAAGTGTTTGGCAAAGGCACGCCCGATTGAGCGCGTGTGCGGCCTCGCCCGGCGCGCTCTCTTCATCGCAACGGCGCGTCATGGTTGCTCCTCTTGCCGCGTATTTCCTAGTGGGCTCGCCCGCAACAAGCCTCACGTGCCTCAATCAGGCAAAGGCAGCGCGGCCGCATCATAGATGAACGTCAAGCGCGCTGCTGGGCGATCTGGGCGGCGCGCCTCGATGGTCAGATGATAGCGGTCGCGCGCAAGTGTCGTGAAACCGCCATAGGCGAGGGCGTCTTCAATGCGCATCGGCTCAAGCCGCAGCTGGCGCGCGCCGCGATGGCGTTCGCCGCGCAAGCTCGCTTCGACTGCGGCGTCTTCGATGCGCGCGCCGGTATCTGCATCGAACAGCGCGACCATGACATGTGCGTTGCCGCCGCCTACGCCCGCATGCATGCGCCGCTCCGCATGGCTTGGCGCGTGAGTTGCGATCAACGCGCTGGGCGCAACTCCCAAATAGGCCGTGACGCCATCGGCGGTTTGCACAAACATGGTTTCGTGGGGCCGCGGAGGCGTGCAGGCCGTTAACGCCGCGACCAAAAGCGCTACGATGAAGCCGCGGCGCAAGCTGACGCTCGAATCCGGGACGAGCGTCATGATGCTTGGCGCGGCGGCGCCGCTGCAAAGAGCGAAAGGCCAAAGCTGATCAGGTTGATCGCCAGGAACACGCCAGGGGCGATCATTCCCGAGTGCGGCAGCGCCCAGATGAGCAAGCCGCCCAGAACGAGGCCGAGCACGCCGCCCAAAGCCATGCGCCCCCACGGACACGATTTGTGCGTACGGTGCGCCAGCGCATGACCAAGCGCGATAAGCCCCTGGGTCATGAGCGCCGCACCCAAGATGACGGTGAGCGCGAGCGCGCCAGGCCAAGGATGCAGAAGCAGACAAATGCCGGCGACAATAGCGACCACCGACCAAAGCAAGCGCCAGGCAAAACCCTTGGCGCGCCAATCCACAATCAGCAGCGCCAGACCTGAGACGCCGGCAGCCAACATCGCCGCGCCAAACCAAATACTGGCCGCGAAGGTTGCGAGTATCGGCGCAAACGCAGCCGCGACGCCGAACGTGATCATCAAGGCCCCAACAATCATGAACACGATCCGCCGCGCTCCGGTCGATCGAGCGGCGGGGCGAGGGGCGGATGGCGTGGCGGCTTCGGTCATGATGGGGCTCACATAAAGCGGCGTACCAAAAGGTGATACGCACGCTCGCCCGCTCTCCCGCAAAGAAAAACTCCAGAAGCGAGATTTAGCGACGTCTCGATAGAGGCGCGCTTGACAAGGCAGGGGCGCGGCTTCGATGTCGTTTGCGTCGGCCGGCGAGAGGAGTGTCCATGTGCTTTTCAGCTGAAGCGAGTTTCACTGCGGCGGCTTTGCTCATCCCGCTGGGCGGCGTCGCTGTTGCGCGGGCCATGAAGGTTACGCCGAAATATGCCCCGCTGTGCACGCTGCCGTTGTTGTTCGGCTTGCAGCAGGCGATGGAAGGACTGGTCTGGGTGGCAGGCGGCGGGCCCGATGGCGCCTGGGTCGAACGGTTCTCGCTCGCCTATATGTTCTTTTCGTGGATCGCCTGGCCGGTCTGGGTGCCGGTCTCCGTCTATTTTCTTGAGCCCCCTCGCCGGCGGCCGCTCTATCTCGCGTTTGCCGTCGGCGGCGCCATGCTGGGTGGTCTGCAATACATTCCGTATTTCGCGCATGAAGGCTGGCTGAGGACCACTTTCCTCCAGTACGCGATCAGGTACAGCGACACCCAATTGCTCGATGCGCTCATGACCCGCGAGGCGACCTATCTCTTCTATCTCGTCTTTATCATCGTGCCGCTCCTCGTCTCGAGCGACCGCGCGGCGCGCATCTTCGGCGTGCTGGTAACGTTTGTGCTTGCCATCACCTATTTCTTCTTCTCGTTTGCCTACATATCCGTTTTTTGCATGGGCGGCGCGATCATGTCGTCCTATCTCGTCTGGATGATATTCCAGAAAGGCGCCGACGCGCCGCCGCGCGCGGCAGCGGCGGCATGAGTGCTAGCTTCAGGCTTGCGTCGCGAGAAAACGCCGAAAGCGGAAAAGGCTGAAGGCGAAGAAGAGCGCGCCAATGCCAAGCGTTCCGGCGAAGTGAGGCCACACGATCGCGAGATCGGCGCCGCGGATGAGGATAGCCTGCGTCATGGCGACGTAGTGGGTGGAGGGCGATGCCTGCATAACGGTTTGCAGCCAGCCCGGCATGCTTTCAAGCGGCGTGTTGCCGCCCGACAAGAGGTTCATCGGCAGTACAACCAAGATGAAGATGAGCGCCAATTGCGGCATTGAGCGCGAAATCGTACCCAAGAAAATGCCGAAGCTGCCGGCAAAGAAAAGGTAGCTCGCAACGCCTAGAAGAAAGAGCGGCACAGAGCCCGCGGGTTCGAGACCGAGCAGGCCTTCGACAATGAAGATGAGCGCAAGCCCCGCAAGCGCAAGGATGACCGCCCCGTTGGCGATTGTCTTTGCCGTCATGATCTCGGCGGCGCGCACTGGCATGGCCAGCAAGTGTTCGAGCGTGCCGTGTTCGCGCTCGCGCACGATGGCTGCGCCGGCAAGCAGGATGGCCAGCATGGTTGTGGTGTCGAGGAGTTCGACGACGCCGGTAAACCAGGTGCTGACCAGCGCCTGATTGAACGCCGCGCGAAGCTCTAACGGCGGCGCCCGCGCCGCCGGGCGTCCGCGTCCGCGCAAGAAATCGCCGACTTCCTGATCGAGACTGGCGGCGATGTGAGAGGCGCCGAGCCCGGCTTGTGAGATGGCGGTGGCGTCGATCAGGAGTTGAATGCTAGGGCTTCGGCCGGCGAGCACGTCGGCCTCAAACCGCGGCGGGATGTCCAGCGCGAATGTCGCTTCCCCGGATTCCAACAGACCATTGAGTTCGCCAGGCATGACCATGACCGCTTGGCGGAAGTGCTGTTGCGGCAACATGCGTGCGATGCGGCGGGATAATTCCGATCCGTCTTCGTCGGCGATGACGATGCTCGCATTGCGAATGTCTTGGGCGTTGCCGGTGGCTTGCACATAGATCGAAGCGGTGAAGGCGTAAATGACAAAGCCAAGCAGAAAACGATCGCGGGCAAGGCTGCGTAATTCCTTTAACGCCAAGGCAAAGACGATGCGCCAATTCATCTCAGCGCTCCTGTTTGCGCAGGAGGGCGATGGCGATGGCCAATAGTCCGGCCCAGAACAGCGCCAAAATGCCAAGTTCGCCGGCCAAATCGAAGAGACTGCGACCTTTAGCGAAGACGCCGGTGCTGACCTGATTGAAGTGCGACGTGGGAAAGAGCGCGCCGATGGCGCGATCGACCGGCTCCAGACTGGCGAGCGGCTGCATGAGCCCAGAGAACTCTACCGCTGGCACCATGATGACGATGGCGGTGCCGAATACAGCCGCGGTCTGGGAGCGCGTCAGCGCCGAGGACACAAAACCGACGGCGCTGGTGGCGGCGACGTAGAGAAAACCCGCGGCCAACAAGGCGATGAAGCTGCCCTTGATGCTCAAGCCAAACAGCAAGAGCGCCAAGAGCACGAGCAGCAAGAAGTTCACGAAGCCAAGCGCGATATAGGGCAATTGCTTGCCGAGCAGGAATTCGGTGCGCGAGATCGGCGTTACATAGAAGTTGGTGATCGATCCGAGTTCCTTTTCGCGCACCACCGCGAGTGAGGTTAGGATGGACGGAATCATCGCCAGCAGAATCCCGATCATGATCGGCACGACAGCGTTGAAGCTGCGGAAGGCTTGGTTGTAGAGGAAGCGCGGTTCGAGCGCATAAGCGGCGCGCACGGGCGCGCCGGGCCCAGCTGCGGCGGCGATCGCTCGCCGATGTAAGGCCTCAGCGTATCCTGAAACGGTTTCGGCCCGGAACGGCATGGCGCCATCGACCCAGGCGCCGATTGGGGGCGCCCCTCCTGAAGCAAGCGTACGCCCAAATCCCGGCGGGATATCGAGCACGAGCGTCGCCCGGTTGCTGCGCAGCGCCTGCTCGATGGCGCGGTCGTCGTTGAGCGCCGCTCTCAGTTCAAAATAAGGGGAGGAGGCGAATTCTTCGACGTAAGCGCGGCTCGCCGGGGTGCGGTCGCGGTCGATGACGGCAAGCGAAACATCCTCGACGTTGAAGGAAATGCCGTAACCAAAGGCCAAAGCCAGAACGAGCGTGCCGGCAAGCGCCATCGCAAAGCGCACCGGCTCGCGCAGCATTTCCAGAATTTCGCGCCGCGCCACGGCGAGCAATCGCGCCGCTCGTTTCGGCCTCTTCGTGCTCGCGCTGGTGATGAGCGCCGAGAGCGTATCGGTCGGCGGGTCGCCGGCGCCGCCGATCTGCATGAAGCGCACGAAAGCGTCTTCGAGGGTTGCAGCGCTTTGGCTCTGTCGGAGTTCGTCTGGCGCGCCCTCGGCGATGACGCGGCCCGCATGCATGAAGGCGATCCGATCGCAACGTTCCGCCTCAGTCATGAAATGGGTGGAGATAAAGATCGTTACCTGCTGATCACGGGCCAATCTCTCGATCTCTTGCCAGAACGTCTCGCGCGCTGCCGGGTCGACGCCCGAAGTTGGCTCGTCGAGGATAAGCACTTCTGGTTCGTGCAGGACCGCGATCGCCAGCGACAGGCGCTGGCGGACGCCAAGCGGCAAGCCTCCCGCGACGGCGCCGGTGTGTTCGATGAGGCCGAATTGGTGCGTAAGCGCGGTGATCCGCGCCGCGCCGCTATCGCGACCAAGGCCAAACAGTTCTGCGTGCAGATTGAGATTCTGCTGCACGGTCAGTTCGCCATAAAGCGAAAAGCCCTGAGACATGTAGCCAACGCGTCTGCGCGTGGCGAGATCGCGCGCATCGACGAGGCGGCCCAACATACGGGCCTCGCCCGCGCTCGCGGGCAAGAGCCCAGTGAGCATTTTCATCGTCGTCGTCTTGCCGCACCCGTTTGAGCCTAAGAAGCCGTAGATCTCACCCCGGCGGACGCTGAATTCCACCCGATCGACCGCCACGAACGCGCCGAAACGGCGGGTCAATCCATGCGCCTCGACAGAAATTGGCGCGTCAGGCGCTGGCGGGCGCCGCATAATTCGGTCTGGAACTTGAGCGCCCGTCAAGGTCATGAACAGCGCCTCCATCGAGGCCGCGCCGTGTTCAGATTTCAAATGCGCCGGCGCGCCATCGGCGATGATGCGGCCGGCTTGCATCAAGACGACGCGCCCGAAGCGCTCTGCTTCATCGAGATACGAGGTCGCGACGATGAGCGCCATGGCCGGGCGGGCGCCGCGAATGGCGGATACCAGATCCCAGAACTGGCGGCGCGACAGCGGATCGACGCCGGTCGTTGGTTCATCCAAGATCAGAATGTCAGGGTCGTGCACCAACGCGCAGCACAGGCCGAGCTTCTGCTTCATGCCGCCGGAGAGTTTTCCGGCCGCGCGAGCGGCGAATGGCGCAAGCCCTAGAGCCTGCATCAGCGCGTCTACACGCTTGGACGGCGCGCCGCCGAACAGGGCGGCGAAATAATCTATGTTTTCACGGACACTGAGCGTTGGATAGAGATTGCGGCCAAGCCCTTGGGGCATAAATGCGATGCGAGGCTGGACAGAAGTGCGCGCGCGTTCCTTGGTGATGTCGTGGCCAAGCGTTTCCACCCCACCTTGCTGAACCCGCGTGGCGCCGGCGATCAGCGCGAGCAGCGTCGATTTGCCCACGCCATCGGGCCCGATGACAACCACTGCTTCGCCGGCGGCGACCGCGAGGCTCACATCGTCAAGAGCAACCGATTTTGCGTAGACGTGACGCACGCCCGTGAGCCGCGCGGCCCATGGCGGCGGCTCGGTCATGAGCGCGGCGTGTCGGGGAAGCGGCGCGTCCATTCTGACTGCAGCCGCGCAGGCCAGCGCGCATCCGGTCTCAATTGAATATAGGCCACGCCGGTCACGCCGACATTGAGCCGATCGGGCCGCGATTGCGTCAGCTCATCGGGAATACGCACGCGCACGCGATACATGAGATTATCGCGCTCGCCGCGCGTCTCCACCTGCCGCGGCGTGAATTGCGCTTCAGGCGAAATGAACGAGACCCGCGCCGGCAGGGGAGCGTCTGCTTGGGCGTCGAGCACAATCCGCGCCGGCGCGCCCATTGCCAGCGCCCCTGCCTCCCGTGTGGGCAAGAATACGGTCATGTAAATGTCGGAGGTGTCGAGCAAAGTGGCGATCGGTCCCCCGGCGTTGATGAGTTCGCCGGACTCAGCCAGCCGATAGAGCACGCGCCCTGGACGCGGGGCGAGCAAGGTGGCTTCGCGGATCTGCTCCCTGATGCGGTCAGCCTCGGCTTGCGCAGCCGCAGTGTCGGCGTCGGCGGCCGAGCGTGCGCTCTGGGCCGCGCGCAGTCCAGCGGCGGCGGTTTGTTGTGACGCGCGCCTTTGATCTAAGAATTGCTCGGGCGCGAAGCCGCGATGGTGCAGTGTCTCGGCGCGGCCATATTCGAGCGTCGCGAGCCTGAGTGCGCTGTTCTGCTGGGCGATTGTGGCGTCACTGACAGCGCGCTGTTGGCGCGCGCGCTGGATGCGAGCCTCCGCCGCGCGCAGCGCCGCTTCGAGTTCTCGGGTGTCGAGGCGGGCTATCACATCGCCTGCGGCGACGGCGTCGCCTTCCTGTACTTGGATCTCGATCAAGCGGCCCGGATAACGCGCTATGATGTCGATCTGCCGCGCTTCGAGGCGGCCATTGGCCTTGGCAAAGCCGGCTGGCGGATCTGGCGGCGAGCCCAACAGCACGCAAGAACCGAGCCCTGCGCCGATGACGACAATAAAGGCCCCGATCGCCGCCGGCAGCCGCTGAGCCGGGCGCAAGGGCGTTCGCGCAAGCAAGGCGTCGAGCCGCCGCTTGATGGTCTCAAGAATTGCGATGTCGGCCTCCCCGCATCAGATAGATTTAGGACGTCGAGGCGAGGTTGCGCGGCGCCCTCGCGCGCCCGCCCAGGAAGCGGGGGAGGAAAGCCGGCGTGCGCGCCGCATAGGCCCGCCATTGCTCGCCGAATTGCGCTTCGGCGTCGCGCTCCTCGCTCCTGGCGAGGCGCAAATACATAAACACCAACACCGGAAACATAAGCGCCGTCAGTATCGTCGGCCATTGCACGAGAAAGCCAACCATCACCAGGATGAAAGCGAGATACTGGGGATGGCGGATCGACTTATAGGGTCCCTCGACCGCAAGCGCGCCAGCCGCCTGGGCGCGATGCAGCACCGTCCAGGATTCCACCAGCAGCCACAGACCGCCGACAATGAGTGCATCGCTCAGCCAGTGAATTGGCGTGAAATGCGGATCGCCGCGCCAGCCCAACAATGTAGGCCAGAAATGGCCCCCATTGTGCGTAAGGATGTCGGCGCCCGGCGCAAAGCTCTGGAGCCAGGGGGCGAGCAAGTAAAGGGTGAGCGGGAAGCCGTACATTTCAGTGAAAAGCGCGATGATGAAGGCCGAAAAAGCGCCGAAGCTGCGCCAATCGCGCGATGATCGCGGCTTTGCAAAACTCAGCGCGAACACGATGAAGAATACGGAATTGACGAAGGCGAGCAGCCAGAGGCCGTAGCCCGAGAAGGCGCCATGGTCAGTCATTGGCCGCTCCATTGTCACGCTGTTGCGCTTGACCATGGCTGCCATGTCCGCCGTGACCGCCATGCATGAAGATGTGCATCAGCGGGCAGGCGAGCAGGATGAGAAGCGGCCAAGCCGCCAGCAGATGCGCGCCGTGTTCGGCGATGACATAATAAGCGCCTACGCCGAGCAAGGCGAACATAAGCACGCGGACCAGCCAAGACGCGCGGGGACGCGGACTCGCGGGGGGCGCGGGTGAGGTGGGTTCGTGATGGGCGTGCATGCTCATGCGCGGGCGTCCTTCAGGCGGCAGCTTGGTCGAGCGCGCCGCGCCGGGGATGACAGGGCGGGGAAGCGGCAGGTCGATCGCCCGGTTTAGGCGCGCTCGCATTGCTATACGCGGCCCGAGGCGGGTTCCCTGAAGCTGATCGCAACGGCGCCTTTGGCAAAGCCGTCCAGGGCGAGCGCCGTCAGGCGCGTATTAGAATGGAGCGCGCCCGACCGGGGCTTTTGTGTTCGCTTGGCAGAAGGAAGAGAAACATGGCTCAGCAACCAAGCGCTGAACGAAGCGCAGGGATCGGCGTTCTACCGTTGGGCATTGCGTTGGCGGTGACGCTGCTCGCAGCCTACGGGGCATGCTGGCTGGTTGCGGCCTCGCCCTATGCTGCGCCGTTCGCGCACGCTTGGCTGCAATTGTTCTCGGCCGAGCCCGAAGGCTCAATCGCGCAACTGATTGAGGGCGCGATCTTCAGCGCCGTCGCCGCCTGGTTCGCCGCCCTCATCTTCGCGCCTGTCTATAACTTGGTCGCCCGCGCCGATCGCATTATTTGACGCGCTCGTTTCGCGAAGTGAGGAAGTCATGACGATACGGGTAGGCGTCAACGGCTATGGCGTCATCGGCAAGCGCGTCGCCGACGCGGTCAGGCTGCAAACCGACATGGAGCTTGTCGGCGTCTGCGACATCGCCGACGATTGGCGCATTGGCGTCGTACGCGATCAGGGCGTCCCGATCTATTCTCCCTCCGGCGCAGCAAGAGCAGGATCGCTTGAGGATATGGCGGCCGGCGCCGATCTGGTGGTCGACTGCACCCCCAAGGGCGTCGCCGCCAAGAACGCCGTGCTCTATCGCAAGCTGGGCGTCAAATTCATCGTCCAGGGCGGTGAAAAGCATGAAGTCACAGGCCATTCCTTTGTCGCCGATGCGACCTATGCGAGCGCTCTCAACCGGCCCTCGACGCGTGTTGTGTCGTGCAACACGACTTCGATTGTGCGCGTCTTCGGCGCGCTGCGGCGCGCTGGTTTGCTGCGGCGCGCACGCGGGACTTTGCTCCGCCGTGCGCTCGATCCATGGGAGAGCCATCTTGGCGGGATCATGAACACGCTTGTCCCGGAGGCGCACGTTCCAAGCCATCAAGGTCCGGACGCCCAAACCGTCGACCCCGCGCTCGATCTCGTCACCATGGCGGTCAAGGTGCCTGAAACGCTTGGACACATGCATTTCTGGTCCGCCGATCTTACCGGCGATCCCACGCGCGACGAGGTGCGCGCCGTGCTCTCCGCCTCGCCGCGCATCGCCTTCGTGCGCGAGAGCGAGGGCCTTGGCGCGCTTAACGCGGTCAAGGAGCGCATGCTCGATCTTGGCCGGCCCCGTGGCGACCTTTATGAAGTCGCGATCCTGGAGGAGACGCTGACGGTGGCGAATGGCGAACTCTTCTGCGCCTATATGGTCGACAATCAGGCGATTGTAATTCCAGAAACCATCGACGCTGTTCGCGCTCTTATGGGCAGGGAGCAGGAGGCGGCGGTCTCAATGCGCATGACCAATCAGGCGCTCGCCATCGCCGCCCGATGAACCGCCGCGGCGGGGAAGAAGAACTATGCAGACCGAAACACTGACCTTCGACGATCTCGTCACGCCGCTCGATCCGCTCGTGCTGGAGCGCCATCTAAAGCACACCCCCGGCGTCGCCGACGCAACGGCTAATTTTGCATCGGGATCCGTTACGGTCACGTTCGATCCGGCCGAAACTGATGTAGACCGGGTGCGTGCGGCTGTGAGCGCTTGCGGGTTTCACTGCCGCGGCGTGTCGGCTCCCCAGCATGTGGGTTCGCGTGAGCACGAGGCTCACACGCACAAGACCGCACCGGCGCCCTCCGAGCGCGGTCATCAGGGCGCGAGCGATGTCGGACACGAGATGGGTCATGGCGGGGGCATGGGCATGGCCGCCATGGCGAAGGATATGCGCAATCGCTTTCTGGTCGCGCTCGGCTTTTCCATTCCGATCTTCCTGTTGGCGCCGATGGGCATGGAAGCCATGCGCATCGATCCGCCATTCGGGTGGGATCTTGAAGTTACGCTTTTCTTTCTGGCGAGCGGGGCGATCCTCTATCCAGGTTGGCCGTTCTTTGTCGCCGCCGTGCGCGCGCTGCGTCGCGGCGTCTTCAACATGGCCGTGCTGGTGCTGTTAAGCGTTGGCGCCGGCTATTTCTTCTCAATTGGCGCCACTTTTGTCTGGGGCGGCGCGCAATTCTACGAAGCATCTTCGGTGCTCTTGGTGTTCATCCTGCTGGGGCACTGGCTGGAGATGCGCGCCAGAGCCGGCGCGTCAGAAGCCATACGGCGGCTCATGGATCTGGCGCCGCCGATGGCTATCGTCGTGCGCGACGGCCAGGAGGTCTTGGTCTCAACGGCCGAGGTGAAGATCGAGGATATCGTCGTGGTGAAACCGGGCGGCAAAGCCCCAGTCGATGGCGTCATCATCGAAGGGCGCTCCGACATCGATGAATCCATGCTCACCGGCGAATCGTTGCCAGTGAGCAAGACAATTGGGGACGCCGTCATTGGCGGCACCATCAACAAAAGCGGCATGATCCGTTATCGCGCCACCAAAATCGGCGCCGACACAGCTTTGGCGCAGATCGTCAAGCTGGTGCAGGAAGCACAGAACTCCAAGGCGCCAGCCCAATTGCTCGCCGATCGCGCCTCGCAGTGGCTGGTGATCGCCGCCATCGTCATAGCCGTCGCCACTTTCGTCGCCTGGCTGGCGCTTGGTCAGCCGCTCCTTTTCGCGCTTACGTTGGCGATCACAGTCTTGGTCATCGCCTGTCCGGACGCGCTTGGCCTTGCGACGCCGATGGCGATCATGGTCGGCACCGGCATTGGCGCGCGCCATGGCATCCTTATCAAAGACGCGGTTGCATTGGAGGATTCCGCCAAGCTCGACGTGGTTGTGTTTGACAAAACCGGCACGCTGACCCTGGGCGCTCCGAAAGTGGTTGAGGTCGTTGCAAGCGAAGGGCTGAGCGAAAACGACCTTGTCGCACTGGCGGCCGCAGTCGAGAGCGGTTCCGAGCACCATATCGCCGTCGCCCTCAAGGAACGCGCCAAGGGTCTGACGTTGCCAGAAGTCTCTGACTTCGCCTCGTTCGAAGGCAAAGGCGTCAGCGGCGGTATCGGCGGCGCCAAAATTCTTTCAGGCAACCGCATGCTCATGGCCGACAACCAGGTGGCGTTCGGCGCGCTCGCCGACGAGGCCGATCGTCTCTTGGGATCCGGCCGCACCGTTGCGCACATAGCTCGCGATGGCCAATTGATCGGCCTCATCGCGATCGCTGACGCCGCGCGCCCGACGGCGGCCGCGACTGTCGAGCGCCTCAAGCGCCAAGGCGTCGAGGTCGCGATGATGACCGGCGACAATCTCGCCACGGCGCGGCGCATCGCGGGCGAACTCGGCGTCGATATCGTGCTTGCGGAAGTCCTGCCGGGGCAGAAGGCGGACAAGATCAAAGAGCTGCAGGCGCAGGGCAAGAAGGTTGGCATGGTTGGCGATGGCGTCAATGATGCGCCGGCGCTGACCCAGGCCGATGTGGGGTTCGCCATTGGCGCAGGCACAGACGTCGCCATGGAGAGCGCCGACGTCGTGCTCATGCGCAGCGATCCTTACGATGTCGTGCGCGCGATCGATCTGTCGCGCGCCACGTTGCGCAAGATGCATCAAAATCTTTGGTGGGCGGCGGGCTACAATGTGCTCGCGTTCCCGTTGGCGGCGGGCGTGCTCTACCCGCTGCTGCTCAGCCCCGAGATCGCGGCGCTGTCGATGTCGGGCAGCTCAGTGATCGTGGCGGCCAACGCGCTCTTGCTGCGCTGGGAGAAGCTCTGAAAAAGGTCAGATCGATCGAACGCAAAGCTGGTCCGATGCTGAGGCCGCAGAGGCTGAGAGTTCGGGAGGCGAAGTCATGAAACTCCTGGCAATCGCGGCGGTCGGCGTTCTCGCTCTAGCGCTCGGCGCCTGCTCGCATATGGGCCAAGGCATGCATCCGATGCACGAAGGCGGAAGGATGGACGGCCATCGGACGCAGGAGCGCGCCTGTCCCGCGGACCACGCTGGCGATCCGGCCAGCGCGCACGAGCACGCCGAGGGTGCGGAAAATGAGCGTCCAGCTCCAGCGCAACCGCAATAGCGCCCACTTGCGCAGCGCGCGCTGAACTGCGCCGCTCGCAAGGCATGAGCCTCGAGAGCGGCGCGGGGACGCAAATTAGGTTATTGCGGTTGCGCGGGGGCCTCGGTTGGCGCGGCCTGCGTATCCGTTTGCTGTTCACGGCAACCCGGATGGGCCGCGGTCGGCATACGACTGTTGTCATGTGGCCGATTCATATCGTGGCTTGCCGTATCATAGGGGCAGTCCGTCGGTTCGGCAGGCATGGCGGAGTCGCGCATCGTCTCGCGCGGCCCATGATGATGCCTATCCGCTGGCGCCGTGCATGCGCCAAGCGCCAACAGCCCGCCAGCGGACGCGGCGCAAACAATGCCCTTCAACACGTTCATATCAATGATCTCCTCGCAAAGGGGCGCTCCACGCCTCTGCTAGAGAATACGCACCGGCGCGCTCTTGCCCTGAACCCGCACTTTCGCCCGGCGCTCATCCAGGGCGAATGCCGCGTGGCGCGTAATCAATGTGAGGACGCACCTGAGAGCGCGCCCGGGAGCGCAAGTGATGGGAGAGAGCGATCAATATGCTTGAGAGTTCCACCGATAAGGCACGCAAGGGCGTGGTGCTGGGCCAAAAGCGTCACTTTCTCTCGTCGGAAGCTCTGCTCTGTGCAGCGCTCGATCAGCTCATTGCGCGCGGCAATCTGGTCGTCACCTTTCCCAGCGGCGAGCAGCGCCACTTCGGCGAGCGAGCTGGCGCCCCTGTCGTTGTCGCAATCGAAGAGGCAAACGCTCTAGGCCGGCTGCTGACCAATGGCGAATTGGCGTTGGGCGAACTTTACACCGATGGCCTCATCACAATCGCCCGCGACGATATCGATGGCCTGCTGGCGCTCATCCTGCAAAACCTTCGAAGCCATGGCTTCAAAGCGAGAGCCGCGCCCGCGGGCATGCGCCTCTTTGAGGCGCCGCGCCGCGAACTCAACGACAGAAAACGCGCCGAACGCAACGTAGCGCACCACTACGACATCTCCAATGAGCTTTACCGGCTCTTTCTCGATGAAGACCTGCAATATTCGTGCGCCTATTTCGAAACGGGCGGTGAGACCCTCGAACAGGCACAAGAAGCCAAGAAGGAGCTCATCGCAGCAAAGCTCTGCCTGCGCCCAGGCCTTTCGGTCTTGGACATTGGCTGCGGCTGGGGCGGGCTTGCGCTCCACTTGGCGCGCACGCGCGGCGTTCATGTCCGCGGCATCACACTCTCGCAAGCCCAGTTGCCAGTTGCGCGCGTGCGCGCCGAGGCGCAAGGCCTCGCGCCGCAAACAAGTTTCGCGCTCGAAGATTATCGCGAAACGAACGGCGCGTTTGACCGGATCGTCTCGGTTGGCATGTTCGAACATGTCGGACGTGGCCACTATGATGAGTTTTTTCAAAAGCTCGCTTCGCTGCTTGTTGAGGATGGCGTGGCGCTATTGCACACGATCGGCCGCGCGGATGGACCAGGCGCCACTAGTCCATGGATCGACCGCTACATCTTCCCGGGCGGCTACATTCCCGCGCTTTCAGAGATCATGCCGGCGGTTGAGCGCGCGGGATTATATGTGACCGACATTGACGTGTGGCGTCTTCACTACGCCTTCACGTTGCGTGCATGGCGAGAACGCTTCGAAGCGCGGCTGGACGACGTGCGCGCCATGTTCGATGAGCGCTTCTGCCGCCTGTGGCGCTTCTACCTGGCCGCAAGCGAAGCGGCGTTTCGGTACGGCGGCCATGAAGTGTTTCAGATTCAGCTCGCGCGCCGTCAGGACGCTGTTCCGCGGACACGGCGCTATCTGGAACGCCCCGCTTAAGCAGGTTTGAAGAGCCTCCGTCGCCCGATCGAGGATCAGGAATGAGTGAGCGCGCACGGCCCAGGTGCGCCGTACGGGGGGAGGGGCGCGAGGGTTGATCCCAGGCTGGCGCGCTCATTCTATAATACGCACGAGCCCAGCGGTCCCCTCACGGATCGAGCCGCCAAGCCAAGGTGTGGGAGGTTGCAACTGAATCGTTGTGAGCAGGTCGAGGCGAAGCCGCAATTCGACGCGCCACACGGTGGCTCGTTGGGAGCATATCGATGAGCTTCGGCGCCCGATCGCGTCTCGTCTTGGTGATGGCGCTCTGGGCGTCGTGCTTTCCTCTGATCACCATAGGGCTCGAATTTGCGCCGCATTTGGCGTTTGCTGCGCTCCGCGCCGCGATCGGTGGCATCGCGCTCATTGGCGTGGGGGTGCTGCTGCGCCGTCCCATGCCAAAAGGTGTGGGCGCGTGGGGCATGATTATTGTCTTGGCCTTGGGCGCGACGTCGCTCGGTTTTCTCGGCATGTTTCACGGCGCAGCGTTGCTATCGCCCGGCCTCGCCACGCTCATCTTCAGCACACAGCCGCTCGTGGCGGCTTTGCTTGGACGTTTCTTCCTGGGCGAACGATTAAGCGGTCAGGGCGCTCTCGGGCTGATACTGGGCTTTGTGGGTGTGGCCGTCGCCAGCTGGCCCGCGCTCAACTCACCCAACGCTTCGATCTACTTCACGGGTGCGGGCTTCGTCATCGCGGCGGCCATCGGAACGGCCATCGGGAATGTGGTGATGAAGCGCATCAGCCAGAACATGAGCGCAACTATTGCGGTCGGTTGGAGCCTTGCGCTCGGAGCCATTCCGCTGGCGATCGCGTCCGCAATCAGTGAAGACACTCCTATTGTCTGGTCTAGTGAGTTCCTCGCCGTGCTCGCCATCCTATCGCTCTTCGGCACGGCGCTTGCGTTTTGGCTTTGGTTCGACGCGCTCAAGACGGCGCCTCTGAGCGAGGCCAACGCTTTCAGTTTTCTCGTGCCAGTCTTTGCACTGACGCTGGGCAGTCTCTTCTTCGGCGAGCGCGTTGGCCTTCCGGAAATTGCTGGCGCGGCGCTTATTGTAGCCGGCGTCGCCTTGGCTAGCCGCGCTGAAGCGCCAGATTCAGCGAAAGTTTCTTAATTCGCGCATGTCAGAGGTAAGCGAACTCTGAATCTGGCGATCCATGTTTGGCAAAGGCAAGCCTCCGACTCGCATCGACCTCGCTGCGCGCGTCAAGCAGGTGACCGCCAAGACCCGGCCGCCTCGCAACCGTCTCCACTTATCTCCCGTCCAAAGCGGGCTGACCGTCAAGCCGTTTTTCGGCAGGCCAACCGAAGTCATTACGCCCGCGCAGCGGGCGATCATGCTCGCCTGTGACGTACGCAGCGCCGCGGGGGAGAACATCGATCCAAACCCGGTGGTAAAACTCTTCACGCCGGACGGCGCCTGCGCCTGGCTCTTGACCGAACTTGATCCGGAAGATCCCGACGTTGCCTTCGGACTCTGCGATCTCGGAATGCGCTTTCCTGAGCTCGGATCGGTCAGGCTATTTGAATTGATGGCCGTGCGAGGCGCACTTGGGCTCGCGGTCGAGCGCGATGTCCACGTCACGGCGACGCGCACGCTCGGCGAGTACGCCGATGCAGCCATGAAGGCGGGCGCAATCCGCGCATGAGCACGGACGGTAGGCCTCTATATCGGCATTTGCGGGCGCGTCAGCGACGCACCCGCTTGGGGCGAAGCTCACGGCCGCTCAGCTAATGTTGGTGTGCGCAAAGCGCGTGATCGGCGAGCGACTCAATGATGCGGCATTCGCCCGAGGGCCCGCCAGAGCAGGCCTCGATCATGCGCACGAGTTCGGCTTCGAGAGCGCGCAGTTGGTCGAGGCGCTGACGGGTCCGACATAGAGGACGCGCACGGCGCGTTGCGTGTCCGCGTCGGCGACTTCCACATAGCGATAGCGATCGTCGCCGCGAGAGGCAAAGCCGATGCGCTCCACTACGCCCGCGATCGGCGCACGAACGATCTCACCAGGCTCGGCGACGTGATCGGCGCCGCGATGGCGCCGCGCGCCGCCGCCGCGTGACGCGCCAAAGGCGCCGGCGCCGTAAACATCTTCGCCTCGCAGATCGTGTCCCGTCGGGCTGACCACGTCAGGAGGCAGAGTGGGCTTGACGCCCAATGCGATCTTGGGCGCGTCCATCATCGGCGCTGCAATGAGGGAGCGCTCAGCCGCAAAGCCCGCGCCGACGCAACCCGCCAACGCGAACGTCGTGAAGAGAGTTGCGGCCGCGCCCCGGGGGGCGGGGAAAGTGACGCGGCCGCGCCGCCGGACACGAGAGGATGCGCTCATGCGGCGGTTTCCTTGTAGTTCAAGAGTCGGAGCGCGTTGGCGACCACGAGGAGCGTCGAGCCTTCGTGAAAGATGATCGCCGAGCCGATTCCGAGACCCAGAATGGTCGATGGGATGAGCACGGCGACGACACCGAGGCTGACCCAGAGGTTTTGCCGGATCACCTGCGTGGTGCGCCGGCTCAAGCCCACCGCGAAGGGCAAATGATTGAGGTCATCGGCCATCAGCGCGATGTCAGCGGTTTCGAGCGCGACATCCGAACCGGCCGCACCCATCGCAATGCCGACGCTTGCATTGGCGAGCGCTGGCGCATCGTTGACGCCGTCGCCGACCATGGCGACGCCGCCTTTGTGTGATGCGAGTTCTCTGATGGCGGTGACTTTGTCTTCCGGCATCAGCGCGCCGCGCGCCTCGGTCAAACCGACCTTCTGCGCGATCGCGTCGGCGACACGCTGATTGTCGCCGGTCAGCATGATCATCTGCTGCATGCCGAGACCGCGTAAACGCTGCAGCACGCTCTTGGCCGCTTCGCGTTCGGTATCCATCACCCCGAGCGCGCCCAGATAGTGTGCGCCGCGGCGCACGATCATCACCGTGCGACCCCCGCTTTCGAGCCGGCCGACCGCGCTTATCATCTCCTCACTCAAGGGCGAGGCGCTTTCCTGGAAGAGCCCAGGCTTGCCGATCTGGACGATCGCGCCGCCGATGCGGCCCTGCACGCCTTTGCCGGTAATGCTTTCAACCGCTTCTGCTGCCGGGATCGGCGTATCGCCGGCGCGCGCGCTGCCATCGCGCACGACTGCGCCCGCCAGCGGGTGGTCGCTGCCTTGCTCGATGGCGATAGCGACGGAGAGAAGCTCGGTTTCGCCGATGCCGCTCGCAGGCACGACGTCGGTTAAGCGCGGCTTGCCTTCAGTCAGCGTGCCGGTCTTGTCGAACGCTATCGCGGTGACGCGTCCCAGCGCTTCAAGAGGTGCGCCACCCTTGACCAAGACGCCGCCGCGCGCAGCGCGTGCGACGCCGCTTAAGACCGCGCTCGGCACCGAAATGGCGAGCGCGCAGGGGCTTGCCGCTACCAGCACGGCCATCGCGCGATAGAAACTTTGTGAGAACGGTTCGTCGACAACGACCCAGGCTAGGAGCAGGAGGCCAATCAAAACGAGCACGCATGGCACGAAGAAGCGCTCGAAGCGGTCGGTGAAGGCTTGCGTCGGCGAGCGTTGCGATTCTGCTTCCGCGACGAGCGTGACGATGCGCGCCAACGTGCTCTCAGTGGCGAGGCGGGCGACGCGCACGTCGAGCGCGCACACGCCGTTGATTGTTCCCGCGAAGACGCGGTGCTGGTCCGGCGCTTTCGAGAAGTCCGCAAAGGCGTCGGGGCTGGCGGCGGCTACTTTTTCGACAGGCGCGCTTTCGCCTGTGATCGGCGCCTGGTTCACCGCACTCTCGCCGGCGATGACGATCCCATCGGCTGGCAGTCTTTCATTGGGCCAGACCAGGATGATGTCGCCGACTTTGAGATCAGCAACCGCAACCTCTTCGATGGCGTCGCCGCGCCGCAATTGCGCGCGCTCAGGCGCCAATTCCCCGAGCGCCTCGATCGCGCGCTTGGCGCGCCCCATCGCCCAGTTTTCGAGCGCGTGACCCAGGCTGAAGAGAAACAGCAGGAGGGCGCCTTCGGCCCAGGCGCCGAGTGCTGCCGCGCCAATGGCGGCGACGATCATCAGGCTGTCGATGCGCAGCCGGCGATGGCGCACGTTGTCGATCGCCTCCAACACTGTGAAGTAGCCGCCCAAGGCGTAGGCGGCGATGTAGAAGAGCAAGGGCAGGATCGGGGCGCCGCTTAACTCAGCAAACCAGCCGATCGCCAAGGCCGCGCCCGATCCCACCGCGAAGGTGAGTTCCGATCGTTCACCGAAAGGGCCTGCGTGTTCATGGCTGTGCGCCGTCGGCGCGCGCGGCGGCGATCTTGGCGCACCCGGCGTTTCAGCGAAGGTTTGGACTAAAGTCTCGGCGAGGATCAGGTTCGGGTCGAAGTCGACGAGCACCTGATGTTCGGACCGTTCGGTTGCGAGCAAGACGCCGTTGCAGCGGCGCAGGCGCTTGGCCGCCGCTTTCGCCTCGCTCACATTGAGCGCGATATGCTCGCGCCGCCGCAGCACCTGCGATGCAGCCTGCGCGGCGAGGATGTGGATGCGTCTCTTGTCCTCCTTCGCAGGATCGAAATGGACACAGATGCGCAGACCAGAGTCAAGATTGCCCTCCACGTGCGCTTGGCTGACCGCTGCTATGCGGTGAAGCTTGCGAGCGAGTTCCACACCGCAAGCGCGGCAAGCGCCCGCGGCTTCAGTTCGAAGCACATTGGGCAGTTCCAGTTTGAGCTTGGCGGTCGTCATGAGCGTTTCATGCCGGAGAGCCGCGCCAGCGCGCGCGGTCGAGGCGTGTGCGGCAATCGAGCCAATGTCCGCATCACGCCGCTCCGGCCGACGCTTGCTTGATGCGCAGCGCGGTGTTGGCGGCGTTGACGGTGGCGGCAATGCGCAGTGCCGCTTGAACGCGCTCAAGCGTTACGCCGCGCTTGTGCAACTCAGCTTCGTGGACATTGAGGCAGGCCCCGCAATTGGCCATCGCCGAGATGGCGAAGGCCCAGAGTTCGAAATCGATCTTGTCGACCTCGGTTTGGGCGAGCCCCGTCATGCTGAGATTGGCGTTGGCGGCGCGGTAGTCGTGATTGGAAAGGAGATTGATGGCGCCGTAATAGACCGTGTTCATGGCCATCACGGTGGCGGCCAGCTTTGCCGCCTGCCTGGCTTTTTCAGAGAGCGCCGGCGCTGCGGCGCTCTCCATGTGACGGATCAAAGTCGGATTGTCGGTGGCGTAGGCGCACGCCAAGAAGCATCCCCATTTTTGCTGATCACTCAGCAGCGTCTCGCCAACGAGCGCGTCAAGATTGCGCTTTTGATCCCAGGCATAATCGGGAAGGGCGTCGCGCAAAGCGTCGATGGACATGGGTCTTTCTCCTTTACTCGGCTTGGGCCGGTGATGCGTCGCCCGAATAAGCGGTAGGCATCTCGCCCGAGCGCGCGACGTGACCGCTCTTCAGCATGAGCCGGCAGATTGCCGGCAACACAAAGAGCGTGAGCAAGGTCGCGGTGATGAGGCCGCCGATCACGACGGTCGCCAGAGGTTTTTGCACCTCAGCGCCAGTGCCGTGCGCGATCGCCATCGGCACAAAACCGATCGCGGGCACGATGCCCGTCATCAAGACGGCGCGGAATTTTTCGATCATGCCCTCGCGGATGGCGTCATCGAGAGGCATGCCAAGATCGAGGCGCTTATTGATGCCGGTCATGACGACAAGACCGTTGAGGACGGCGACGCCCGCAAGACAGATGAAGCCGACCGCGGCCGAGATCGAAAATGGCATGCCGGTGAGGAAGAGCGTGTAGACCCCGCCCGCGAGTGCGAGCGGCACCGCGGTGAACACAGCGCCCGCGGCGCGGAAGGTGCCAAGCGCCATATAGAGAATGCCGAAGATCAAGACGAAGCAAGCCGGCACGATGAGCGACATACGTTGCGACGCCGATTGCAGGTTTTCGAACTGGCCGCCCCAGTCGAGGTAAGCGCCGGTGGGCAAGTCCACCTCGGCGTTCACCCGGCGCTGTGCTTCGGCGACGAATGAACCCAAATCACGCCCGCGCACATTGGCTTGCACGACAACCCGGCGGCTGCCGTTCTCGCGGCTGACCTGGTTTAGCCCTTCGGAGAAGGTGAAGGTCGCAACCTCCCTGAGGGGGATCGATTGGCGCGGTCCTTCGCTCGTTTCGGGCAGCATCACCGGAAGTGCGCCGACGGCGTCGAGATCGTCGCGCATAGCGTCGGGCAAACGCACGACGACGTCGAAGCGCCGGTCGCCTTCAAACACGAGACCGGCTTCGCGCCCGCCCATGGCCGTCGCGACCGTATCGGTGACCTCTTGCAGCGAGAGCCCGTAACGGGCGATGGCGTCGCGGTCGAAATCGACATCGAGGGTCGGGAAGCCCCCGGTCTGTTCGACTTTCACGTCGGCGGCGCCGTCGATCGATTGCAGCACCGCGGCGATGCGCCCCGCCGCTGCGCTCATCTCGGTCAGATCCTCGCCGTAGAGCTTGATCGCGACGTCGCCGCGTACGCCGGCGATGAGTTCGTTGAAGCGCATCTGAATCGGCTGCGTGAACTCATAGGAATTGCCGATGAGCTGGGCGAGGCGAGCCTCGATGCGGGCGATGAGCTCGGCCTTTGATTCGTTCGGGTTTGGCCATTCCGAGCGCGGCCGGAGGATGACGAACGAATCGGAGATGTTGACCGGCATCGGGTCGGAGGCGACCTCTGCCGTGCCGGTCTTCGAGAACACGAACGCCACTTCGGGAAACTCCGAGATCGCTTGCTCCACCCGCGACTGCATCGCGGCCGATTGCTGCAGCGAGGTCGACGGAATGCGCACCGCTTGGATGGCGATGTCCTGCTCGTCGAGCTGGGGGATGAATTCCTGGCCGAGCGTAAAGAAAAGGAGGATTGCGGCGACGAAGACGCCGACCCCTCCGGCGATCACCGTCTTTGGCTTGCGCAAAGAAAAGTCGAGACCGGGCATGTAGCGGTTGCGCGCGATCTCGACCGCCTTGACTTCCTTCTCGGCGACCTTGCCGCGGATGAGGAGCGCGACCATGGCCGGCACGAACGTCAGCGAAAGAACGAAGGCGGCGCCGAGCGCCAGCATCAATGTGATGGCCATCGGCGAGAACATCTTGCCTTCGACGCCGGAAAAGGTGAGCAGCGGCGCAAATACGAGGAAGATGATCATCTGGCCGAAGATGGTCGGCTTGATCATTTCCCGGCTCGCTTCCACCGTCTCGTAGAGGCGCTCCGGCAGCGTCAGCAGTCTGCCTTCGTGGTGTTGACGCTCCGACAATCGTCGCAAGCAATTCTCGATGATGATCACCGAGCCATCGACGATGAGGCCGAAATCGAGCGCGCCCAGGCTCATGAGATTGCCAGAGACGCCAAAGACATTCATGCCGATCGACGTCATCAGCATGGAGAGTGGAATGATGAGCGTGGCGATCACCGCGGCGCGCACATTGCCCAAGAGCAGGAAAAGCACGACGGCAACAAGAAGCGCGCCTTCAGCGAGATTACGCTCGACCGTGGCGATGGTGGCGTTGACCAGCTTCGAGCGGTCGTAAACCACTTCGGCGACGATGCCGGGCGGCAAGGTCTGCGAGATTTCAGCGAGGCGTTCGGCGGAGGCGGCCGCGACGGTGCGGCTATTGCCGCCCGTCAACATCAGCACCGTGCCGACCACCACCTCATGGCCCCCAGAGGTCGCAGCGCCGGTCCGGAGATCGCCGCCAACGGCGACGTTGGCGACATCGCGCACCGTGATCGGCACGCCGTCGCGCGTCGCCACCACGGCTTCGGAGATTTCCGCCAAAGTGCGGATGCGGGCGTCGGCGCGGATCAGGAAGGATTCGCCGCCTTGCTGGATGAAATTGGCGCCGACCGAGAGATTGGCGCGCTCCAGCGCCTCAGCCAGTTCCGAGAACGAGATGCCGTAGGCCGCCAAGGCGCCTGCGTCGGGCTCGACCACATATTGTTTTTCATAGCCGCCGATTGAATCGACGCCGGCGATGCCGGCGACCGAACGCATCTGCGGACGGATGATCCAATCCTGGATCGTGCGCAAGTAAGCGGCTTGCGCGACAGGATCGGCAAGGCGCTCGCCTTCGACTGTCAGATACGCGCCGTCCGCTTGCCAGCCCGGCTCGCCGGGCGCGGCGCGTGCGCCTTCTGCGTTGGGATCTGCGTAGTGGACCGTCCACATCAGCACTTCGCCGAGGCCGGTCGAGATCGGCCCCATTTGCGGTTCAACCCCTTCGGGCAAGCTTTCGCGCGCCTGCGTCAGCCGTTCGGCGACTTGCTGGCGGGCGAAATAGATGTCGACGCTGTCGTTGAAGACGACGGTGACTTGGCTGAAGCCGTTACGGGAAATCGAACGCGTGTTTTGCAGTCCGACGATGCCGGACATCGCGGTTTCAACCGGATAGGTGACGAGGCGTTCGACATCGAGCGGGCCGAACGCTGGCGCGACCGTATTGATCTGCACTTGCCGGTTAGTGATGTCGGGCACCGCATCGATCGGCAGGCGCACGATGTTGAAGACGCCGATGCCGGCGACGACGAGGACGATCGCCATGACAGCCCAGCGGGCTTTGACGGCAAGTTCGATGAGACGGCTAATCATGAAAGCGAAATCCGGTCAGGAGGATTGAGGAGAAGCTCAGTGATCGTGCGAGGCTGAGCCCTTGCCGATTTCGGCTTTCACGAGGAATGCGTTCTCGGAAACGTAGATTTCGCCGGGCGTCAGCCCCGCCGGGATCTCGACCGTATCGCGTCCCGCGCGCCCCAGCGTGACGGGCCGCGCTTCGTAGGTGTCTTCAGACACGCGCACGAACACGACAGTTCGCCCTTCGAGCGTCTGCACCGCCTCGCGCGCCACCGCAATCGGCACTTGCTGTTCGGTCAGCACCACGGAGGCGCGCACCGCCATGCCGGGGCGAAGCGGCGAGCCCTGCGGGATGGTGAGCGGGGCGCGGGCGAGCAGGGTCTGACTATGCGCGTCAGCGGTAGGGAGTACGCTGGCGATGCGCGCTTCGATGCGCGTCGCACCGTCGAGACCTGTGATGAGCACGCTTTGCCCGGACGCGACACGACCGATGTCGCGCGTCACGACGTTTAATTCGGCCTGAAGACGCGTCAGATCGCCGACTACGAACAGCGGCTCTTCGCTGGTGACGTCGCCGATATTGGTTTGCCGCTCCAGCACAACGCCGGAGATCGGCGTGACGATGGAATAAGTCTGCAGACTCTCCGCACTTTCGACGCGCGCGAGCGTCTGGCCGCGCTGCACGATGTCGCCGATATTGTGTGTGACGGCGCGCACGGGTCCCGGATAGGGCGCATGCACTTCGGCGCGCGCGGCCGGTTGCAACATGATGCGCCCGGTCAGATTGAGCGTCTCCTGGATCGCGCCGGGTCCAACCGTTGAGACCCCGATGCCGGAGGCTTCAGCAGATGCGGCCGGAATGGTGACCCGCTCGGCGGCGCTTTCTTCTTCGGCGTGCCCGCCTTCGCCCTCAGCGTGGCTCTCTTCGCCTTCCTCATGGCCCGCCTCTGCGGTGGGTTGTTCGGCTTCGCCGGCCCCGCAGCCGGAAAGGCCAAGCGCCAAAATCAGCGCGATCGGCGCTGCGGCCAGCTTCATTCTGAAGGTGTTCATTGATGTTGCTCCTCGATGGGCAGCGCTTCGCCGAAGCGCGCCGTGAGGCGGTCAAGCGCCGCCTCGTTGGAATGATACGACCGAAGGGAATCGACGCGGTTCTGGCGCGCGTCCGACAAAGCCCGCTGCGCTTCGAGCACGTCGAGATAGGAGAAGGCGCCGCGATTGTAGCCGTCTTGTGCGAGCGCGAGCGCACGCTCGGCTTGAGGGATCACTTCTTCTTCAGTGGCCTCGACCGCTCGTGCGTCCGAGGCGATTGCGCGTTCGAGTGCGGCGTACTCGCGCGCCAGCGTCCTTCGCGCCGCATCGATCTCGAATTCGGCGCGGCGCTGCTCGGCCCGCGCGCGTGCGACCGAACCTTGATTGCGGTCGAAAACACCAAGCGGGACCGACAGGCCCGCAACCAGAGCGCCGTCGCCGTCACGATCTTCGAAGCGGCGATAGCCGAGGCTCAAGGTCGGGTTTTGCCAGGCCAGCGAGCGTTCGACGCTGACTGCGGCGCCAAACCGATCGCGCTCTGCGCTGAGGCGCGCAATGTCGGGGCTTTGATCCCCCAGCGGACCGTGCTCGTGGTCGCTCGCACGCGGTAGTGCAAAATCGGCGGCGATGAGCGTGAAGCCCTCATCGCCGCCAATGAACGATGCGAGCCGCGACCGCGCAGTCGCAGCTTCGGCTTGCGCCCGCGTCAGCGCAATGCGCGCTTCGGCAAGACCCGCCTCAGCCCGCGCGCCCGCCATCAACGGATCGCGGGCGGCCGCGACCCGGCGCGCGACAGAACTGTTTAAAGCTTCGGCCGTCGCCATCCGTTCGCGTGCAATGGCGACCAGCTCTTCCGCCGCGAGCGCGTCGTAATATGCAGACTGTACGTCGCGGACCAGATCGAGGCCTCGCAACACATGGTCGAGTTCGGCGCCATGCAATTCGCGATCGGCGAGCCGCATACGCGCGCTGCGGCGTCCGCCGAGTTCGACTTCCTGCGACAAGCTGAAGGTCGTTTCAGCGCCATCAAAGCCACGCAGGTCGCCAGGGCCGTTGAAGTTCTCGACCTCTGCGTCGAGCGTGGGATTTGGCCGCACGCGCGCCTGGCGCAAGCTGCCCCGCGCTGCCTCCACGCCCGCGTTCGCCGCGCGTAGACCCGGATCGACGTCGACGGCGCGTGCGATCGCATCTTGCAGCGTGAGCGGGGCTGCTTCTTGCGCGAGCGCCGCTGGCGCAAGAACAGGCGCAAGTGCAAAGAGCGTCGCGCCGAGAGAAGCCGACGCAAGCAGGCGCAGAATACGCGCTGAGCGCCGTAGAGAACGGTGTTTTTCGAGCATGGAGTGTCCGCGATGCATGAAGGTTCACGCGCCGCAGAGGAGTCCACGGCGCGTCTAGGCGATCGCGGTGGCTTTTGGTGGTCTGTCGAGACCCTTGGGCGCGGTCGAAAGCGCCGCGTCAACACTTAGTGGCGCACGCACGCGAAGCGAGGCCTGCACGAGGAAGGCGGTGTTGTGCATCGCCGGCGCCACGCTGCCGGTATGGGCGGCGCAGCAATGATGCGCCGGTTGGTAAGGCGCGTCGGGAAACTGGTCTTGGTCCGGCGACGTCTGGGCGTGGTCGACGCCGTTCATGGCGTCGTAAGTGATCGTTGCTTGCGCCAGATCCGCAGCTGCGTGGGCGGGCGAGGATTCTTCGAACATGACAAAGGCCAAGAGCGCAATGCAGAGCATCGCGACCCAACGCCTCCAGTTTATGTCGCTCGAAGCTTGCACGTGCTTCATCCCACAACGGCCGCCACAGATTCGCGGCGCGCCTGCCTATATACGGCTCACGACCCACTGACGAACAGTAAACACATGATGGCGCCTACAACAAAGTCAGGCCAGGGCGAACGTGTCGCAGCCGTCGCGGCAGCCGCGAAGATGACCAAAATGTTGCCGAACGCATCGTTGCGTGAGCAGAGCCAGATCGAACGCAGATTGGCGTCGCCATGGCGAAGCGGAAGTAACATTATAACGGTGCCGAGGTTTAATCTGTTTGCGGCTTCGCAGGCGCTCTAGCGGCGTTGACGCTCCCAACTGCAACGCGTCTCGCCGTTTGAGCTTCGAACCCTGATCCAAATCTTCGGTGCTTGTCGAGACCCTCAGCCGGCCGCAAAAGTCGCCTCTATCGGATAATGGTCAGAGGATGTTCGTGGTCCTCGCCGGAGTGAAACGAGCCGCCAGCGCGAACCTGAATAGACGTGATCGATCGGCAAGAATGGCGCGATGGCAGGGAGCCTTAAACGCGTCCACGCTTGAGCTGGCCAAGTCGGGAGAGCTCGGGTGTGGCGCTCCAATCCGCTCGCTTCGTCGAACCGTCTAAGCGCAAACGACCACGGCGTCGAATTGAAGTCGCCCGCGAGGATGACGTTTTCCGGCGCGTCGCCGATCGTCTCAGACAGTTCTTGGAACTCGCGCTGCTGTCCCGCCGGCGGATTGGGCCGCGCTAGGTGCGCTGCAATGAGGCGAATGCGCGTGCCGTCTACGTCGAACTCGCCGATGCTGGCGCGCAGTCCAGTGTTAGTTTGGCGCGTGAGCGCTGGGCGTCTGGCGAAGACCATGGTGTTGCATTCATGGCCGCGCTCGCAGCGAATCATTGTCGGATAAGCCGCGCGCAAACGCCGAAAACCTTCCTGGCCTTCGTCGTGCAATTCCGACACCAGCACGAAATCGGCGCCGCTGGTTTCGAGATAGTGCAAGACCTCTTCGGTCGGGCGCGAGCCCATCCAGGTGTTAAGCCAGACCACGCGAATTGTGCGTTCGCTTGTCGCTGCTGCCCGAGGAAACATCGGGCGCAGGAATTCAGGCGCCATGATCGCGCCGTGCGCCAAGGCGGCGACGAGGCAATAAGCGGCCCAGCCACGCGCGCCGCTCAAAAAGCATGCTAGCGCGGCGCCAAGGCTTGCCAGCAGCCAGATCGGCGCGAAGTGGTTGAGGCCGTCAAGTAAAGATAAAAATGCGCCGCCCCATGCGGCGAGCGCCAGGAGGATGGCGCCGCGGGCCAAAAGGCCGGGGAGATGGTCGAGGGCGTTGATCATCACGTGCAAAGGGCGTCGTGGTCGTGCGCGTGATGCAAGTCGGGAAAGTGTGGGTGGCTGTGCACTAAGCGCGCATGGCGATGACGGTGAGAGTGCGGCTCGCCAGGGGGATTGGTCTCGTCATGCTCGTGACGGTGATGTTCATCATGCACATGGGCGTGCTCGTGCTCCAATGGGTCGTGGACATGGGTATGTCCGTGGCGTTCGCTGACGTGGAGATAAATGCCCAATCCCATAAGGAGCGCGGCAAGGCCAAGCTGCAATGTAATGGGATCGCGGAAGAGGGCGATCGACAAAAGTGCGCCCACGAAGGGCGCGATGGAGAAGTAGGCGCCTGTGCGCGCAGCGCCCACATGGCGAAGCGCCAGTACGAACAAAACCAAGCTCACGCCATAGCCCAGCAGGCCGACGACGCCGGCTGCGGCGGCAATCGTCCACGAAGGGAAATCGCCCCCCATCGCGAGCGCCAACACGAGATTGGTTGCGCCGGCAACGAGGCCCTTGAGCGCCGCTACTTGCACCGGATCGGCGTTTGAGACTTTGCGTGTGAGATTGTTGTCGATGCCCCAGGCAAGACACGCTGCCGCAATTGCAAGCGCGCCTATTCCAAGCCCCGAGGCGCCGCCGTGCCACGAGACCACCACTGCACCCGCAAGAATTGCGAGCGCGCCGACGACGATGCGCCGGTTGGTGTTCTCACGGTAAACGCCCCACGCGATAGCCATGGTCGCGAGCCCTTCGAGATTGAGAAGGAGCGACGCGGAAGAGGCCGAGGTCGAAGAGAGGCCGATCATCAAGAAGACGGGCCCCGCCACACCGCCCGCGAGAATGGCAGCGGCGAGCCAGGGCAGGTCAACTCTTGTTAGGCGCGCCTCCGCTCGATGCTTCTCCGAAGCTCCTACGATGACTTGATAGGCGTGGAGCCCTAGCCCCGAACCAAGATAGAGCAATCCCGCCAGCAGCCATGGATCGACGGCGCCCAGCAAGAGCTTGGCCAAAGGCGTGCTTGCGCCGAAGAGGACGGCTGAGGCCAAGCCATAGAAGGCGCCGGTTAGAGGGACTCTCGACACAAGGATGCGTCTAGTTCAGCGACGCGGGCGCGTCACGCTATTGTCTGCTTGACCGCGTTGGATGTTGGGCGTCGCCTGCTAGCGCGGGCCGGCGGTGGCGTGAAGGTGCAACGTCACTCGTCGATGTCCGCACCACGCAAAC
>CADEDG010000002.1:0-25222 GCA_902826035.1 uncultured Alphaproteobacteria bacterium
AAGCCCGCGCGTACTGCCCGGAGTGCGGACGCTTCCTGCAAACTGATCCCGTGGGGTATGAGGATGATCTGAACCTCTACGCTTATGTCAGGAACGACCCGCTGAACCTCAGCGATCCGACCGGGATGCAGGCCGCCAATGGCATTCGCCCGCCGCCAGATGTCCCGCACGATGGCGAGTGGCGCTGGGCGCCAAATCCAGAAAACTCACGTGGAGGAACATGGGTGGATGATGCTGGCCGCTCCGCGAGTTGGGAGGAAGGATCGCGGCGGAACCCTGGCGGACATTGGGACGTGGATCAGGGTGATGGCAGTCGTCAGCGCTACAGTAGATTTGGCGCACCCGTCTCAGCGGAACAGGCGCACGGCTACCGGGGGCCGGTTCAGCGGAATCCGGTCGATTTCGATAACCCCAACAGGCGGAGCGGCGGGGCGCGAGGTGGGGCCACGAGAACCCCTAGGGTTGGTGGCTCCCTTGCGGCGATTCTTGCTGCACCATTGGTTGAGGCATTCGAGCGCTTTACGGAGCAGGCGCGAGAGGATCAAGAGAGAGAGGAGCGGGAGGAACAACCGGCCCCTGAACCGCGACCTGAACCCCAATGCGAGACCGGATCGCACATTTGTCGGTAGAGCCGGGCTGCTGAGGATTGAGCACAACCCATGTATTTTTTAGACGCTGAACAAACGCACACCCGACTTGGGGAGCTTGGTTTCAAGGCCGAGAGCCTGAAGAGCGCAATGTCATCGCATCCATCCGTTCCCGCTGGCTCAAAAAAGCAGGAGCTTCGCGAGGACTTCGTGACGGGATATCTTGCTGCGAAGCAGGCCGTCGATCACATTGGAAACTTCACGTCATGTTTGCTGTACATTCACAGCATGGGTGGGCGCCTATCCCTCGAAAACTCTCATCTCTATGAGCGCTTGCGACGCTCATACGGAGAGACGCGCCCAAATTATGCTGCCCCGGGGCATGTTTTTTATCGGCACGATTTATTTGATCTAATCTCATTCTGCGAGTTGGTAGCGAATTATCGGTTCGCTGCGGTGCTTATCCAACACTCGTCGCGCGCATGGGTTTCCTTCGCGCAGGATGACAGCATGTACTTGGTTGCAGAGAAGTGACTCCCCAGGGGAGAGCCAGCATTGATGCGCTTTGCACGCCTCGTCGGGCCGCGTCGGCGCGATCTTTTGGATGAATGAAATGGCAAAGGAAGAACTCCCGATTCCCGAGCAAGTGTCCGCTGCGGCACAGAAGGCCGAACTGGCGAGGATTTGGATCGCCGATGGGGCCCAGGTGGTGACGCTCTCCAACCGATTTTGGAGCGACCCGGCTGCGTGGGGACTGATGCTTGTCGATCTCGCCCGACACGTTGCGGCGGCGTACGAGCCGCTCGGTCATGATCGGCAGGCCACAATGGATCGTATCCGCGCAGCCTTTGAGGCCGAGTGGAATCACCCAACGGAATGAACGAATGTACGCGCGCAAAAACAGAAACACGGTGTAGGGCAAGATAAAGGACGTGACTCACACTTCGTGTAAGTCACTGTCTGCACGTCGGAAAATCCACGGTGCGGCGGGGTGCTCGCACGGTGCGCGCGCGGTGCTCGGAATTGGCGAAATCAGCGCGCCGGATTCGTGCAACGAGCGCGAACATCAACGCCGAAAAACACGCTGCGCGGCGCGCGATCAGCATCACCGGCGAACGTGGCGGGCGCCGGCCGGTCGCGCGCGTCAACCCCGCTGCGCGCTACGCGCGCCGCCCCTTCGGGCGTTGGGGATTGACCCGCGCGCCCGTCCGTCGCTTGGGCTGGGGACGCGGATCGAAGGCTCGATCCGCTTCATGGGCATGAAGCGATCAGCGCTCGGCGATACTCTCGTCGCTGAACGGAGCATTCAACTCGCCGTTTAGGGGGATTTCTAATGTCGGGAGTTCCTCCGACGCGCGTTACAATCGCGTGCTCTCTGGGGTTATCGAAGATTTGGGACGGCCCATCGATTTCGCCAATCAAAGTGACCGGGAGGCGATTGGCAATGCCTTGATCGACGATCTCCGTAGAAGCGGTGGCTGCACCAGAGCTGGATCGAGGATATCGACATGTTGAGCAGGGCGCGGGCCGTTTTGATGGGAATCTCCCAGCTTGTCTTCACGCTCGTATATTGGGCCCCTGCTGTTATTGGTTTCAGCGTGTGGGAGACGATGAACGCCACGGGGCAGGGGCACATCAAGATCGTTTCCATGTTGACCGAGGGAACGTGGAGGACGTTCCGAATGTCAGTGGCCAAGGGATCATTATAGACGGACGTGACGAGTGACCGCCTTAAAATCAATCTGGCGAATCGCTCTAATGCTGGTAGCAGTAACGGCTTGTGCACACCATCGTCCCAGCGTCGCGGCACACTGCGATGTAACGGATATGCGGGCATTGTTCGCCGCTCCACTTGGCTATGATGGGCAGCGGTTTTGTGGGCGCGGCTATCTTACTAAGGCGCAAGGCGTGCTCGGGATTTATCCGGACCCAATCATGGCTGAATCCGCACCCTATGAAATGGCGATTCTCCTGAACGCCTCAAGCGGCGAAGGCCTCCCCTCGGAATTGTCCGCAGGTTCGACGATCCCGATATTCCTGTCTGGTCGTCTTGACACCGCCGCTTGCAATTCGGTCCTCGATGAAGAATCGTCGTGTGTCCCAGTCCGCCGCGCGATCTTCCTGGATCATTGGTCAGTAGACGCAATCCCCTAGGTTTCGGTTACCGATGCGGGCGGGGCGACGACGCGGATTGCGACGTCTTTGGTAGGCGAAATGCATCGGCTCAACGAGGTGTACGATGCCGACGACGCGGCGGTCCCGTCGCTGCGCTACACCTACAACGCACTCGACCAGGTCACCGAGGCGCGCGACGCGGTTTCGTTGCAGCAGGGGCTTGGCGTGCGCGAGCGCTACCGCTTCCGCATCGCGCCCGGCGCGCGAGGGGAGCGGGAGGACCCGCTGGGCGGGCGGTATGCGGTGTTGTCCAACATATTCGACGCTTCCGGGGTGCGCTCCTCGCGGGCGCTCGATGAAGTGGGGCGGGTGAGCAACACTTTCTTCGACGGGCGCGGGCGGGCGACGCGTTATGTGTTTCCCGAGCTCGACGAGGAGCGGCTCGTGTACGATGCGCGCAATCGCGTCACCGAAATGCGGCGCGTGGGCAAGCCCGGTTCGGGGCTTGCCGATATAATCATCGCCGCGACCTGGAACGATGCCTGGAACAAGCCGGCGACGATCACCGATGCGCGTGGCTATCGCACGAATTTCGCTTATGTCGCCTCCGGGCTCGGCGCGGGCGAGATCGCTAGTGCGACGCGGCCGGCGCCGTCGGGGGCGACCCCGATCGGCTCGGGGGCGCGGCCGGTGTATTCGTTCAGCTATGGCTCGTTCGGGCGGCTTGCGAGCAGCACCGACCCGACCGGGCTGGTGACGCAGAACGTCATCAACGCGACCAGCGTGCGCCGACTGCTGCGAGAACTTCGCGAGAGTGCTGGATGCCGATGATGCAAATGTCGCCGGCGGCTGTGGGGGGAAGTCAGGGGAAATGATCGCTATCCGAGCCGGCGCAACCACCACAAACAATTGATTTTACAATAACAATATTGTTGCCGCTGGCGGAGAGGGAGGGATTCGAACCCTCGGTGGGCTTGCACCCACTCCGGTTTTCGAGACCGGTGCGATCGACCACTCTGCCACCTCTCCGTGCGCGCCCCTCCGGGGGAGGGGCAGGGTCGAGCGGGGGTATCTAGGGCAGGCCCGCGCGCGAGGGAAGGGCGGCGAGCGGCAATCGGCAGTCGGCGACCGGAAAAAACGCCATCCGCCGGACAGCGCGCGGCGCTTCCGGAGACAAAGGAGGCGGGGCGCGCTTGGATGCGCCGGGTTCGTTCCTAAGGGAGCGCTGCTTCTTGCGAAACAACGCCGCGCATCCACGCGCGCCCCGTGCGATCGTTATTCGCTCGGCGCCGTCGCCGGAGGTGTTTCACTCCGGTAGGCGGCTCGGCCGACGGCGTGCGAGAGCCTGCCTCGGCTCACGGACCCAGCAATTATGGCGCTTCGCTGGCAATCACGCTCGATCACGACCCCCGCTTCAAGATGCCCGGCTAGCAACGAGAACCTCCAGTGCGAGGGATGAAGCGATTATCGCTCAGCTTTCGGGGTGTGGGATAGATTTTTTGCCGGCATTGTTTTGTTGGGGTTTTTGTGGGGAATTCGCGGGGTTGGAGTGGGCCACGCAAAAGATAGACGCTGTTGGACGATCACGGCGACTCTGTCGGGAAGCGCGACGACGAGGGTCACGAACTAGATACGGCCGGCAGAATATCATTGGCGCATAGCGCTACGAGGTCCCGGAGAAGCTCGCCTTCGGGTGTATTCTCCTGAGGCATCCCAAGCAGTTCAGCGTGAGATGGGTCCGCCAAGTGCTTGCCCTCATCCTCAAGCGGGCGCGCAACGACGTCGATGTGGGCAGAGACGGACCTCAGCAACTCCCTTTTCAGGGTAGCAATGTGGAAACTAACCAGGCGACCCTTTGGTTTGTAGGTCAAACGACTTCGTCGACGGATTTCGGTCAGCTGATTCTCTAGGGGCGGCGCGAACGCCTCAAGCCGGTTGACGGAAACTCCTGATTCATTCGGTCGCCGAAGCAATAAATCCCCGACGATGTCGTCGCCATCCATGCAGCTTGGTTTTGCGTAGCGGACGACGTGGTCGCTGTCCGGCAGCGATTGGCCATTGGCAAAGCTCAAGCAAGCACCACTTTGCGCAGGGCTCCGAAACCATGCTCAGATCTCATGTTCGAAAGGTGCGTCCTGCCGGAGGCGTGGAAACGTCGGTCGGCGTAAATGATCACGAATTGGATGATCTGCTCACCGAGAAACTGCAGGCCCACTTGGCCGCCAGCCGGCTCCCTCCATAATGCCCTGACATTGCCGTTCTCAAGTATCGCGATTGCTGGTTTTGACGCGAACGGTGTAGCGTGTACGAAATTCAGAAAATCCTTGCGTGAGGTCGGGTTAACGCTGCGATCCTCGTCGCTCAAATCGTGGACTAGGGCGTTGAGCCGCTCCGTAACTGCGTCACGGATTTCTTGTTGCAGTCTCGAGCGAGCAAGCTGCTCTTCCTGGTACCGTGAAAGCGGTGCTTCTACGAATGAATCAAAATGTGTTGTACGTAGATCATGGAAAATCGGCTGTGTTAGCTGGGTGTCTAAAAAGGTTGCGCTGGACCGCGGCTTGGGCCGCCACGCTTCGGGGCTAGCTTCCCAGGAACGATCTTGATCTAGAGCTGGCGCCAACATCGTTTCCTCACCTCTTCGGTTGTCACGCTGAGCAACGCCGAATGCACTTCATCATGTGCGTGGGTAAACCACTCCGTCGTTGTCGTCCCATGTTCCAGCGCGCCTTGCGCTTTCAGGTCCAACACGAGGACCTCGTTACCTGTCTCCGCACGTGAGCCATTCTTAGTTGTTACGGTCATGGTGATGCCGTTCCCAACCGGATACAGGGCAACTTGATTGAAGGAGCACTCTGCGTCAGGTGCGTTCGCGACCGCGAAATTCTTTATCACCTTAGCGGTGTCGCGCCAGCCGCTCCAGAAATCGTCCTTCTCGATGAGATTGATGTAATTCAGATCGCAGACGCGTGGCGCGGGGGCTGGAGCGTCGAGTTCTCCGAGCACAAACGCCTGGAACTCGGCGAAGCGCCGGTCGAATTCCTGCTTAATGCCGTCAAAACGCTGGTACTCCGCGCCGCCCCTGCGCCAATTCACAAAGAAAGCATTTCGCTGTATTTGAATGAGGTACCCGCCCACCGGAGCCTGCATCAACCAGTAACGTGGCATAGGGAAAATTTCATTACCCTGCAGCGGGTTGAGAAGGCCCTCCGGTGGGTTGTGGGCGAATAGGGGGGCCGCCTGCTGAACGATTGGATAGTTCTTCCGGACTTGAGCCCAAAACAGGCCAAGGTGCTCGCTGCGCAGGGTCGCTAGGGGCTGGTCGAACCAGAACCCCAAAGAGACCTCGTTAATGGGCGGATTTTCGAAGCTTAGCGGCATGGTCCTCTAGGATATGAGCTTTGCGAGCTTTCTGCTCAACCCTGTTCGCGAAGTACGAATTCTGGGCGTCACGGCGTTACGCACATGTGAACACCCCCAAAAAATCCATTCCGCCCCCGGTTGACCTTGCCGCCCCGTCCCCCTTATACCCCTCGCTCCCCGCCCGGGCGAGTGATCGTCCGGGCGCATGTGATTTATGGGCCCGACCTGGGCTCGCCCGAGGCTCGCGCCGAAGGGCGGCTTTGGGTCACCCGAGGCAGGTTACGATGTTCGCGGTCATCAAAACGGGCGGTAAGCAATACCGGGTCGCCAAGGGCGATGTGGTGGTGGTCGAGAAGCTCGACGCCAAGGCCGGCGCCAAGGTCAGCTTCGACACGCTGATGAGCAGCGACGGCAAGGCAGTGAAGCTGGGCAAGGATGCCGGCAAAGTCACCGGCGAGCTGGTCGAGACCAAGAAGGGCGACAAGGTGTTCGTGTTCAAGAAGCGCCGCCGCAACACCTATCGCCGTCGCGCCGGACATCGCCAGGCCGAAAGCCACGTCAAGATTACAGCGATCGGATAAGAGACTCCCATGGCTCACAAAAAAGCTGGCGGTTCCTCGCGCAATGGTCGCGACAGCCCGGGTCAGCGCCTCGGCGTGAAGCGCTTTGGCGGCCAGTCCGTCAGCGGCGGGGAAATCCTCGTGCGCCAACGCGGCACCAAATTTCATCCCGGATCCAACGTAGGCCTTGGCCGCGACCACACGCTGTTTGCCCTTTGTCACGGGCAGGTAGCGTTCGCGACTAAGCGCGATGGGCGAACCTATGTGTCGATTAATCCGATGCAGGCTTCGGCCAATTAGGCGAGACGGATAAATTTCCGGATCGCCGCAACAGGGCGATCCGGTTCCCGAAATAGCGTGGGGCGCCCGGATCAAGGCGCCCCATTTTTCTTAGCCCCACGCGAAGCCCGAGCAGGAGGCTTGGCAATGCGTGACGTGGCGGAGATTGAAACGGAGAGATTGCGGTTGCGGCGGCTGCGCATGGCCGACGCGCCGCGTATCGCCCGCTTCTGCGACGATCCCGGCGTCGGGCGCAATCTGGCGATGACGCCGCTGCCGTACCTGCCGGTCGCGGCCGAAGGCTGGATCATGATCCTCGCAGCGCGTGCACCCGCGGAACAGGAATTCGTGTTCGCGGTGGAGTTGCCCGGCGAGGGGCTGATCGGCGCGATCGGCGCTCATGTCGGGCCGGAGGCGGTTGAAATCGGCTATTGGTACGGTCGCCCCTTTTGGGGGCAGGGCTTCGCCAGCGAAGCGCTGGCGGCGTTCGTGTCGCAGGCGCGGCTTCTGGGTGCCCTGGTCTCCGGCCATTTCGTCGACAATCCTGCGTCTGGGCGCGTGCTGGAAAAATCCGGCTTCGCGTATACCGGCGAGACCGTGGAGATGTTCTCGATGGGCCGGGGCGTGCGGGTCCCATGCAGACGCATGGCCTACGCGGCGCGCGTGGAGTTGGGAGAGCGGCGCGCAGAGGCGGCGTTATGCTAAAGCTGCGCGTGCATAGAGCCGGCGTCGGCGCTGGCGTCGCGTTTCGACAAGCTCAACGTGACGCCATTTTTCGTCAGCCTGAGCTTGTCGAAGGCCGCGCGATGGCGAACTACCGGACGCGCGATTCCGCGCTCGTCGAAACGCGCGACGTTCTAACGCTGCCCGAAACGCGCCATCGCAGAAGAGAACAGTTCGCGCGCCTGCTCGTACAGCGCGGCGAAGTCCACGGCGTGGGTTTGGATCAGCACGAACAACAGGTAAGCGAGGATGAACAACACCGGCATCATCCGCTCGAGCGAGAACCACTTCATCGTGCGCCGCTTGCCTTGCAGCGCCTCCCATTCCTCGCGGATCGGGTGGCGGCCAAGTTCGCCCTCGAGCGCGTAGATGGCCCGGTACTTCGCCGCCAGAAGCAGCGTGTAGTACGAGTTCGAGGTGCGCCAGATGATGCAGGTCAGCGCAAGCGCTGCCGCCAGCACCGCCATCAAGGCCGGATCGAGCGCCTTGCCGTCGCCTTGGGCGAGAAAACCCATCGCCCCGACGCCCGTCGTGTTCAGCGTCAGGAACATGTTGGAAAGTTCGCGCCGGGCGCGGCGGGCCTCGCGCACCTCCTCGACCAGGAGCCGGTAGAATTCGAAAGCGTGTTCGGCCATGCGTTAGCCCCCCTTAAGCATGACCTTAGCGCAGTACCCGCCGCTTGGAAAAGCTGTCACTTCCACTATTCTGCGCCGCGCGTGAGGGCTCATGGTAGAGGGCCCAGCGCTATTTTCCGTCATTCCGGGGCGCCGCGCAGCGGCGAACCCGGAATCCAGGGGCACACGCCGCGCTCTACGATCCCCTGGGTTCCGGGTTCTCGCGTGCCGCGAGCCCCGGAATGACGGAAGTACGGGTTCGTCATCGTTGACGGTCGCGGCGAGTTGGACACTTGAACGTCGGGAGCAAAGCATATGGGTTTGCGGGTAGCTGTCGTCGGCGCCACGGGAAATGTGGGCCGGGAAATGCTGACCATTCTGCAGGAGCGGCTGTTTCCCGCCGACGAAGTGATTGCGCTGGCGTCGCGGCGCTCGATGGGTACGGAAATCAGCTACGGCGACCGCACGTTGAAGTGCAAGGACCTCGAGCAATTCGATTTCTCCGGCGTCGACCTCGTGTTGATGAGCGCCGGAGGGGCGGTGTCGAAGCAATGGTCGCCGAAAATCGGCGCCATGGGGGCCGTGGTGATCGACAATTCTTCCGCGTGGCGCATGGATAGCCGCGTGCCGTTGGTGGTGCCGGAAGTGAACCCGGACGCGGTGATGGGCTATGACAAGCTCAACATCATAGCCAATCCGAATTGCTCGACGGCGCAATTGGTGGTGGCGCTGAAACCGCTGCATGATCGCGCCACGATCAAGCGCGTGGTGGTGGCGACGTATCAATCCGTCTCCGGCGCCGGCAAGGAAGCGATGGACGAACTCTGGACGCAGACCAAGAAGCTCTACGTCAACGATGAGATCGTCTGCGAACATTTTCCCAAGCAGATTGCCTTCAACGTCATCCCCCATGGCGGCGATTTCATGGAGGACGGCTACACGACCGAAGAATGGAAGATCGAGGTCGAGACCAAGAAGATCCTCGACCCGAAGATAAAGCTCACCGCCACCAGCGTGCGCGTGCCAGTGTTCGTGGGCCATTCCGAGGCGGTGAACATCGAGTTCGAAAACGCGATTGAGGCTGACGAAGCGCGCGAAATCCTGCGCGAGGCCCCGGGGATCATGGTGATCGACAAGCACGAAGATGGCGGCTACGCCACGCCGCTCGATTGCGTCGGCGAATTTGCGACGTTCGTTTCGCGTATCCGCAACGACAAGACGGTCGAGCACGGGCTTTCGCTCTGGGTAGTCAGCGACAACCTGCGCAAAGGCGCGGCGCTCAACGCGGTGCAGATCGCCGAGCTGATGCTCAATCGCGGGCTGTTCAAGCGGCTTCGCGCGGCGTGATCGGCGCGACCGACCTGCGCGACGCGTTCGACGCGGTGACCGAGCATTGGTCGCCCAAGGTCATTGCGCGCATCAACGACCAGTACCTCAAAGCGGCGAAGCTCAAAGGCGAATTCGTTTGGCACAAGCATGATGAAGAGGACGAGCTTTTCTACATCGTGAAAGGCGAGCTATCGATCGAATATCAGGACAGGCCCTCCGTGCTCGTCCGCGAGGGTGAGTTCCATGTTGTGCCAAAAAACACGATGCACAATCCACGTGCGGAGACGGAATGCTGGGTAGTCCTGCTCGAGCCGGTTTCGACGAGGCACACCGGCGATGTGGTGACAGACCGCACGCGCACCATCGAGGACCAATTGCGCTAACGCGGTAGTGAATTGAAAGAATATTTGCTCTGGCGTTGCCCGGCAAGCTGTGGCGACGCTGCTGGAATGCGGCTACCTGTTTGTTGGTGGGAACAATGCTGATTGCAATCGAACAACCGTCTGCCTCCGATCTCGATGTCATCCATCGGGTGTTGCGTGAGACCTATTGGTCGCCCGGTATTCCGCGTGATGTGGTGGAGCGCGCGTGCGCGAACTCCATGTGCGTCATGGCGCGCGACCCTCACGGCAAATTGATCGGTTTTGCGCGCGTGGTGACCGACAAGGCGACGTTTGCTTGGCTTTGCGATGTGATTGTGCTGCCCGGAAAACAAGGGCGCGGACTCGGTCGCACACTAGTGAGGACATTCCTGGATCTTCCTGAACTGCAAGGGCTGCGCCGCTGGCTGCTCGGCACAAAGGACGCGCACGGCGTCTATGCGCCGCTGGGCTTCACGCCGTTGACGGCCCCGGAACGCTTCATGCAAATCAAGAACCCGGCGCCCTACGGGACCCACACATCGTGAACACTGGCGAAGCGACGACGCCAGATCAGCGTGCTGGCTTCGTCGCCGCGGCGAGCGCCTATGTCATGTGGGGCTTTTTTCCGCTGTACCTCAAACTCTTCGCGGAGATCGATGTTCGCGAAGTGTTGGCGCAGCGCATTTTGTGGGCTGCGCCATGGGCGCTGATCGCTGTGTTCGCGATGAGCGGATGGCGGCTGGGGCGGGGGGAAATCGCCGCCGCGCTCAATCCGCGCATGCTCGCGACGCTTGCGGTGTCGGCCTGCTTCATCTTCGTGAATTGGGGGCTCTACGTCTATCTGGTGATCAGCGGGCGAGTGATCGAATCCTCGCTTGCGTATTTCTTGACCCCGCTCGTCAGTGTTGGCGTCGGGGTGCTGTTTTTTCGCGAGAAGATCACCGGACTTCAGTGCGCGGCGCTGGCGCTGGCGCTGGTCGGCGTGATTGTACAAGGTGTGGCGCTGGGCGCCCCGCCTTGGATCGCGCTTGTAATTTGCGTCTCGTGGTCGGGCTACGCAGTCATCCGCAAACGCGCTTCTGTACCCGCCGCGGTGGGCTTGCTGGTTGAGAGTCTCATTCTAGCGCCGCTGGCGATCGCGATGCTAGTTTGGGTCGGGCGCGAAGCGCCGCTCGCATTCAGCTCTGACACTTCGACAGCATTGCTCCTGGCGACCGCGGGGCCAGCGACCGCGATCCCGCTGATGGCGTTCGCTTTCGGCGCGCGGCGCGTGAGTTTCACAACTTTGGGCTTGCTGCAATTTGTGGCGCCGACGCTGCAATTTTTGACCGGGCTCGCGTTCGGTGAGCATTTCACCGTGTTTCACGCTATCAGTTTCGCGCTGATCTGGGCTGGCCTTGGCTGCTTCGCATGGGATACGCTGGCGCGAGCGAAGCAGCCATGAGTGAAACTGTCTATTACGCCATCGGCGACGTCCACGGCGAGCGGGAGAAGTTCGAGCGGCTGCTCGGCTTCATTCGCGAAGACGCGCGCGAGTGGGCCAAAGCGTACAAGATAGTGCTGCTGGGCGATCTCATCGATCGAGGGCCCGATAGCCGCGGCGTCGTGACGTTGGCGATGGAGCTGACGCGCAGCGGGGAAGCTCTGGCGCTTAGGGGCAATCACGAGGAGCTGATGCTGCATGCGTATTCCAAGCGGGAATCGATCGGCATCTATCATTGGGCGACGAATGGCGGCGACGAAACCATCGCGTCTTACAAACAAGCCAACGGCGCCGCCGACGATTGGCGCGACGCGATTGACCTCGATCATCTGAACTGGATGCGGACGCTGCCTCTGATTTGGCGTGACGAGGCGCGCGGGCTTGTGTTTGTCCACGCCGGCATCGACCCGCTGACATTTCCGGCGTGCAAAGAAGAAATCTATTTGTGGACGCGGTCTGGCAAGTTCTTCAATTCCGAACGCTGGCCAGCTCGCTCGGAGCTGGAAGGGTTGACGGTGATCCACGGCCACACGCCGTTGCCGGACCTCAGGCCGGACATCAGCCCGCGTCGTATCAATGTCGATACCGGGGCGTGCTTTGGCGGCCCGCTTACGTCTGTGGTGCTGGCGCCTGGGCAGGCCCCGCGCTTCCTGCGCGCCTGAGTGCAGCGACCAGCACCAGCCACGCCGCCAACGGACAGATCGGCAATTGTGCAATGACCGGCGTGTTGATGGTCAGCGCGCCCAGATGCAAGACGTGAGGATGGGGCAGGTATATCCCAGCCGCCAGTGAGAGACCTGCGCCCCAACCAAACACAAACGCCACAATCTCGAAGCGATTGCGCGGCGCTCCCAGGAGCGCGACGCCCGCAGCAAGCAATGCGAAATCGTAGAAGAACATGTAGGGCGATAGCAGCAAGGTCGCCGCGCAAAGCGCCGCGCCCTGTTCGCCGCGCTGCCCATTGCGGAATATCCAGAGCGTGAGTCCAAGTGCTGCGGCCGCACTGATTGCATGGGCCGCGGCGGCGAACGCTTGCGGCGCATGGGCCTGCAGCAGGTTGGCGTAGAGGCTGCCGTAGGAAGGGGTGGCGACGCGTTGCTCGATAATGTTTCGCGCTGCGCCCGAGAGGCTGGCGAAGAACCGCAGATAAGCATCGAAGCCGAACACCAGGCCGCCGATGGCGACGAATATTGCGGTGGCGATTGCCGCTGCCGCGAATGCGCGCCAACGCCCCGACAGCGCCAACAGCAACGGCCAAAGAATGGCAAGGTGCGGCTTGATCGCCAGCACGCTGACAAGCGCGCCAGCCGCGCGCGGTCGCTTATCGAGCCAATGCAATGCGAGTCCCGAGACGCTGGCGACAATCATGCCAAGTTGGATGGAACCCATCTGGTACACAATCGCCGGCACGGTGGCGGCGAAAATCAGCGCCCGTTTGTCGGGCAGGATTTTCGCCATCGCAAAAAAGTACAAGGTGAGGCAAAGCGCCAGGAAGATGATCGCAGAAACCGGATAAGGGGCGAGCGCCATGACCGGCGTGAACAACAACAAGGTCGGCGGCGAGGCGAACTGGGCGTAGTATTTGATCTCCGGCACCGCCTCGCGGTGATGGGCCCATTGCGGCTCGCGCTTGTGCACTTTCTCGGCGTCTCCCTCGAGCACGGTTTTGCCGGCGCTCCAGAAGGCGATGTAATCGCCGAACACCGGTTGTCCGCCGGGCAGCGCCAGATTGCGCGAGCGCATCAGCAGATCGCCCAGCACCAACACCAACGCGAGCGCGATCAGCACGGCGCCAATTTCGAACCACAAGCGAGTGGAAATCTTCATACGCATTCGTACAGCGCTTCAATAAGGCGCAGCGAGCGGGGATCACCCATGAGGTGGTGCGATTGCTTGTTCATCACGTAGCCAGCGGAAATTCGCGCCACGGGATCGCCGAAGCCGCACGAGCCGCCCATGCCGGAATGTCCGAAGGCTTCCTCGTTGGGGCCATAGAAATGGTTGGAATTGCCGATAATGCCGGCGCGCCAATCGAGGTTGAAGGGCAGCACCAGGTCGTCGTCCCGCCAGATTGGCTTGGTGAGCGCCGTGAAGCCGTTCGCGGACAGCGCGCGCTTGCCAGCAATTTCGCCCCCCGTTGCGTAGGCCTCGTAGAGCCGCGCGACTCCAAGCGCGTTTGCGTGTCCATTGGTGGCGGGGATCTCGATCCGGCGCCATTGCGCCGAGCCGCGAACCGGCGCCGCCCAGGGCGTAAAGAACGCCGCTTTGCGCGGGGGTGTGATCTCGCCGAACTCGCCCGGGCGCGATGGCTTCTTCATTTCCGCACAGCGATGGTGCTCACTTTCCGGGGTGCCGATTTGAAAGTCGATGCCGAGCGGGTCGCAAATGTCTTCGCGCAGAATAGTTCCAAGCGAACGCTCCGCCGCACGCAATGCGATCTCCCCAACTATGTATCCCCAAGTGAGCGGGTGGTAGCCGCTGGCGCTTCCCGGCGCCCACATCGGCGCGAGCGCTGCGATCGCGTCCGCGCACCGAGGCGGGTCGAGCCAAAGGTCAGGATCGATTGGCTCTAGGAAACCTGGGACGCCCGCCTGATGCGCGAGTGCTTGCCGAATCGTGACGCGGTCCTTGCCGTGAACGCCGAACGCAGGCCAGAGCGAGGCCAAAGGCGCATCGTAGTCAATCAAACCTTGGTCAGCCAGCATTGCGACGATCAGCGCGCTAACGCCCTTTGTGGTGGAGTAGAGTGGCGCGATGGTGTCGCGGTTCCATGGCTTGGTCTGATCGCGGCTCGCCCACCCGCCCCAGAGATCGACCACGACTTCGCCCTCGCGCACGGCGGCGAATCCCGCGCCGAGTTCGTCGGAGAGTCCGGCCTCGAACACCTCATACACGCGCTCGAAGCCGGGAGCGACGAAGCCTTCAGTCATGCACATCACCCGCGCAACGCTTGCTCTTGACCGAACCAAACAACACTCCGTCATTCCGGACGCGCGGAGCGCGATCCGGAACCCAGGGGATGACAGAGCAGTGCGGTTGCCCCTGGGTTCCGGGTTCGGCTTCGCCGCCCCGGGATGACGGAGTGAGGTGGGGCATGCTCATGTGAGCGCCAAATGCGCTGCGCGCGGCCAGGTCACCGGATCGGCGAGCAGATCGTGCGCGGCAGGCAGCGCCAGATCCTCGCTGTTGGCGGCGAGCGATCGCACGATCACGTCATAGACCGCGCCTGTTGCGCCTTCGAGCGCGAACGTCAGGGTTTCGCCGCGCAGCCGACGCGCCAGAAACAACGCGGAAAGCAGATCGCCCGCGCCCTTGGGCGCGCTCGGCAAACGCGTGGTCTCGCAGAACCAATCGCCCGCGGGGGAGGCGAACAAGTTTCCAACGCCGAGCGCGGTGCGGATCGAAGAAACCAGAAGCGGCTTGCCGAGGCGCCGCGCGCCATCGCGAGCTGCGCCTAGTCCATCGATCTCACGACCCAGAATGAGGCCGAGTTCGAACGCATTGGGCATCAACCAATCGGCGTTGGCCCAGAGAGAATTGATGACAGCGTCGGCGATTTCGTCGCTGACATAGGCTTTGCCGTCATCGCCCAGCACCGGATCGCAGACATAGATCGCATTGGGGTTCGCCGCCTTGATCCGATCGACGGCATCGAGGATCACCGCCACCTGTTCGGCGGCGCCGATATAGCCGGTGAGCACCGCGTCGATTTCGCCCAGCAGCGCGTCCGCCGCCAGTGCGTCGACAAAGCTTGCGACACTTGTCGCCGGGATAGGGCCCCCGCCTGCGGGGCCATGGTCCGGGCGGCGGCCGAGCAGCGTGGTCGGGATCTGGAACACGCGCTGCCCAAGCCGCTCCATTGCAAACGCCGCCACGGAATTGCCGACGCGAGCGCCGACGACCTGGCTCTGGATCGACAGAATCGTCCTGGGGCGGTTAAGCTCGTTCATGCGCGCGCGATGTATCGCGTGGGTTTCAACGTTGAGCAAGATCATGAACGTCAAGAACATGAACACACATCCTCGGCGCTCTTGCCTCTACATGCCGGGATCGAACGCAAAGGCGCTGGAGAAGGCCAGAACCTTGCCCGCCGACGTGCTGCTGCTCGACCTTGAAGATTCCGTGGCGCCCGACGCCAAGGGGAGTGCGCGCGCCGCGGTCGCGGCCGCGGTGCAGGGCGGCGGGTACGGGCGACGCGAAGTGATCGTGCGGATCAACGCGCTGTCGACGCCGTGGGGGCGCGACGATATCGCCGCCGCGGGCGCGTCGCGGCCAGACGGCATTCTGGCGCCGAAAGTGGAAGACCACGATGAAGTCGTGGCGCTCGACGATGCGATGACGGAGGCCGGTTTCGCCGATGAGGCGAGCCTTTGGGTCATGATCGAGACCCCGCGCGCAATCTTCAATCTGGCGCCGATCACCGCCGCGGCGCGTGGCACGCGGCTCTCGGCCCTGGTCATGGGCACGAACGATCTCGCCAAGGAGATGCGCGCCAGGCCGGGGGGCGACCGCGCGCCGTTTCATGCTGCACTTTCGCTTGCCGTGATGGCCGCGCGCGCGGAGGGGCTCTCGGCGATCGACGGCGTCTACAACGATATAGCCGATACAGCCGGCTTCGAGGCGGAGTGCCGCCAGGGGCTCGCGTTTGGGTTCGATGGCAAGACGCTGATCCACCCGTCGCAGATCGAGGCGTGCAATTCGGTCTTCGCGCCAAGCGCCGAAGAAATCGCCAGCGCCCGCGCGCTGATTGCTGCGTTCGCATTGCCGGAGAACGCGGGGAAGGGCGTGATCAAGGTGGATGGCAAGATGGCGGAGCTGCTGCATCTGGAACAAGCGCGGCGCGTGGTGGCGCTGGCGGAGGGGATTGGAGCGGTGTGTTAAGGGGGCTTGCGTAAGGTAACGCGTATGGTACCAACTAGGGGATTGCTTGAGTATCTCGACCCAGAGGGCGTTGCGCCCTTTGGGTCTGGTTCAACCAGCTCGACGCCCAGGCTGCGGCGCGCGTGACGGTAGCATTGACGCGCATGGAGCACGGCAATCTCTCCAACGCCAAGAGCGTTGGCGCTGGTGTTATGGAGTTCCGAATTGATACGGGGCCGGGATATCGTATTTATTTCGGCCGCGACGGTGAAAGGTTAATCATCCTCCTGGCCGGGGGCACGAAGAAGCGCCAGCAAACAGACATTGAGACTGCTCAATCGCGTTGGGTCGATTACAAGCGGCGGAAGAAAGGAACGTGATCATGGCGCTGACGCGCTCATTCAAGCAGACAGTGCAATTGCGCGCTAAGAAGGACGCGGCGTTTCGGCGTGCGTTGCTCCAGGAAGGCGTTGAGAATTTTCTTCAAGGCGAAATCGAGACGGGTCGAGCTGTGCTCCGCGATTATATCAACGCCACGCTAGGATTTGAGGAACTGGCGCGTCTCAGCGGCATCTCGTCTAAGAGCTTGATGCGCATGTTCGGCCCAGACGGTAATCCGCAGGCGAGTAATCTTTTTGCTGTGATCGCTTGCTTGCAGACGGCCGAGAAGGTGGAGTTAGAAGTACGTGCGGCGCGGGTGCGGGGATAGAACCCAACACAACCGCTGGGCTCACCACAACCCCGGCCGCGCCACCATCAGCCACAGAATCCCCAGCACCGCGAAGAAGGCGGGAAAACCGCAGACGAACCAAGCGCGATAGAGGCGGTGATAGCGCTCGGGCAGGGGCGCGTTGGTGCGCGCGGCTTCGGCGGCGAGGTCGCGCATTGTCGTTTGCATCCACACGACCGGCAGCCAGAAGCATCCCGTCACGACATAGAGGACAAGCGAAAGCACGAGCCAGCCTTCGCTCCAGCTCCAGCCGAGCGCCTGAGCGAGCAGCGCGCCGGTTATGGGTTGGACCACGACGGCGCTGGCGGTGAACACCCAATCGGTGATCACCACGATGCGCGCGGTGTGTGCAATCAACGCGGCGTTGCCGGTACGGTGCGCCATCACCATGAAAAACGCGATCCCGGCACCTGTCCCCAGCAGCACGCACGCGCCGATCGTGTGCATCCAGCGCAGCAGGGCGATCCAATCCATGGTACCTCCGGACGCTTTGTCCCATAGCGGCGCGGCGCGATCATCGCTACCTCAGTTTCATGCCATGGTCGCCCCAGCCGGCAGCGGGCTTGCCCGACCTCATCGTGTTCGATGGTGATTGCGTGCTGTGTTCGCGTTGGGCGCGGTGGGTGCATGAGCGTGATGGCGAGCGCTTTCGTTTCGTGGCGATCCAGTCCGAAGCCGGGGGCGCACTGGCGCGCCGGTTCGCAGTCAACGCGGACAATCCTGAAACCAATGTGCTGGTGCTCGGCGGCGTCGCCTATTTCAAGTTCGATACGATCGCAAAGTTGTTGTCGGCGCTGCCCGGCTGGCGCGGCGCGGCATTGCTTGCGCTTGCTCCCCGGCCGCTGCGCAATTGGTGCTACGATCGCATCGCCCGCAATCGCTATCGCCTCTTCGGCCGGCGCGAGGCCTGCTTGGCGCCGGGCGCGGCCATGCGCGCGCGCGTGATCGAGCGGGCCATCGATTTGGGTTTGGCATGAGCGCGCGCGTGCTCATCGTCGGCGCCGCTGGCGTGTTTGGGCATCGCCTCGCGGAGGGATTACGCGCGACAACCGACGTTGAACTGATCATTGCCGGTCGCTCCGCTGCGCGTACGGGCCAATCGGCGCAGCCGTTGATGGCAGAATCGGTGGTGCTCGACCGTACGCGAGCCACAAGCGCCGACTTGAAGACGTTGCGTGCGGACATAGTGATAGACGCCGCTGGCCCGTTTCAGGGCGCCGATTATCGCTTCGCGCTCGCAGCGCTGGAAGCCGGCGCGCACTATGTGGACCTGGCAGACGCCCGCGATTTCGTCGCTGGATTTCCCGCGCTTGATGCTGCTGCGTGCGCCCAGGGCAGGGCCGCTATTGCCGGCGCGAGCTCGACGCCGGCGCTCACCCACGCGGCGCTCGACGCCCTCTGCGCGGGCTGGCGACGCATCGACGCGATCCGCGCCGGCATCGCGCCTGGCAATCGTGCGCCGAAGGGGCGCTCGCTGGTCGAGGCAATTTTGAGTCGCGCCGGAGCGCCCGTGCGTGTTTGGGAAGACGGGTGCTGGGTAACGCGGACTGGTTGGTCGCATCGCGAGAGCCTCGCAATCGCCGGCTTGAAGAAGCGGCGTTTCGCCTTGGTTGAAACCCCCGACCTCGATCTAATCGCCGCACGCTTTGCGCCGACGGACAGCGCGATTTTCATGGCCGCGCTCGAACTCCCCATCCTGCATCGCGGCATTGAGGCAATCGCAATGCTGCGACGTATCGGGTTGTGGCGCAGGCCCGAGCGTGCGGCGATGGCGTTGACCTGGTGCGCTGGGTTGTTGGAGCGGGTCGGCAGCGATCGCGGCGCCATGTTCGTGGAAGCGTTCGGTCGTGGCCGAGACGACAAGCCGTGCCGCGCGCGATGGACCTTGTTCGCGCCGGCCGGCCTCGGCCCGATCGTGCCGACCCTGCCGGCGCTTGCGATGGTGCGGAAACTGCTGAATGGAGAGATCGCGCCGGGAGCGCGTGCGTGCGTGGGTATGTTGAGCCTCGCCGATCTGGAGGGCGATTTCGCGCGCGTCGGATTTTCAAGCAAGATCGAGCGCGAGGCCCTTACTTCGCCATTCGAACGCGCGCTTGGCGGGAAGTTCGAGCATCTGCCAGAGCCAGTGAAGGCTTCGCACAGGGCGGGACCGGTGGCGTATTTCTCTGGCGCCGCCGCGGTGCGCGGGCCAGCGTCCGCAATAGCCGCGATAGCGCGACTCCTCGTCGGCTTCCCTCGCGCCGCGGAGGCGGCGCCGGTCACGGTGACCAAACGCGCCAATGTGGACGGGGCTGAAACCTGGACGCGTGTTATCGGAGGGCGGCGCTTTGCCAGCGTCATCGCTTTCGCCGCGCCCGGCGTGGTGCGCGAGCGCTTCGGTCCGCTCACGTTTGACCTAGCCGTCAGGGTCGATGGGCAGGCGCTGCATATGGAGATCGTGGGTTGGCGCATCGGCCCCTTGCCATTGCCTCGCCAGTTTGCGCCGCGCTCGCCTGCCAAGGAAAGCGCCGACGATGCTGGCCGCTTCCATTTCGATGTTCCGATCGGATTGCCTTTGGCCGGGCGCATCACCCATTATAGGGGTTGGCTCAGGGTGACACCCGAGAGTGAGAAGGCCAACGCTCGATGAAATCTAATCCCGGCCGCTTTTTTGAGGACTTTTGCGTTGGCGAGGTCATTGTGCACGCGACGCCGCGCACTATCACTCAGGGCGATGCGGCGCTGAACATCGCGCTCACGGGTTCGCGCTATGCGTTGTTTTGCTCGGATGAGTTCGCGCAAGCCTGCGGCTTGGCGCATGCACCGATTGATCCCTTGCTCGCGTTTCACATCGTGTTCGGCAAAAGCGTGCCGGATGTGTCGCTGAATGCGGTAGCGAATTTGGGGTACGCGGAGGGGCGGTTCGGCGCGCCGATCTATCCGGGCGACACGCTGACAGCGCATTCGCACGTGATTGGCCTCAAGCAAAACTCAAACGGCAAAACCGGCATCGTGCACGTGCGCACGACAGGACTGAACCAGCACGGCGAGGAGGTGATGAGCTTCTGTCGCTGGGTGATGGTCAACAAGCGGGATGCGGCGGCGTCTATCGTCGATGCGCCCGCGCCTGAACTCCTTCCGTACTTGAGCGCAGTGCAACTCACGCCGCCGCCGGGGCTTGACTTTTCACACTACGATTTCGCGCTCGCGGGCAGCCCGTACGCGTTCGAGGATTATGCGATTGGGGAGAAGATCGACCATGTTGATGGCGTCACCATCGAGGAGGCCGAGCATCAGCTCGCGACGCGACTCTATCAGAACACCGCCCGTGTGCATTTCAATGCGCAGACGGCGGGCGAACGCGGGCGACTGATCTATGGCGGCGTGGCGATTTCGCTGGCGCGGGCGCTGGCGTTCAACGGTCTGGCCAATGCGCAGATGCTGTTAGCGATCAATGCCGGGCGCCATGTCGCGCCGCTCAAGGCGGGCGACACTTTGTATGCATGGTCGGAAGTGCGCGACCGCGCCGATCTTGGCGCATACAGCATCGGCGCGCTGCGACTGCGCTTGATCGCGACCAAGAACCGCGCTTGCACCGATTTCCCGCTGAAGCTGGCAGACGGCGCCTATGACCCCAGCGTGGTGCTCGAGTTCGACTATTGGGCCGCGATCCCGAAGCGGGGTTAGCTCAGGGCGTCGTCGCCATCGCTGGCGCCGCCGCCGGATCAGACTGACGAATCAACGATCCAGAGGCCGACAACATCCCAGTCGCGGGATCGACGTAAGCGAGCGCGAGGCTGCCATCGGGCAACAGCGTCAGCGTGACTTGCCGCCCCGATGGGCAGGCCTGATTGCTGACTTGCATCGCCTCGCTCATGGCCCAAGGCGATCCCCGCGCCGCCGAGCCGTCGCCGCCCTCCCACGCCGCGAAGCACTGCAGCATCGGATACTGCGCGCTGCCCTGTAGCGTGCGGCCCTCCACGCGGAGCGTGACGCCGATTTCGAATTGCGTGACCCCTTGGGTGACGTTTCCGGCCCAGACGCCCAGCAGCGGGGCGGTCATCGCCGCCACCTGTTCCAACTCGCCGATCCGGCCTTGTGCATTCATCGCGTTTTGCGTGCCGGGGAAGGCGTCGGCGAAGGCGCGCCAGGCTTCTATCGTGTCAAGGGTTTGGGCTGCGGCGTAGCGCGATTGCTCCAATTGGTTCAGCACGGTCTCCGCTTCTTCCTTGTGCGAACCCGGCGTGCCATTGATGAAACCGCGCAGCGCCGCGGGATCGTCGCGCGCTACTTGCGCCCAGGCTTGATCGATCGCGGCTGCCTCCTGTTGAGCCTGCACAGTGCGCCACACGAAGTAGCCGCCGCCTCCAACCAATCCGAGCGCGACCAATGCGATGGCCGCCCACGCGGCAGGCGGAAGGCCCGAACGCGGCGGAGGCTCGTCGGGCGCGTATGCGTCACCGGATTGCGCCGCGCCTCCGCTCGACCAAGCGGCGCCTGGCGCATCGACGGCAAAGCCAGCGGACTGGGGTTGAGTGCCGTACGCTGGCGATTGCGGCAGTTGGTATGGGCGGCCGGCGGTTTGCCCTGATTGGAAATTGCTCAGCGCACCGAACGCGTTGAGAAGCAGGAACAAGCCGCCGCCGGCGATCAAGAACGCGCCGATGCTCCATGGAATGGATTGCGGCCCGCCAACTTCCTTGGCGAGTGCGGGAAGCAGCAGGAAGAAATACGCGGCGACCGGCGCGACGAAGGCGCAAAGCCCCGTAAGGACCTGCAACACGCGCGTGTCGGCGTTGCGATCGCGCAACTCAGTGGCCAACAGCGCGCCCCCAACAAGCGGGATCAGATAGGGAAGCCAAATCCACATTCCGATCGGATCCTGCTGGTTTCCACTCATCCGAGCGAAGTTCATCAGTTTCGCCTTGAGGTCAGCCAGCCCGATCAGGGAAGGCTCGCCCGGCAAAGCGAGCTGCGCGAAAATCGCGGCGACGGGGCCGCCTTGGCCGGTCGATGCGATCATGTTGGTGAGCGAGAAGAGCGGCAGAACGCAACCGAGCAGAACCAAAGCCGCCAGCACAAGCGAAGGCCGCAGCGAGAAATTGCCGAGCACATTGGAGAAATCGCCGGAAAATGCCGCCGCCGCGCCCGCCGCGGTCGCATAAACGTCTTCCGCGTTATTGCCGTTGGCGAGGAAATCCACCTGTGTGCCCGCTGCGGGCTGTTGCCGCGGACTGCGCCATTGCCGGTGATCGAAACTATAGCGGTTCTGGTCCTCGCCCAGGATCAGGCCCGTGGCGTTGGACAAATCATAGCCGAGAATGACGCCCTTCATTTTCCCCTCCAGCCTCGCGCATAAGGCTAAGGCGCCGTCGGGGTTTACGGAAGCAGAAAGTGGGACAAGACGGGCGATAGGGCCCGGGGTTGAAATGACCACCCCTTAGATCCGAGCGTTCGCTGCTCAGTGCGTCCGCCTTTGTGCGGCCTTCGATAGGCTCAGGCTGACGAAAAGGGGCGTCAACCCCGAATTGGTCCGGGGTTGTCGAGGAGCGACGCGGGGTGCTCTAGCATCCCTTAAGTTTGGCCGGAATTGTCCTGGGTGACAGGCGGCTCTACCGGACGCGCCCGCGCGCCCATGCTGGCGATGCCGACTGCCGCGGCCAGTCCCAGAAGCGTGAGAAAATAGCCCGACCGCTCTTCCAGGCTCAGGCGCCGCGAGAGCGCTGCCTGCAACACTTGCTCGAACCCAGTGTTTGCGCTGCGGACGGTCTCACGCCGCGGGATTTCCTTGAGCGCCACGACGCCAAGAAAGGCGGCGCCGATCGCCAGCGCCGGCAATCCCGCCTTTAACGCCGCAAGCACCTTCTCATTCTTGATCCAAAAACTGGCGGCGAGTGCGGCAGCGCCTGCGACAGCAGAGAGTATGAGGGCCGGCTGCAGCCCAAGTTTAACAGATTGTGCAAATGGCGTCGCCGCGCGCCCGAGCAGCGCGTCAATGCCCGACATCGTCGCGAGGTCCTCGCCGCCTAGCGAGACGGCGAGCCACGGCAACAAAAACCCGGCAAGCGCTGCGCCTAGCGCAATCCGGTAGAGAAGCTGGTTTCGCATTTGGTCACCTAGCGAGAATTGGGCGATCCTAGCGGCGCCAAACGCGCAAGGAAAGCGAACCGCGCGTCAACCTAGATCGACCGAATTGACACCGCCCGCGCCGACCCTAATGTCCGCGCAGATTCCCGTGACCGAATTCACACAAGAGATGAGGCGCACATGCCTGGCGCAACCCGCCCGGAACAACGGCCCATAGCCCCACACCTTCAGGTCTGGCGTTGGCATGTCACCATGGCCAGCTCTATCCTGCACCGTGCAAGCGGCGTCGCGCTCTATTGCGCGGCGATCCTGTTTGCGCTGTGGCTGATGGCGATCGCCGCGGGGGCGGAATTCTATGCGCCGGTAGCGGCGTTTCTAGCGTCGCCGCTTGGTCAGATCGGGCTCTATCTGACTGTGGCCGCACTTGCCTTCCATTTTGCCAACGGCATTCGCCATCTGGTGTTCGATCTCGGGCGCGGGCTTACGCCGGCCGACGCCGACGCCAGCGCGTGGTTTGCAATTTTGTTCGCCGTCGCCGCGCCGATTGGGCTCTGGGCGCTGGTGACGTTTGGGGCTTGAACCGATGGCAGCTCGTCCCCGTTCCCGCGCCGCCGGCCATGGCGCCGGGCATTTCATAGCGCAGCGCGCCACCGCCATAGCGTTGATGTTGCTGGCGCCCTGGTTTGTGATCAGCGCTGCGTTTTCCATGCGTTTGGGGGGATATGCCTCGGCGATCGATTTTCTCACCGATCCGGCCAATGCTGTGGGCGTGATGCTGTTCTTGGCTGCTGGGCTCTACCATATGATGTTGGGAATGCAGGAAGTCATTCTCGATTACATCCACAAGAGCTCCACCAAAATGGCGCTGCTCTTGTTGAACACCTTCGTGCCGTTGGCGCTGGGCGCGGGGGCGCTCTATGCGCTGCTCGCGGTGAATTTCGGAGTCTGACTTGCCAGCCTATACTTGGATTGATCACACCTATGACGTCGTCGTTGTCGGCGCCGGCGGCTCGGGGCTTCGCGCTGCGTTAGGGTGCGCGCAGGCTGGTTTGAAAACGGCGTGCGTCACCAAAGTGTTTCCCACCCGCTCGCACACGGTGGCGGCGCAAGGCGGCATTTCCGCGGCGCTCGGCAATATGGGCGAGGACGATTGGAAATGGCACATGTTCGACACCGTGAAAGGTTCGGACTGGCTGGGCGATCAGGACGCCATCGAATATCTCACCAAAAATGCGCCGGCCGCGGTGTACGAGCTGGAACATTGGGGCGTGCCGTTTTCGCGTACCGAAGAAGGAAAAATCTATCAGCGCGCCTTCGGCGGTATGACACGAAACTACGGCGAAGCCCCGGTGCAGCGCACGTGCGCTGCCGCTGACCGCACCGGCCACGCCATGCTTCACACGATGTATGGGCAATCGCTCAAGCACAGCGTCGAATTCTTCATCGAGTACTTCGCGCTCGATCTGATCATGGAGGACGGCGCTTGCCGCGGGGTCACCGCCTGGAAGCTGGATGACGGCACGTTGCATCGCTTCCGCGCGCAAAAGGTGGTGCTCGCCACGGGCGGCTACGGACGGGCCTATTATTCTTGTACATCAGCCCACACCTGCACTGGCGATGGCAATGCCATGGTTCTGCGCGCCGGGCTGCCATTGCAGGACATGGAATTCGTACAATTCCACCCCACCGGCATTTTCCCGGCCGGATGCCTGATCACCGAAGGCGCGCGCGGGGAGGGCGGCTATCTTACCAATTCGAATGGTGAGCGCTTCATGGAGCGTTACGCGCCGACGGTGAAAGACCTCGCGCCGCGCGATATGGTCAGTCGCGCGATGACGCTGGAAATCCGCGAAGGCCGCGGCGTGGGGCCGAACAAGGACCACATCTTCCTGCACCTCGATCACCTCGATCCGGCGATCCTGCACGAGCGGCTTCCCGGCATTTCCGAAAGCGCCAAGATTTTCGCCGGAGTCGATCTCACACGCCAGCCGATCCCGGTGTTGCCAACCGTGCACTACAATATGGGCGGCATCCCCACGAACTATCATGGAGAGGCGCTGACCAAGGCGAACGGCGATCCTGATTGCGTGATCCCTGGTCTGATGGCGGTGGGCGAGGCGGCGTGCGTTTCGGTGCACGGGGCCAATCGCTTGG
>CADEDG010000002.1:25322-67837 GCA_902826035.1 uncultured Alphaproteobacteria bacterium
CTGATGGCGGTGGGCGAGGCGGCGTGCGTTTCGGTGCACGGGGCCAATCGCTTGGGTTCGAACTCGCTGATCGATCTGGTGGTGTTCGGGCGCGCTGTGGGCCTGCGTTGCGGCGAGAGGTTGAAGGCGAACGCCTCGCAAGCTTCACTGCCGAAGAACGCGGGCGAGGATCATCTCGCGCGCTTCGATCGCTTCCGCAACGCCAAGGGTCCGGTCCCCACCGCGAAGCTGCGCGAAAAAATGCAGCGCACCATGCAGGAAACGTGCGCGGTCTATCGCACCGGAGAAGTGCTGAACGAAGGCGTCGCGCGCATGGCTGCGCTCTGGAAGGAAGCGCCGGATGTATCCGTTACCGACCGCTCGCTGATCTGGAACACGGATTTGGTCGAGACGCTCGAGTTCGACAATTTGATGGCGCAGGCGGTGGTGACGGTCGGCGGCGCCGCCAACCGCACGGAGTCGCGCGGCGCCCACGCCCGCGAGGACTTCCCCGATCGCGACGATGTGAACTGGATGAAGCACACTTTGGCGTGGCTGGATGCTGATAGCGGCGCGGTGCGGATCGATTATCGCCCGGTGCATTCCAACACGATGACAAATGATGTTGAGCCGATACCGCCGAAGAAGCGGGTGTATTGAGCGCGGCGGTGAAGCTGCTTTCCTTCTCCCCTTGAGGGGAGAAGGTTATACTCCGCCATGAAGCGCAATCCGAACACCGTGCGCCGCGCTCGGGAGAACCGGGGCGAGCAATCCAGTTGCGAGGAGAAACTCTGGCGCTTGTTGCGTGGCCGGCGTTTTCTCCATCGCAAGTTTCGCCGCGAGCACACGATCGGCAAATATTCCGTCGACTTCGCCTGTCCCGCGATGAAGCTGGTGATCGAGATCGACGGCCCCTCGCACGACGATCCCGAGCAGAAGAAGTTCGACGACGCGCGGACCGACTATGCTCAGCAATCCGGCTGGCGCGTTATCCGCTTTACGAACGCCGAGATTTATGAAGGCATTGAATGGGTAGCAACGCGCATAGCCGCGGAGCTGGGGGAGACGTGATTAGCCGCCAACCCTCGCCCCTTGAGGGGAGAGGGTGCCGCGAAGCGGCGGGTGAGGGGACTGGGGTTCCTCCAGCATAGACCGGAAAACCCCTCATCCGGCCCTTCGGGCCACCTTCTCCCCTCAAGGGGAGAAGGTTATGTTCGCGCATTAGAGAGTAGGAGAACCCCCATGCCCGCCATCGGCTACGTCTGTCTCGGAACCAACGACTTTGACCGCGCCTGCGCGTTTTACGATGCGCTTACCGTCGAGCTTGGCGGCAAGCGGCTGTTTCCCACGCCGCACGGGCAGATGTATCGGCTCGGCTCTGGCGCGATGCTGATGGTGACGCGCCCGTACGACAAAGGCGCGGCTCATCCCGGCAACGGGACCATGCTGGCGATCAATGTCGATGCCCAGGAAGATGTCGCGCGCATCCACGCTAAAGTTCTCTCGCTCGGCGCGACTTCCGAAGGCGAACCCGGCCCTCGCGGGGCGTTCGGCGAGTTCGCCTATTTCCGCGATCTCGATGGCAACAAGCTCGCGGTGTTTTGGAGCGAGCGCGGGAAGAAGTAGCGCGGGCGAAACTGCGGGCGCGCTAAGGCGTCGGCGCCGCCTCCGGCGTCGGCTCGGGCGCTTTCGGTCGTGTTGCGCGGCGCAACAGGTCTTCCAGCGGATTGCGCGGGCGTTCTTCTTCGGCTGGCGGAGGCGGCGGCGTTTCCGCGTCGGGCGACGGCGTGCTGGGCGATGCTCCCGCGCTTGGCGCCGCAGGCTGGCGTCCGAACAGCGCTTCGCCCAGAGCGCCAAGCGGACTGCCTTGTGCTTGCCGGCCGAGAATATCGCGCACCTGGCTCTGCACCACGTCTTCCAGCGCCGGAGCGAAGCTCACGTGCGACCACGGCCCGCGCACGCGGAAGGGCACGCCGATGCCGCCGACGCCCAAATTGCCGCCCTGACCTTGCGCGTTATTGACCGCGCGCGGAGCGATGCGCATGTCGATGCTCTGCGCGCCGATATCGACAATGCCGCGCCCTTCCAGCCGTACGAACGGATTGAGCAGGCGCAGATTGTCGGTCGCCATCGCGCCGTTCGATACCGCGAAGGTCGCTGAGAGTTCGGCGAAATCGGTAGACGCGCCTTCGCCGCCTGCAGCGCCGGTGAGCGCTTGCTGCACGGTGCGTGCGACTTGCGCGAGGTTCACGCCTTTCCACTGTCCATCGTTGAAATTGAAACTGGAATTGCCGTTCCAGCTGCGCATCAAAGCGGCTTGCGTTGCGCCTTGACCCACGAAAGAAGCGCGCAGCCGTCCGCGGCCGACAATCCTGTCGAAGCCGACGGCGTCACGCAGCAAGGTCTCGGCCTGGATGTTCTGGGCGTCGATCTCCACCGCCACGCGCGAGACCGCGCCTGAGCCATCGGCGATCAGCCGCGCCGTGCCGGCGCCTTCATAAAGCGAAACACGCGTCAGCCGCGCGTCGGCGGCGCCGTTGGCGACCCGCAGCGCGAGCGCGACATCGGCAAACGACATACGCTGAAACTTGAGCGAGCCCAGGGTTAGTTCGAGATTGGCGTCGAGCGCGCGCAGGCCCGAGAGATCGAGCGATGTTGTCGGCCACGCGGTATCGACCTCTACCCCCTGTGCGGCGCCTTGCGCCGGGGCCGGCAGGTACGGATTGACGTCCACGCTGGCTGCGTTGAGCGCGCCGGTGATGCGCAGACGTCCGCTTTGCTGCGTGATCAGGCTCAGATTCCCGCGCGCATCGATGGCGTCGAGGTGCAGCGAGAGTTCGTTCAGCGCTGTTCGCGGTCCTTCGTGGGCCAGCTGCGAGGAGACACGGAACGCGCCAAAACCGCCGCCTTCGCCCATCGGCGATCCAACCCAGGCGAGCAGGCGACGCAAGCTCTGCCCATCGGCTTCGAGCTTGCCGCTCATGGCGCCTGTTGCGGCGTTGAACGCACCCTCGATGCTCGCATTGAGCAAAGCAGAGCGGACGCTCGCCTCGATTGGCGTCTCGCCTTGCTCCAGCACCGCGCGGGGCAGGCCGATGGCGCTTTCGATCTCGAGCCGCTCGCCGCGATAATCCAGCGCAGCCTCGATCTGGGCTGGTTGATCGAGCGATTGCAGCGCCAAGCGAACGTCGACATTTTCGAGCAGCATCGGTTCGCCGCCATCGCCGCCCTTGAAGCCGATGCGGCCATGGTTCAGGCGTACGTCGTCGAGGCGCAAATCTTCGATGGTGAATTCCTGCTCGGGCGCGGTCTGCTCGGTTGGAAACAACCAATTTGCGGCGCCGTCGGCATGCGCTTCAAGATTAAGCGCAGCGCCGTCGAAGATTAGTTCCTTCACCTCGATCCGCCCCGCCAGCAGCGGCATGACTTTAACAGCGAATACGAGCCGCTCGGCGGCAATGAATGGTTGATCGTCTGGAAAGCCATCGGGGTTGGAGAGCGAAACGCCGTCGACCGAAAAACCCAAGGCCGGCCAGAATGAAACCTCGATGTTCTGACCAAGCGTGAGCTCGCGTCCGGTGGCCTCCTCGATCCGTTTCTCGGCCTCGCGCGCGGCCAACTCCTTGGGAAAGAAGACGATGAACAATCCGATGGCGATGACCAAAACTGCGATCAGTCCGGCGGCGGCAAGGCCAAGGGTCTTGAAATTGAACTTCATGGCGAAGGTCTCCGACCGGGGTTTTAGTATGCTCCGTGGCCGAAAGCGACCGCGCCGCGCCGCCGCTTTGCGGCTTGCGTCGGGCTGGGCTATGTCGGCCCCATGGGTACGTTTTTTTCCTCCATGTTTTCAGAACTTGGCCAACGTCGGCGGCGGATGCGAGCGATGCTCGGCGATCGCGGCGCGGCGATCGGGGAGTTCATCACCCTGGGTGGTTTGACCGCTGGGTCGTTGGGGTTGTTTCTGGGGCCATGGATGGCGGCGAAGGCGGCGTGGGGTTTTGCAGTGCCGCTGTTGTTCCTGGCTGGTTACGGTCTGCTCGATCTGCGCCGGCAGCGCGAACTGGCGAGCGGCGCAGAGAATGACAAGATCGCGATCCGTTATGATTGGCTGGCGCTGGCGTTGTCTTTCGCCTGTGCGATGGCGGGCGCTGCTGCCTTCGTCATAGCCTGGAGCGCAAAGCCCACGCCGCCGCAACAAGATTGGCGCCCACCCGCGCACACGATCGTGACTGATATTGTTCCCTAGGCAGGCGTGACGTCGCACCTTCGCCGACATTGCGCCTTGATTGCCTCCGAACAAGAAACGTGCGGAGGATGAAGTGTCGCAAAGCCCGATCTCGAATTTGATCCCGCGTGGATCGCTGGGCCTGAAGCTGCTCCTGGTTTGCTTATTGGTGCTGGCGATGGGCGTGCCGCTGCTTATGGTCGGCGGGCTGGTCGGCGAGCGGCAGGGCCGCGCCCGGCAGGTGACGACCGAGATCGGCGCCAAGGCTGGCGGGCCCCAAAGCGTGGGCGGGCCGATGCTGCTGGCGCCCTATCAGCGCACAGTCGAAACCACCGACGACCAGGGCCGCACCCAGCGGCGTAATGAGCGCGGCTCCTTCGTGGTGTTCGCTGAAACGGGCGCCGCGAACACAACGCTCACGGTTCAAGATCGCAGGCTCGGCATCTACCGCGCCGCCATCTACACGGCGTCCACCGATTTTGACGCGAGCTTTCGACCCGCAGCCGCGCTCGAAGGCGTCGATCCCGCCTATCGCTTCGATTGGGCCCAAGCGCGCATCGTCATGTTCGTCAGCGACAGCCGCTCGATCCGCAATGCGGCGCACTTGCGTTTCGGCGATGGCCGCACGGCGGTTCTGGAGCCGATTTCCGATTTGAGCTTGGCCGCACCGGCGACGGGCGAAGATTATGCGCGACCAGGGCTTGCGTCGACGCCGGCCTATCCGCTGCCAACGAACCTGCAGGCGTTCGCGGCGCCTGCAGGGTTCGCTGGCGCGCCACGCGATTTCACGGTCGAGACGCGGCTCGAACTCACCGGCGCGCAGCGCTTTGCCATCGCCGCTTTCGCGCAGGACACAAGCGTCTCGATTCGCGGCGACCGCCGCGATACCCGCGCGGAAGGCTACTTCCAAGCTGCCGAGGCCCCAACGACCGACGATGCAGGCTTTACGGTGTCGTGGCGGGCGCCGTTCGTGGCGCGCGGAATCGAGAAGGCGGCCGATCTGAGCAGTTTCAACCTCGGTCTCGCCGCCCAGCGCGACATGGCGGTAAGCTTCGTTGCGTCGGACGACATTTACCAGGGCGTCGCGCGCGCGGTGCGCTACGCTATCATGTTCATCGGCATCGTGTTCCTGGCGACGTTGATCTTCGAAGCCGTCAGCGGCAAGAAAGCCCACCCGGCGCAATACATCCTGGTCGGCCTGGCGCAGTGCGTGTTCTATCTTTTGCTGCTGTCAATGACGGAACTGATCGGCTTTTCGTGGGCGTTCATCATCGCCGCTGGCGCGACCGTGAGCCTGCTTGCGTACTACGCGGGCGCTGCCTTCAACTCGCGTGCGGTCGGCCTACGTGCGCTGGGCAGTTTGGCGGCTTTGTATGCCGCAATGTACGTGCTGATGACGCTGGAGGATTTCGCGCTGCTGGCGGGCTCGGTGGTGGCGTTCGCGGTCCTGACCGCCGCCATGCTGGCGACGCGTCGGATCAATTGGTACGGCAAGGCGGAGGGTGGCTAACGCGGGGTCTTGACGGCCCCCACGCACCCCGCCATCACCGCGCCATGGTCGAACTCGCCCTGCCAAAGAACTCCCAGGTCAAAGCCGGCAAGCGCCATAAGGTGGCAAGGGGCGCCAAGCGCGTGCGCGAGTTCAGAGTCTACCGCTACGATCCCGAGACTGGCGAGAATCCGCGCTGGGACACGTACGAAGTCGATCTCGACGCGTGCGGACCGATGGTGCTCGATGCGTTGATCGCGATCAAGAACGACATCGACCCGACGCTTGCGTTTCGCCGCTCCTGCCGCGAGGGCGTGTGCGGTTCGTGCGCGATGAATATCTCCGGTCGCAACACGCTCGCGTGCACCAAGGGCATGGAGGAATTGCCGACGGGAACAATCTCTGTTTCGCCCTTGCCACATCAGCCGGTGATCAAGGATTTGGTGCCTGACCTCACCACTTTCATGGCGCAATACGCTGCGATCCAGCCCTATCTGCAATCGGATGCGCCCGACCCTTCGACCGAGCGCAGGCAAAGCCCGGAGGAGCGCGCCAAGCTCGATGGGCACTACGAGTGCATTCTGTGCGCGTGCTGCTCAACTTCGTGCCCATCCTATTGGTGGAACGGGGACCGCTTCATGGGGCCAGCAGCTTTGCTGCAAGCAAACCGCTGGATTTCCGACAGCCGCGACGATCATTCTGGAGAACGCCTCGACGCATTGGAAGATCCCTTCAAGCTCTATCGCTGCCACACCATCATGAATTGCGCGCAAGTCTGCCCCAAAGGGCTGAACCCCGCGAAGGCGATTGCCGAGATCAAGAAGGAAATGGTGGAACGGAAGCTCTAGGGGCGCTGCGGACAGCCTAGCGAGCGCTGCCCCCATTTTGCCCACTTCTCCGGATTGGCTGCATTGGCGATGGAGGCTGGGTCGCCGGGGCGTTGTGGTCAGGAGCAATCCGCTTGGCGAGCAGGTTGGGTCGTCCTTCAGTGCCTCTTAGCTTTTAACGAGATCGGCGCACCAGGAACAAAGTAAGGGGCGACGGTGCAGATTTATGATCTCGCCATAATTGGGGGCGGTCCGGCAGGTCTGTTTTGCGCCTTAGCGGCCCAATCGCAGGGAAGCGGCGGCAAGTCCGTTTGGATTCGCGGGGGGAGACCAGATTTCGGGCCAGCGTACGCAACGCCGTTTGATGTCCATGTGCTCAACGTTCCGGCAGAACGGATGGGCGCTTACCCGGACCAACCCAATCACTTTTGGCGATGGCTGCAGGAACAAGAACTCACCTTTGCCGCAGATGCGTACGTTCCCAGATTGTTGTACGGTCGCTATCTGAGCAGTTTGTCCACTCAATGGGACTCGGACCAGATCACCAGCGTTGTGATCGCGGCATCCCGCGAAGCCGACGCATGGCGTGTACAATTGGACGATGGGTCCGCGTTGCTGGCGCGTACGCTTATTCTGGCATTGGGTCCGCCGCGGCAATCGGCGGACCCCTGGGATTGGCTGCTTGCTTTGCCGCCTGGCTGGGCACCGCCGCCTGAGTCCGAGACCATTGCGCTGCGAGGCTCTGGCCTCACCGCAGTCGATATGGCTCTAGCGCTGCGCGCTTTGGGATTTCGCGGTCGCATTCATGCCTATTCTCGTTCAGGCGCCTGGTCGCAATCGCATGCGCCGACCAAGCCGCTCAATCCGGCGGACGCCTCCAAACTCGCCGACGACCTGACCTCCGCGACGTCTGCCTCCGATGTTGTCTCGCGGATCAAGCGCGCGACTGGACGCGCGCCCTGGCGCAGCGTTATCGACGCGCTTCGGCCGCATAGCGCGCGCTTGTGGTCGGTCTGGCCCATCGCCTTGCGGGGGCGTCTGCTGCGCCATGGGCTAAGTCCCTGGAACCGTCATCGTCACCGGATGGCGCCCGAGATCGCCGCATTGTTGAGTGGCGACGACAATCTGGTGGTGAGTCAGGCGCCTCCCACATCCGCCGCCTTCACCTTGGACTGCACAGGCTTTGCATATCGCAATGCGACGGAGGCGCTGCCTATGCCAAGCCTCATCGCCGACGGACACGTTCAGCGACATTCGTTGGGCCGCGGCGTCGCGCCGCCAGAGCGCGACGATCTCGCCATCGTCGGCGGTATGTTGTTTGGCGCTTTGATTGAGACTACAGCCGTTCCCGAATTGCGCGCACAAGCGTGGGATGCGGTGCGGCGGTTATGCTCGACGTGACGCGTAGGTGGGTCGCTGGAAGCGGCGACTAACGCCGGCTTCGCGGTTTCGCTGGCCGTTTCTCCGGCGCTGGCGAGGCGCGCTCTTCGCGCAACTCCGCGTTTTCCAGCATCAGCCGCAGCGCGTGCTTGATCGGGTGGGGGATGGGTACTGCGCCGGAGACCCAGCGCCGCACCGTTGATCCGTCCACTTCCAGCGCCTCGGCGAGCCTGGTCTGCCAACCCCAGCGCCCGAACAATTCCTCACCCGCTTCGGACAAGTCCTTCGCGGTGAGCTGGCGCCCGGTTGCGAAGGACTTGGCCGCTAGGTTTCGCAACGAAGCCATCGCTCAGCCCCGGACGAAGTCCGCGATCAAAGCCGGCGCCGAAGCATCGAAGCCGACCACATCGAGCGTGCCGGCATCTCCCGGGTCGGCGATGGTGAATTGGTTCGCCACCATGCCGACTACGATCAGCTTGGCGGGAATGTTCATCTCCGCGCGGTAGCGCTGCAGCGCCTCCACGGGATGAATTTTTCCTGCCCAGGTTTCACTGTCGGTGTAGATCACGAACGCATCCACCGCGAGCTTGCGATCGAGCGCGTAGAGCATCGGCAGCGCGCAATCGGTGCCTCCGAACGGCAGCTCGCGCATCTTCTTCACCACGTCGTCCAGGCGCTGCTTCGGCGAAAGCGAAAGCGGCGAGAGGCCGTCTGTGTAACCCGACCAGCGCGAGTCAAACGGCGACTTCCAGCCCTGTTTGCCCGCGGCCGAAAACGCCACGCAATGCGTGTTGGGCTCGGTGGCGATGGTGACGAGCGCAATCGCCGCAGCACCTTCCCGCGGCGTCAGCGGCGCGCCGGCCACCTGACCTGAATCCATCGAACCCGAAACGTCGAGCGCGAGCAGGATGCGCTTGTTCGACGGCTCGACCGCTTCGAACGCCAGATAGAAAGCGCGATCGAGCGCATCGACAACCTCGCGCACCGGTTCCCATTGCAACCGGCCTTTGAGTCCACGCCCGCTCGCATAGGTCGCGTGCGCGATCAGGAGCGCCAGCGGATGCACGCGCGCGCGCGTGAGCGCCTTCACGTCTTGTAGCTTCTCCCCAACATAGCGCGCCGCATCGCTCATCGGCGCGATCAGGCCGGCGGCGGTCATGCGATTCAAGGTGCGGATCATGGCATTGATGGGCATGTCGACGAGCAACGCGTCCCACACCGCCTTGTCGCTCTGCCATTCCGGCGGCACGGCTTCGCGCGGCAACGAATGCTCGCGCACCAGACGCACGATCTCTTCGGCCGATTCCGCCGCTTGCGCCGTATCGTGCGCGCGCGCCAAAGCGGGCAGCGCATCCGCTGCGACCTCGCGGCCGCACATCCAGTCGAACAGCGCACGGCGGCCGGCATCGGTTTCCGCCGCCGCCGGGTGCGCTAGGCGCAGCAGATCGCGGTGCGACCAGCCTTCGCGTTGCTTGTACTTCACCGCCTGCAGCGCCAGCGCGTCGAGCGGCTTTTCCAGGTACCAGTTCGCCACCGCGCGCCGTAGGCCGCGGCCCCAGCCGCGCATATCGTTCACCGCCTCCGCGAACTGGAACAGATGCGTGCCGGTGCGGCACACTTTGGGCAAAGCCGCCAGCGCCGCAGCGCGCGCCGCTTCGCTTTCGCTCGACGCGGCCAGCGCCAGCGCAAAAATCGCCGGCTCATTCTTGGGCGCGCGCGCGGAATCGGAGATCGCCACGATCATGTCGATGGCGCGCGCGGGATCGGCGGCGAGCGCTGCTTGCACACCCGCCGCATTCTCGCGCGTCAGCGCGCGCTCGGTTGCGTAGTACGAGCCGCCCTCCGAGCCGAGCACCAAGAAGCGCTCTAAGCGCTTCCAATCGTCGACTGGATAGGCCGCGCCGCCAGCGGAATTCTTGACCATGCCCGGCAGCACATCGGCTTGCGAGGAACCGGTCAGGTGTTGCGTGTATTTCTTCGGCATGCGCCGACTCCAATCATACGAGCACCGACGGGCGTGTGATCGCTGACGGGTCTTTGCTGAGCTACAACCTTGTGGCTGGCGAGACTCGAACCCGCGACCTCCGGCTTGCGCCGGCGCTCTTACCGATAACCATCAACTGCCGGCCCGCCGACATTTCTTCAAAGCGCTGCAGGCGTGGTGCGAGACGCCGGTTTCCCGGCCAGGTACGGGCCCGGAGGCCCGCTTGCCTGCACCTAATGATAACCCGACCTCATAGGCCCGCAGCGAAAGCGCATATAGTGCATTGTGCACTAATCCACAAATTACAAAATCGACGGGCGGGCGTGTCGGGCGCCTCGGCAATGCTCTACCGCTGAGCTACGGGCCCGCACTCATGCGAGAAATGATGGACCCGGCGGGATTCGAACCCGCGACCTTCGTGTTGCAGACGATAAGCCGAAACATTCGGCCCGCCCGTCGATTTCGTACAGCATGCGCGCCGCCGCTTTGGAGGAACGGGCGTGGCGGAGGCCGGGAAAGGAGCCGAAACTCCATCTGATGCTCTCCCACTGAGCTACGCGTCCTTGCGAACGCGGCGGGGATCGAACCCGCGACCCACAGTTTGCGATAACCCGAACCAATCGGCCCGCCCCGCCAAAGCGGCGGCGCGAAACGCGGGCATGTGTTTGCTCACGGGGGGCGTTTGGAAGACGTTAATCCGAGAGCGGCGGCCCGCACCGGATGCATATAGTGCATAATGCACTAAATTGCAAATGCGCGATTTCCGCGCCAGGAGCGCGGGGAGGGCGCATGTATGGGTGCGCGAGCGCGAACGCAAGCTGAGCGAGGCGATAGCGCGCGAGTGTGTCCCGCGAACAACGAGGTCCGCGGGCGCTATCTGTTCACGACACCGGCGTTTCGCGTTCCAGGCCCGGCGTCCAATCGTAGAGCGGACGCACGGTTCCGTCGTGCAGTCGAACCCCCGTGGGCGCAGTGAGCAGGCCGGGCCGCGTTTGCTGTCCGTGTACGCCGATCGCGGCGATGTCGTTGGCTTGCGTCGGCGTCACTTCGCCAGGATCGCTGACGCCATTGCCGTTGAGATCGCGCCAAAGCGCGAGCCCGCCGAGTTCAGCGCCAGTGAGTTCGCCATCGCGATTGTCGTCGAGCGCACGCAGCGCTTCGAAGCCGTCGCGCCAGAACACTGCCCAGGTGCGCTGACCGATCATGTCGAAGCCAGAGCGCACTTGGCCATTTTGCGTAGGATCCCACACCAGCCAGGCCGCGTCGGGCGTTAGCCAGCCTTGCGCACGCCGATCGCCAGTTCCCGCGAGGTCGAACGCAACGGGCGAAGCGCGATCGACCAATTGCGTAAACTGCCGGTCGGATAGCGGCACAAGCATCGGCGTCACGTAAATGACTGGCTGGCTATGGGCCAAACGTTCGCGCAATCGCGCGACACGCGCACGATCGCTGGCCGAGCGCGCCACGTGCGACAGATGCTCGGCTGCCTCCGTAAGCACGGCATGGGTTTCCCAGTCTGCCTGCTCCGCTGCAAGCAAGGGCAATCCAAGCTGGATGATGGTGCGCAATTGCTGGCGCGCGGCGCTCAGGCGCCCGCTGCGGTCGAGCGTGTAGGCGTAGCCAAGCCGCGAGCGAAGATCGGAACGGTTGAGGCGGACGGCGCGCGCGTAGTGGGCGCGCGCAGCGCCGAGCCGCGCAAGCGCGCCGGGGTTTGGCGCGGCAGGCGGCGCCTCTAAAATCTCGGGCTGCGGGCCGAGATGAAAGTCGAAACCAGCGCATCGGTCACCGGGGCCGAAATCAGGCTTCCCATCAGGATGCATCTGGCGGTGCGCCACCTGCGCACAGGAGACGCTGCCGGAAAAGACCAGCCGGTTGTCAGCGCGCACGTAGGTGAAGGGCGCGTCGTTGCGGGCGTACGCGAGCAGATTGAGTCGCCCGAGCAATTGCTCGCGCCGAGCGGGCTCGAGCCCATCCATTGCCGCGACGTTCGCCAGCGCTCGCTCGATCGGGGCCTCGTAGACCGGCTCGGGGATCGGCATCATGGGAATTGCTGCGACGCCCGCGGCAGAAGCGAGCCAGGCCAAGAACGCTAATGTTTGCGTGCGCATGCGCGCCTCCTAAGCTTTTTGTTTAACTTCAGGCTGATCTGATTTCGGCGGATCGCGATAGGGGCATTCGGGCCCGTCGGGATCGTAGGGCGTGTCGGGCGCGTGCGGCAGCACGCGCTCTACATAATGTTTGATGCGCCGAGTGACGCTGGCGGCGTCACCCGTGGAATGCTCGGGCGAAATCGGAGGCCCGAACGTCAATCGATATGTCTTGCCCTGCTTGTTGAGCAATTCGTGGAACAAGGTGATGTCGCGCAATTCCGACGAGAAGCGCGCGAAGGTATGGAACCAGAATGCGTATGGGCCTGTCACGTGCAGTGGGAGAATCGGGAGTTCGTATTTGCGCGCGAGCGAAACCGCAGTCGGCATCCATTCGGGGTCGGTGAGGCGCCCGTCGTGCATGCGCGCGAGCCGGCCGGCGGGAAACACCATCAGCGGACGGCTCTCGGCGAAGGCCTGTTCCGTCATTTTCAGCGTCACCCGCGTGCGTTCGCGTGTGCGCTTGGCGAGCACCCATTCTACTGGGATCAGCGCCTCGTCGAAACGGCGGCACACGCGATTGGCGTCGGAATTTGCGTAGATGGCGATATCGGCGCGCACGCGCTTGATTGCGTCGTAGACGGCGATGCCGTCGGTGATGCCAGTAGGGTGGTTGGCGAGCAGAATGAAGGCGCCTGAACGGGGAATACGCTCCGCGCCGCTGGCCTCGAGTTTCACGCTGAGCAGTTGGGAGATGTATTCCAGCGCCTCGTGTCCGCCCATCGGCGCGATCGCGTCGGCCATGCGCACGGCCTTGCCATAATTGAGCAACGCAAACAGGGGCGGGCGCACCAGCGGCCAGAGCGGCCCGTCCGAAAGCTTCGGCGCCCGTTCCTCGATCAGTTCATCTACGATGTGCTTGCGGGGGGCCGCGGGCAGGGCGGCGGCGGACTCAACACTCATGCTGGACCAATTGCATGCGGGAGCGTCGCGGAAAAGAGGCTTGCGCGGCGGCTCGTGCGCGGGTTCTTTGCGCTCCGATGCAGGCTGCTCCATGATTCTCGACGCCTATCGCGCGCGCCTGGCGCGCGGGGATATTTCTCCGGACGCCGACCAGGCCGCTGCCGCCGAACGTATGGAAGCATTGGCGCGGGGCTTGGCGAGCTGGCGGCCGGAGGCTTGGTTCGGCAGGGGAGAGACCCCGCGTGGGCTCTACCTCTGGGGTCCGGTCGGGCGCGGCAAATCCATGCTGATGGATCTGCTTTTCGAAGTCGCGCCGGTCGCAAAAAAACGCCGCACTCACTTTCATGAATTCATGCTCGCTGCACATGCGCGGCTACGGGAAGCGCGCGCCACTCGGGGTGAGGCGCAAGATCAGATCATCGCCCAGGTCGCCCGGCGCATCGCCGAGGAGGCGCGGCTTCTGTGCTTCGACGAAGTGCAGGTCACCGATATCGCCGACGCCATGATCCTGGGGCGTTTGTTCGAGCATTTGTTCGCGGAGGGCGTGGTCGTGGTCGCCACCTCGAACAGGCCGCCGGATGAATTGTACAAGAACGGCCTGAACCGGCAATTGTTCCTGCCCTTCATCGCACTGCTGAAGCAGCGGCTCGATCTCGTCGCCATCGCCGGCCCGCGCGATTTCAGGTTGGCGCAATTGATGGCCGCGCCGGTCTATTACTGGCCGCTCGGTCCGGCAGCGGACGAGGCGATCGCTGGCGCCTGGGAGCGCCTTACACTTGGCGCGCAAGCGCAGGCGATCAATCTCGACGTAGGCGGCCGCGTGCTCTTGGTGGAGCGTGCCGCGGCGGGTGTGGCGCGTTTTACATTTGCGGAATTGTGTGCGCGGCCACTCGGCGCAGCCGACTATATCGAGATCGCCGAACGTTTTCACACCATCATTGTAGAGCAGATCCCAAGGCTGCCGCCGGCGATGCGCGAGGAAGCTGCTCGGTTTCGCCTGCTGATTGACGCGCTCTACGAGGCGAAGACCAAGCTGGTCGCGTCCGCGGAGGCAGAGCCCGCCGCCCTTTATCCGGCAGGCGATCAGAGTTTTGAATTCGAGCGAACTTCATCGCGTTTGATGGAAATGCGCAGCGAGAATTATCTCGCGCTGCCGCGCCGCGATGCGGAATGGCGTCACAGCGTCGTCTCGGGCTGAACGCGCAGCCTTACAAGAAACGTTACTTGACGGAGGTTCACAGCGGGTGTTCCATTGCGATGTCGGAAGAAAGTCGCCGTTAGCATCGCCGGTTCCCGTTCGCAAAGCTCAAGCAGCGCACAACACCAGGGCTACGGCGCGCGACGACTTCTTCCCGTTCGACGAAAAACTCCGCGCGGCAATTTCGCCGCGAGAAGCGGACCAGTCGAGGTCGGCCGGCGTCTGGCGACGTTTCAGCGTGTGGTGATGTTTGCGCGAACAAAGTGGCAACGAAAAATCGTGATGCCGGAGTGCGGCCTTCGACAAGCTCAGGTTGACGCAGAGGGGAGTCACGCGACCTGCGCGAAAAACGCGTGACCCCCGGACTTGATCCGGGGTTGTCGAAGCGTGACGGCGCGTCTCGGTGTTAGACTGTCGCCCATGTCGCTTCGTCTCTTCGCCGCACTTGAATTGCCCGATCACGTCGCTGCAGCGCTGATCGTGGTGATGAAGGGTACGCCCGGCGCCAAATGGCGCCCGCGCGAAAACCTGCATCTCACTTTGCGCTTCTTCGGTGATGTCGCTGAGCCGGTGGCGGACGATCTCGATCTCGAACTTGCCGCCGTCGCTGAACGCCAGCCGCCGTTCGAACTGCGATTGAAGGGCGCTGGTTCGTTCGGGGGCGCCGAGCCGCATGCGTTGTGGAATGGGGTTGCACCCAGTCCTGCTCTCGGCGCGTTGGCTGATGCTGTTGAAAAAGCGGCGCGGAGGGTGGGGCTGAAGCCCGAGCCGCGAAAATTCACGCCGCATGTGACATTGGCGTACCTGGCGGGCACACCGCTCGATCTTGTGCAGGCGTATGAAGCCCGGCTCGCGCTGTTCGAGGCGCCGCCGTTCGAGGTCGAACGCTTTGCTCTTTTCTCAAGCGTGACGCGCAAATCCGCCCCGAGCCTTTACAGGCGCGAGGCGGAATATGAGCTGCGCGGTGGCGCTTAGGAGATCGACCGTGGCTGTGGCGGCGCTGGTGGGGGCGGCGTGTCGCGAACCATCGTTGCTGGCGGCGGATTGGGGCCCATCGCGCAGCAGCGGACTTGCACTTCCAGCACCTGCCCGTTGAAGCGGCATTCGGTGTCGTTCACCGAACGTAGGATGGCCATGCCGCCCGCGCTCGCGCCGTAACGCGTCTGGGTGCAGCCGGTCAGTGTGTAGCCGGGGTCGCAGGTTCCGGTTCTTGTGCGATTCAAGGTGCGGGTGACGCACACCACGTTGCGCGCCATGGCCTGATCGGCGGTGGACTGAGCCCGGTTGGCGACGCCGAGGACGCCGGCAATTCTGTCGCCCAGGCTCGTTCGCACATTTTCGGTGTCAGCGTGCTGTTTGCAAATGTCGGTATTGGCCCGGCCGGAATCGGCCGCGCACCAATCTGCGATGGTCATGTCTCCGGTGCGATTCATGCAACCGGCGCCGAGCAGCGCCAAGGCGGCCGCGGCGAACAATGAGGCGATGCGCATTCGTGCGCCCTTTCGTGTTTATCCCAGCGCTTGTCGAGAACCCCATGGGGGCGGCTGCGTCAAGTGTTGTCGCGGCGCTGGTGAGCGGCAAGCGCCCCGTAAAGCGTTACAGCCATGCAAGATTTGCGACTGTCCGAGGGAGAAATCGCTAGCGCAGGGCTAGGGAGCGCCTCAATTCGGGCGTAGATAGTGTAAAGCAGCGCGAGAGGGAGCGAGCATGTTGAGACGCATGACGTTTGTGTCAGCTTTGTTGGCGCTCGCCGCCTGCGCCGGCGTCGAGCCAGTTGGTCGTGGAGTCAGCCGCGCCCCTACGCCGCCGGTGGTCGAGGCGTCGCCCCCCGCAGCTGCCGTTACTCCCGCGCCCCAACTCCCGCCCGTCGAGGCGCCGGCGCCACCGATCGTCGCCGCGGAGAATGTGGCTGCGCCGCCGGCCGCGCCACGGCAGAGGTCGCGGTCTGGCGAGGACGAGATCGTTGTTCCCGGCCAGACCGAACGGCAATCGCCTCCGCCCATTGGCGATCCCCGCAATATCATAGAGCGCAATGAGGACATCCGCGCGTGGGATCGGTGCGTCATGAGCGAGCAAGGCGCCTTTGACGGCGACCCGATGAGCCCACGCCTCGACACGCCAGAGGATCTGTGCCGCCGTTCGCTCGGGATGGCGGACCGAGGCGCTATTCCAGAAAGCCGCCGGCGCCGCGTGCGTTGAATAATACCCCGGGAGGCGTCAGGCGTCAGGTTTCCAACAGAACGTCCATCTGTTCGTCGCTGAGCCCGAAATGGTGGCCGACTTCGTGTACTAGGATGTAGGCGACCAGATCAGAGAGCGGAACATCGCCGCGTTCGATCCATTCATCGAGGATGGCGCGGCGATAGAGTAAGATCACGGGCGCCTGCGGAGCCGGGTCCGCCATCGACGCCTGGGTGAGATCCACACCCTGATAGAGCCCGGACAGCTCATATGGGTCCTCGATCCCCATCTCGGCCAGCATATCTTCGTCCGGCCAATCCTCGATCCGAAACAGGATGCCATCAGCGAGCCGTCGGAAGGTCGCGGGCAGAGCCTCCCAGGCCTCACGGGCAAAGGCTTCGAGGTCGTCCAAGGAGGGGGCGAGAGCGCAGGCTGGTTCGATCATCGCCGCAAAACTAGCCGGAAATTAAGTTGACGCATGCGTCATTTTTGTTGAAACGCTGCTCGAAGCTGCTATTCTGACGCCAGGCGCGCCGCCAAGGGTGCCAGCACGGGAGAGATGTGACCATGGCCGATTCCGCCGGTGCCCCCATCCGCCAAATTACCAAAGACGAGGTCTACGACGCGGTGTCGCCGACCGACTTTGGCGCAATGCTGGAGATCGACCGCCACCTCAATCGCTCCTCGGCCTTCGACAAGATCATCTCGGCGACGCACGACCATTTCTGGGATCCGCTCGACAAGAAATACATCAATTTCGAGGATGATTTCAAAGCCGACGAAACCGACTTCATCCCCGACATTCTCGTGCCGGCGCTGCAGACAGATTACGTCACCAATTTCTTCGCCGACAAACCGGCCGAGCGCATCCGCTTTAAAAGCCAGGTGGGCCGCTGGGTGATGAGCTCGATCTTGCACGGCGAGCAGGGCGCGCTGAATCTCTCCGCATCGCTCTGCCACGTGCTGCGCGATCCGGGCGCGCAGGAATATGCCGCCAACCAAACCCGCGAAGAGGGTCGCCACGTCACGGCGTTCGCCAAATACATCATCGCCCGCTGGGGAACGCCGCTCCCGTGCGGCACCGTGCTCGCCGAGCTCCTGAAGGAGATCGTGCACGCGCCGGAAGTGTACAAGAAAATCATCGGCATGCAGATGCTGGTGGAAGGCCTCGCCATGGGCGCGTTCGCCACCATCTTCAAGGAATGGGACGATCCGCTTGCGAAGAAGCTGACGCAGCTAGTGATGACCGACGAAGCCTTCCACCACAAGTTCGGGAAGATCTGGGCTGACCGCACCATCCCGAAACTCTCCAAGGAAGAGCACGAGATCGTCGAGAACTGGGCCGCGCATTGCTTCCAGACCTTGCTGTTCAATCTGGTCGCGCCGCACCAGATGACCGCGATCTACGCCGATTTCGGCCTCGACCCCGATAAAGTCATGCAGGGCTTCCAGGAGGTCGCCACCGACGAAGCCCGCCGCGAGCACATGAAGGAAAGCGCCAACATTTTCCGCGTGCTGGTGAAGACGCTGTGGAACGCCGGCATCATCACCGAGCGCACCAAGAGCTTCTACGCCACCTATGTGAGTTTCGAGGAGTTCGAGGCGGAAGGAACCGACATGGTCGGCGACGCCATCGCCGAAGACGGCATCGCCTATCTGAAGACCATCAATTTCGGCATCAACTCGGCCGCGCTGACGGACATAAAGGCGGCGGCGATCGCGGCGGAGTAGGGCGGTCGCTGGTTACGCCGCCTTTACCTTTGCTAACGAGACTGCGCCGATTGGATTCGGCGCGAGGGCGTGATGCGGGCGGTGTGGCAGGCGCTTCGGGAGTCCCTAGGAGCGAAGGCTGTCGTAGCGAGCGGTTCAGGCAAAAAATGGATGCTCGCGCTCGTGGGGGCGTTGGCGGCTGCGCTTTATCTGGGCGTGTATTTCAAGGCTCAGGCTGATTTTGCCGCCGCGCTCGAGAACTTTAGACACGCCTCGCGCGAGGAGGCCCATGATGCGGCGCGGGCGATCGACGAAAAATTGCGCCAAATTCATCAGGGATTGCGCAGTTGCCGAGCGTCCAACGAATTGGACGCCACGCCGAGAATATCGATGCTGACGCCTACCAGTCAATTCAGCAGTTGTACAACAATCTCGCCAGCAATGTGGCGGTCTCGGAGGTGTATATTGTCTCCGCCGATCTAAATCCGGATAGGGTCGACCCCGCTACCGGGGAGATGCAGGGGCCGATATTGATGTTCGACGAGTTGATCGTGAACGCTGCCGATCGCGCCCGCCAGGCTGGTCACATTGAAGAGCATGAAAGCGAGGACGAGCCCGAGACCGAGATTTACGAATACCGCGCATTGCAGGACCAGATGCAATGGCTGCGCGCGCACTATCCCACCGATTCCGGTTTTCAGGGTCTTGATCGCCCAATGCTCTCGACCGACGAAGTCATAACTTGCGACAACACAATATTCGTTCGCACCCGAGACAACGCCGACCGCAAAGGCATCCTGCTCTCGGTTCCGTTCTACGGCGAAGACGGCCGGTTGAAGGGCACGATTTCCGCTATCGTTCGAACCGGCGCGCTCTCTGAATATTTGCCGGCACGCGACTATGCTCTGATCAACACCGCGCATGATTACCGGGTGCTCACGCGGGCGCCCGGCATGGAGCGCCGGTCGATGGCGGTTGGGGATGTCGCGGCGGACGCAAGTCTCTATTTTTCCGAAGTGCTAGAGCTTGCCACGACGGATGCGCGCGGGCGCTGGGTTCTGTGGGTCGGGCGGCCTAATTCGGCGTTTCTCAACAGCAGCGCCGCGCGCTCGGCATGGCTATTTGCGATAAGTGCGTTCGCGGCGCTCACTTTCGTGTTTGGGCTGCTCGCGGCGACATTCGCGTTCATGAGTACGCGCGCGCGCCTGTTGCGCGCCAACAAGGAGCAGTTGGAAGAATTGGTGGGCGCACGCAATGAGCAAATTCGCATCATGGAGCGCGCGCACACGGAAGTCGCCGCAAGCGAAGCGCGGTCGCGCCACCTCGCCTATCACGACGGGCTCACCGGGCTCCCTAACCGGCTTATGTTGGAGGGGCGGCTGGCGCAGGCGCTGGAAACCCTGCGTCGTAAGGGCTCCGCGTTTGCGGTGCACTGCATCGATCTCGATCAGTTCAAGGGGGTCAACGACACGTTCGGCCACCATGTCGGCGACGAACTCATTCGCGGCGCGTCGAGGCGGTTGGCGAGCGTGTGCCGCCGCGTTGACACCATGGCCAGGCTCGGCGGCGACGAATTCGCCATAGTGCAAGCCGACGCCACCCCGGTGAGTGCCGGCGCGCTGGCGGATCGCCTAGTCAAGTTGATGGCCGAGCCAATGGTCTTGTCCACCGGGCAAATCCATATCGGTTGCAGCGTCGGCGTCACCTTGATCCAGGATGCCAATATCGAGCCAATTGAGGCATTGCGCCAGGCCGACCTCGCGCTCTATCGATCGAAAGAGTGCGGTCGTGCGCGATATACTTTCTTTGAACCCGACATGGACGCCGCCGTACGGGCGCGGCGCGGTTTGCAGGACGAATTGCGCGGCGCGCTCGCCGCAGGCGCTCTGTCGCTTGCCTATCAGCCGCAAGTGGACGGATCGGGGCTCATGCTCGGCGTCGAAGCCCTGGTCCGCTGGCGACACCCCAAGCGCGGCAACATTTCGCCCGGCGTCTTTGTGCCGCTGGCGGAAGAATGCGGACTCATTGCCGATCTCGGCGCGTTCGTGATGAAGCGCGCTTTTGAAGACGGCGCGCGCTGGCCCAGCCTCAAAGTCGCGATCAACGTCTCCGCGCACCAAATCCGGCTTCGAGGGTTCGCGGCGCAGGTGGCGGCGCTGGCGCGACAGGCCAAGGCGAACCCGGCTCAATTTGAGCTGGAGCTGACCGAAGGCGTCTTGCTGGGCGACGATCCCACAACGCAGGCGACGCTCGGCGAATTGCGCCGGATCGGCTTCAGCCTCGCGCTCGACGACTTCGGAACTGGCTATTCGAGTTTGAGTTATTTGCAGCGCTATCCGATCGACAAGATCAAGATCGATCAATCCTTCGTCGCCAATCTCGGTATTGATGGGGAGGCGGTCGCTGTGGTCGAAGCCATTGTCAGGCTCGCTCGCGCGCTCAATCTCAAAGTCATCGCCGAAGGCGTGGAAACCGAGGAGCAGCGCCAGCGCCTCACCGACGTTGGGTGCGGCGAAGTGCAGGGCTATTTGTTCGGCAAGCCTATGGCGGCCTCGGCGATCGATCAATTGGTGGCGGCGAAAGCTGCGGCCTAGCGGCGCCAGGTTCTCGCAAAGGTGTGGGGCGCCGTCGTGGCTTCAGCGCGCGTAATCTCGCACGACCGCCTCCAGAAACTCCCGCCCTTCGTAAAGGCTCTGCACGCGGATTTTTTCATTGAGGCCGTGGGCGTTGCCTTCCCCAGGCACTGCGAACATGCCGCTCATCCCATAGGTGGGAATGCCGCCATTGTTGAGGTGGCGGCCGTCGGTTGCGCCGGGGCTCATCAGCGGCACGATGGGAACGCCCGGCCACAGCCGCGCCGCCGCGCGCTCGACAGGGCGCATAATTTCGCGCGTAAGCTGAGGCGGCGATGAACCTTGGCGCCGGCGCACAATCTCGACCGCGATTTGTGGATCGTTCATTACGCGCTGCAGCTCCGCTTGAATTTCTTCCGGCGTATGACCCTGCAATACGCGGCAGGAAAGGGTGGCGACGGCGCGCTGCGGCAACGCATTGGCCGCGTGACCCGCGTCGACCTGGGTGGCGACGCACGTGGTGCGCATGATGGAATTGTAGGAAGCGTCGCGCGCCAGCGCTGTCTGCGCTGTCGCGTCCGTGGGATCGCGTGCGAGCGCCGCCATCGAAGCGCCGGTCTCGCCGCCCACGATGGGGGCCATGCGCTCGAAGAAGGCCCGCGTGACCGGATTGAGTTCAACCGGAAACTGGTGCTGAGACAAGCGCGTCAGGCCAGCGCTCAAGCGATAAATCGCATTCTCCGGCACCGGGCGCGAGGAATGTCCGCCGGCATTGGCGACTGACAGCGTGAACACTTGATGGATCTTCTCGCCGGCCTGCACATTGAGCGCCAGCGGGCGTCCCTCGGGCGAAAGCATCCCGCCCGCGCCCTCATTCAACGCGAAATCGGCCTGCAGCCAATCACGATGATGCGCGAGCAGATATTCGACGCCATTGACGCGGTTGAGCGAAGTTTCCTCGCCACAAGTGAGCGCCAGGCGAATGGAGCGGCGCGGTCGGAAATTCTCTCGCCGCATGCGAACCATCAAATCGATGAACACCGCCGCCATGGCTTTGTCGTCGATCGAACCGCGACCGTAGAAAAAACCGTTCTCCTCAACCAGCGTAAACGGATCGCGCTCCCAATCGGCGCGATTGGCGTTGACCACATCGATGTGCGCCAGCAGCAACAGCGCGCGCTCGCGCGAACGACCGCGCAGCACCGCGACCAGATTGCCGTCGTCGGGCCGGCCCTCAGGGGCGATCACGCGCAGGTCGTGCTCGCCATAGCCCGCCGCACCCAAGTGCGCCGCCATCGCCTCGACCGCGCGCGTGCACGAACCGGTCGCCTCCGAACTGTCGATCTCGACCAGCTCTTCGTAGATGGCGCGGAAGGCGGCGCGTTCAGGGGTAAGTTCTTGGGCGTTGGCCGCGCCTGAAAGAAACGCGAGGCCGAGGAACAGCAGAAACGCGCGCATGGGGTCACCTTGAATTAACTTACATACGGGTGTATGTAAGTGAGCTATGGCCCACATCAGCATCCGCGACTTGCAGAAAATGTCGAGCGAAACCATCGCCGCGCTGCCTGGGCCCACGCCGGTGAAGTCCGGTGACCAAACGGTGGCCATCCTGACGCCGTTGAAAAAGCCGGATATCGAACGCTTGCGTGCCCTCGCGGAGCAGGCCGAGGCGCGCGCCAAGGCCCGCGACCGCGCTGCCGACGACGCGGCGCTCGAACGCGAAGGCATCGACACCACGGATTGGACCATGGAAGCGGTTAAGCGCTTCATGGCCGAAATTGACTGAGCGCCGTGCGCCGGCCTGCGCCAGTTCTGGTTGTCGATGCCGCCATTTTCATTGCCGCAGTGATGGGGCGAGGCGACGGCGCCTTGGTTGAGGCGGCGCAAGCGCGCACGCTCATCACGACAAACCGTGCGATCGAGGAAGCCAGCAGGCGTATCTCGTTGGGGATGAATCGCCCCGACCTACGGCCTATTCTCGATGGGTTCGCTGCCTTGGTGAAGGCGCCGGTTTTGGCGCCGACGCCTTTGAATTTGGCCGAGGCGAGCGATGCGCTTCGCGACGCCGTGCCCAGCCGCAACGGCTCGACCAACGATGCCCACATCCTGGCGCTCGCCTGGAATACGGACGCCGACATCTGGAGCACCGATCGCGATTTTGCGGGAACCGGCGTTGCGTCCTGGTCAACGCCGAATCTACTGCGTGCGCTGCGCGACTCCTAAAACCAGCGCCGCACGCGCTTGCAATAATCGTCGAACGCGTCGCTGAACTGGCGTCGCATTTTTGCCTCCTCGAATGGGATCAGCACGAAATTGGTGATCGCGAACACGCAAGCGGGCGCGAGGAACATAAGCGGCCGTCCAAACCACAAGGCCACGCCGAAAGAGGCGGTGACGACGCCCAGATACATCGGGTTGCGGGTGAAATGATAAAGCCCGGAAGTGACCAGCGCGTCGTTCTTCTCCGACGTCGGCAAAATCTGCGTGCCGGCGGTGCGGAATTGACTGGCGGCGATGCTTGGCAACGCGACACCCAGAACGAACAACGACAGTCCCACAATCTCGCTTCGCCAGCGCGGTAATTCCGCGAACGCCGGCAACTCGCTCAGAAAATAAAATACCGCCAACAACGCTATGGCCCACAGCGGTGGCGGCGCCTTCAACATCAATGCTGGCTCTTTGGCAGCCGCACGACCAGACCGTCGAGCGCATCGCTCACTTTGATCTGGCAGGAGAGCCGCGAATTGTCGGTCACGTCATTGGCGAAATCGAGCATGGATTGCTCCATGCTCGAGGCTTCGCCGGTTTTGGCGAGCCAGGCATCGTCGACATAGACATGGCATGTGGCGCAGGCGCAGGCGCCGCCGCAATCGGCGTCAATGCCCGGCACCGCGTGCTTGACCGCGGCTTCCATCACGGTTTGGCCCGCCGGCGCCTCGATGACGTGCTCTTTACCGGAATGTTCGATGTAGGTGATTTTCGGCATGGGTCCCCAAAAAGTGCTCTTAGTTCGCGGCCGCGACTAATTCCTTCATCGGGCGCGAAATATCCGCGATCAAGTCCGGCGCCAAGCTGCGGCCGCTCTGGATCAGCATCTTGGCCCCCAAATATTCGCCCGGGCGGTTTACCGCATCGACCGCGATCAATTTTTCTCCGCGATAATAGAATGCTGCGAACGCCCGGTCAGCCATGTCGCCGCGCAACACCATGCGGTCATAGCCCTGGAACAAGCCGGCGATTTGCAGCTTCAAATCGTATTGATCCGACCAGAACCAGGGCGTCTCCACAGATTGCGTCTGACCAAGGATGGCCGCCGCTGCGAGCTTGGCGCCTTCGATCGCGTTGTGCACGCTTTCGAGGCGGCTCATCCGGTTTTCATAGTGCGCCATTGGCCGCGCTGCACAATCGCCGATCGCGAACACGCTGGGGTCGGAGGTGCGGCAGGACGCATCGGTCGCCACGCCATTGTCGATCCTGAGGCCGCATTGCTGCGCCAAAGTGATCTCGGGATTGACGCCGATTCCAGCGATGACGAGGTCGGCGGGGATTTCTCCGCCATCGGCCAGGCCAACGCCGGTGACGCGTTCCTTGCCCTTGATCAGCGCGGGCTGGCCGCCAAGCAGGAAGCGCACCCCTTGGGCGGTGTGTTCATCGAGAAAAAAACCGGAAACTTCGGGGCTGGTGACGCGCGCGAGCGGGCGCGCGGCCGCTTCAAGCACCGTCACGTCAAGTCCCTTCTGCCGGGCCATTGCCGCAACTTCGAGCCCGATATAACCGGCGCCAATCACCACCAGACGGGCGCCGGAGACGAAGCCGGGCCGTATCGCATCGGCGTCCGCTGCGGTGCGGAATAGATGCGCACCCGGCAAATCGGCCCCAACAAGGGTAAGCTGGCGGGGCCGTGTGCCCGTGGCGAGGATCAGCGCATCGTAGGCAAGCTCACGCCCGCCTTCGATGCGAACGCGCTTGTTGGCGCGGTCGATCCACACCGCGCGGACCGGCGAAAGCAAGGCTATGGTCTCGTCGGCGTAGACGCTGGCAGGGCGAAGCAGCAGCCGTTCCAGGTCCATTTCGCCGGCGAGGTATTTCTTAGAAAGCGGCGGCCGCTGATAAGGGGGCGCAGTCTCTTCGCCGATCAGCGTAATGTCGCCGGAGAACCCGCCCTGGCGCAGCCGCAGCGCAGCTTCGCCGCCAGCCTGGCCGGCGCCTATAATGATGATGCGGTTGATGTCGCCCGGGGTCATACGGAGCGTGTGTTTGGAGCCAATGCCGCACATGCGCAAGCGGGCCTTGAAGCGGATGGCGCCCTGGGCCAGCATCTCGCCCCGTGAGCGCAGAAGCCCTTGCTGATTCGCGTGTTTTGACGTTTCCGGATGCGGCGGCGACGCTTGCGTTCGGACGGCGCCTGGGCGCGCAATTGGCGCCTGGGGACGTGGTTTGCCTTACCGGCAATTTAGGCGCCGGCAAGACAACCCTTGCGCGCGGCGCCATAGAAGCGTGGACTGGGAGCGCCGGGGACGCGCCGAGCCCGTCCTACACTTTGGTGCAGACCTATGAGGGGCGCCGCGGAGAATTATGGCATGTCGATCTCTACCGGCTGAAGTGCGCCGAGGATGCTTGGGAGCTTGGCCTCGAAGAGGCGTTTCACAACGCCGCTTGCCTGATCGAGTGGCCGGAGCGCCTGGAAGGGCAAACGCCGAGCGATCGGCTTGATATTGAGCTCAATTCGGCAGGAGACGGGCGCAGCGCCCGCCTCACCGGCCATGGCGCATGGAGCACAAAGCTTGCAGCGATCTGAAGCGCTCGCGCGCCTGTTGGCGGAAACCGGCTTTGCGGAAGCAGAGCGCATCCCGCTCGCGGGCGACGCCTCGACGCGCCGCTACGAAAGGCTCGTCCTGGCAGATCGCCGCGCCATCTTGATGGACGCGCCGCCGAGCAGCGAAAGCGCGCCGTGTCCGCCTGGGGCAACGCCTGCCGAGCGGCGTGTTCTTGGGTGGAACGCAACAGCGCGGCTTGCTGCGTCACGGGTGGAGGCGTTTGTCGCGGTCGCGGCGCATCTGCAGCGCCTCGGGCTCGCGGCGCCACGCATTTACGGCGCCGATCTCGAAGCGGGCTACGCCGTCATCGAGGATTTGGGCGACGGGCTTTATGCGCAGGTCATCCCGGCCGGAATCGACGAAGTCGGCCTTTACGAGGAAGCGGCACTCGTGCTTGCGCACGTGCACGCCGCGCCCATGCCGGCAGAGCTTCTGGGCCCGGCGGGCGCGTCCTGGCGACTGCTGGACTATGACGCGCTCGCGCTTGAGGCCAATGCGGACTTGTTCGTCGAATGGCTGCCGCGCGCCGCCGAGGTGCGCATCGATGCGGCCGCCCGCGTCCGCTGGGAACAGATCCGCGATGCGCTGATCGTCAAGGCGCTCGGTTTTCCGCGCGCCTTCACCATCCGCGACTACCATGCGGAAAATCTGCTCTGGCTGCCCGAGCGTGAAGGATTGCAGCGCGTGGGTCTGTTGGACTTTCAGGATGCCGTGCGCGGCTGGCGCGCGTGGGATTTCTCCATGCTGCTGCACGATGCGCGGCGCGATGTGAGCCCGGCTGCGCACGCAGCCGCCATCCGCGCTTATCTTAGCGCGACCGGAGCGAGCGAAGCGGAGTTCGAGCGCGAACTCGCCGTGCTGGGCGCGCTCAACTCCATGCGCATTCTGGGGGTTTTCTCGCGTCTCGCCGGTCGCGACGGCAAGACGCGCTACCTCACCCTGATGCCGCGCATGTGGGGACACCTTGCCCGCACTCTGCAGCACCCGGCGCTGGAGGATGCGCGCGGCTTCGTGCGTGATGTAGCCGCGCCCTATCTGGAGCAGGCGGCGTGAGCGTTCCCGCGACAGCCATGGTGCTGGCCGCCGGCCTGGGCACACGCATGCGTCCGCTGACCGACGATCGCCCCAAGGCGCTCGTTAGTGTGCATGGGCGCGCGTTGGTCGACCATGTGCTCGACCGCCTGGTTGATGCCGGCGTGAAGCGCGCTGTGGTGAATGTGCATGCGTTCGCCGACATGCTCGAAGCGCATGTGCGGAAGCGGCGCGACATCGAGATTCTTATTTCTGACGAGCGCGCGCGGCTGATGGAAACCGGCGGCGGCGTCAAGCAGGCGCGCGCGCTGTTGGGTGAGGACCCGATCATCGTGTGCAATATCGACTCGGTCTGGGAGGAGCCGCAGGGCTCGGCCATCGCGCGGCTCGCGGCTGGCTTCGACCCTTCGACGATGAGCGCGCGCCTCATGCTTGCCGCAATGAATCAGTGTCTTGGCTTCGACGGTGCCGGCGATTTCTTCATGGACGAGGCCGGCTTGCTGAGTTTGCGGGGTCCGATGCCGCATGCGCCATGGGCTTACACCGGCGCTCAGATCATCGATCCGCGCATCGTCTATGGCGAACCGCTGGAGCCGTTCTCGTTCATGCGCGTCTGGAAGCGCCTACAGAGTGAGGGCCGCTTGTTCGGCGTTCCACTCGGGGGTTTCTGGATGCACGTGGGCGATCCGCAAGCCCGCGCGGCAGCCGACTTACGATTGGCGTCGGCGGCGCCAAAGTCATGACGTTGGGCCTGTTTGAGGGGCCGGCGCCGCGGCTGCGCGCTGCGCCCGCTTCTGCGCCATTTCTGGAGCTGCTGGCCGATGCGATGGTCGCAGCACTGTACCGAGCGGACGATCCGTTCTCGTTGTCGGACGCGCTTGTTCTTCTACCGAACCGCCGCGCCGCGCGCGGACTGATGCAGGCGTTCGCAATGCGGCTCGGCGGCGCCGCGTTGTTGCCGACGATCAGGCCGTTGGGCGATCCTCACGCCGACGAGGATCCTGACGTCTGGGGCGCCGATCCTCTCGGCGCCGAGATCGCGCCGCCCATAGACAAGATGCGCCGCCGGCTCGATCTCGCTGCGCTCATTCGCAGGCGCGACAAGGCGGAAAACGGCGTGGAGGACCCCGCCCGTGCGATCGCGCTTGCCGACGAATTGGCGAAGCTGCTCGACAGCGCTGCAACTGTGGATCGCGTGTCCTGGGAGAAATTGCCGACTTTGGTCAACGAGATCGAGTTGGCGCGGCATTGGGATTCCTCGGCAAGATTCCTGAGCATCATCGCCTCGTATTGGCCGCAATACCTCGCCGAGATCGGCCGCTCCGATTTCGCCGCGCATGGCGCCGCGGTGCGTCGTGCTTTGGCGCAGCGGTGGCGCGCCGAGCGGCCGACGCGGCCGATAATCATCGCTGGATCGACGGGCTCCATCGCTACCACGCGCGAGCTGATGGCGGTGGTTGCGGGATTGCCGCGCGGCGTCGTGGTGCTTCCCGGCGTCGATATCGATCTCGACGATGAAAGCTGGGCCCTGCTTGGGGAGCAGCATCCGCAATTTGCATTGAAGGAGACACTGCGCGTGCTTGGCGTGGCGCGCGCGGGCATTCCGCTGCTGTGCGTTGAGGCCGCGCCCGGGCGTTCGCGGCGCGTGCTGATGCGCGAAGCTTTGGCGCCGCCAGAGAAGACCGCCGATTGGCTCACTCGCCTCGAAGCCGCTGGCGGCGCGGCATTTGTGGAGGCGGGCGCCGCCGGCTTGCGCTTGATCGAAGCCGCCACCGAAGATGAAGAAGCGGCGGCGATTGCTCTCTTGCTGCGCGAAGCGCTCGAAACCCCTGACCGCAGCGCCGCTCTGGTGACGCCAGACGCAGATCTCGCTCGGCGTGTCGAGGCAAAGCTCGCGCGTTGGCACATTGCGCCGGTGGTTTCACACGGAGCGCCTTTGCGCGAGACGCAGGCGGGTCGCCTAATTACGCTCCTGTGTGAGTTGGCGGGCGATTCCGCGGAGCCCGTGGCGCTTGCGGCGTTGCTCAAGCATCCGCGCGTTGTGCTTGCCGACGACGCGACAGCGCTTGCGACACTGGAGCACGAAGCGCTGCGTGGGCCGCGGCGATTTCGTGACCTCTCTGAGTTGGTTGGCCTGGACACTCTGTCCAGGCACGCGGCCGCGCGCGCCATCGTCGCACGGACAATCGAAGCTTTAGCGCCGCTCACGGAATTGAGGGCGCGTGGTGAAGTGACTCTCGCTCTCTTCGTTGAGGCGCTGACCGATGCGATGGAGCGCTTTGCGCCGCGACAATGCTGGCAGGGCGGTGACGGCGAACAGGCTGCCGCACTTTTGCGCGATACGATTGAACATGGCGATGCGCTGGGGCCCATCCCTGCGCAAGCAGCGCCACGCGTATTGATGCGGTTGATGGAGGGCCGAGAGGTTCCTCCAGAGTCCGGCGGCGATCCGCGCGTCGCCATCTGGGGTCCGCTCGAAGCGCGTCTGCAACGGCGCGATCTGTTGATCCTCGGTGGTTTGAACGAAGGCGTGTGGCCAGCGCCAGCGGGGGAGGACCCATTTCTCTCACGGAGCATGCGCGCAGCGCTCGGCCTGCCGTCGCTCGATCAGCGCATCGGCCTCGCCGCGCACGATTTCGCACAACTGGCCTGCGCGCCGGATGTTGTGCTGACGCGTGCGCTACGCCGCGACGGCGCCCCGAGCTTGGCGTCGCGTTGGTTGTGGCGGCTGCAGACTTTGGTGAAGGGCGCTGGGGCGCAGCTCACTCAAGCGCCCACCTATGTCGAGTGGGCAAGATTGCTCGACTCGCCTGTATCCGCGCGCGCGCCGAAAATCCCGCGCCCCCGCCCGCCCGGCGGAAAACGCTTGCAGCGGATCAGCGTCACCCAAGTCGAGAAGCTGATCCGCGATCCCTACGCGATTTACGCACAGCGTATTCTTGGTCTGGAGAGCCTCAAGCTGATCGGCGCAATTGCGGGTCCGGCAGAGCGCGGCACAGCGGTGCACAAGGCAATCGAGCGGTTCGAGGACGGCGATGACCATGCATTGCTGATTGATCTGCTCGACGAGGAATTACGCCGCGCTGGCGTGCCCGCCGAACGCCGCGCCGCCGAACGAGAACGTATGCGCGTGTCCGCTGAGGTGCTCATCGCCTGGTTCGCAAAGCGGCGGGCCAAGGGGGCAACAATTTATCGGGAGAAAAAAGGCGTGCTGAAATTGGACGACGTCGACTTGTCGTGCGTCGCCGACCGCATTGAGATCGGGCCCGCCCATGTTGCCATTCTAGATTTCAAGACCGGCGAGCCCGCCAGCGTAAAGCAAGTCGAGTCCGGCCTTTCGCCGCAATTGCTCCTGGAAGCGGCGATGCTCGCGCGCGGCGCCTTCGAAGGCGTGCCGAAGGCAGAGACCAATGAGCTTGCCTATTGGCGCTTCGGCAACAGCGACCCGACGCCGAAGCCGCTTCCGCTCGACGCGATGGCCAATGCCGAGAAAGCGCTCGATTCGCTGCGGGCCTTGTTGGCTCGTTACGCCGAGGCGGATCAACCGTTCTTGTCCAAGCCACGCGTGCAATTCATCAACCGCTACGGCGACTATGACCACCTCGCCCGCCGCAAGGAATGGGCCGATGCTCAGGGCGACGCCTCATGATTTCGCGCGCGCTCAAATCCGCGCAGGCGAGCCAGTTGGTTGCCGCCGACCCCAAGCTGTCGGTGTTTGTGACCGCCAATGCCGGTTCCGGCAAAACCAAGGTGTTGGTCGATCGGATCGCTCGCTTGTTGTTAGAAGGGTCGAAGCCGTCGGCATTTTTGTGCATCACCTACACCAAAGCGGCTGCAGCGGAGATGCAGCGCCGCTTGTTCGAGCGCCTCGGCGGCTGGTGCGTGACCGATGACGCGCATTTGGCCGCCGAACTAGCAGCGCTTGGCGCTGCACCCGGCGATTTGGGTCGCGCGCGTGCGCTGTTCGCGCAAGCTTTGGAGACGCCGGGTGGGCTCAAGATACAAACAATCCACGCGTTTTGCGAACGCCTATTGGCGCGGTTCCCCATCGAGGCCGGCGTGCCGCCTGGTTTCGACATCGCCGATGAAGCGCGCGCGGCGGTCTTGTTAGGGCAAGCGCGCGCAAGCGCTGCGCTCGCCCACGATGCGCCAGTCGAAGCGTTTCGACGTTTCGCCGCCCGCCTTGCCGGCGATGATTTCGATGCTTTGCTGGATCGACTGGCCACCCGTCGCGGCGCGTTTCGAGAGTATTCCGAGAGCCGCCAGGGGCCGATTTTCGCCGCCGCCGCACTCAAGAACCGGCATGGCGTCAAACAGAGCGCCGATGCCTATGTCGCGCGCGCGCTCGCGGGCGTCAATTGGGCGGGATTGAAGCAGGCCGCGGAGGCGTTGGCTGGATCGAGTGCGAACAACCAGAAAACCGCACGGCGAATCGAAACCGCGCTGGATGCGCGTGAAGCCCGCGTTGCGCCCCGTGCTGTCTTGGAGGCGCTGCTACGGGTTGCGCTGAAGGAGGACAACGAGCCGTATGAGTCGCTGGTCACCGCGTCGTTCGCCGCCGAGCAACCATGGGTCGTGCACGCACTGGGGCCGATCGGGGAATTGGCGGCGCGGGTCCGTGAAGCGTTGAACGCGATCGATCGCGCCGAAGACGCCGCGGCGGCCCTCGCGCTAGCGCTTAAATTGGACCAGGCCTATGGCGATGCAAAGTCGCGCGTTGGCGCACTCGATTTCGACGACCTCATTGAGCACGCGCAAGGCTTGCTGCGTAGCTCCGATTCCGCAGCCTGGGTGCTGTACAAGCTCGATGGCGGCCTCGACCATATCCTGATCGATGAGGGTCAGGACACCAGCCCGACGCAATGGGATTTGATCGCGCCTCTGCAGAACGAATTCTTCGCTGGGCGCGGCGCACGCGAGCGGGCGCGGACAGTGTTCGCGGTAGGCGACCCCAAGCAGAGCATCTACGCATTCCAAGGCGCCGATCCGCGGCGGTTTTTGCGAGAGAAACAGATTCTTTCGAAACGCGCCGGCAAATCGTTCGCCGCGCCCGATCTGCTCACCTCGTTCCGCTCCACCGCTGAGGTCCTGCGCGTCGTCGATGCGACCTTCAACCAGCGTCCATTAATCGAGGCGGCGCCCGCTCAGCATGACGTGATCGAGCACTTGGCCGCGCGTGAAGGTGAGCACGGCGTCGTGGAGGTGTGGCCGCTCGCCCTGAAGCCAGCAGCGCAGCCGGCGCGGGCATGGGACGCGCCGATGGATGTGGAAACCGGCGCCAGTGCGCATGCAATTCTGGCGCGGGCGCTGGCACAACGTGTGTGCGATATGATCGCAGCACGCGAGGCGGTGTGGGAGCGCGGCGCGCTTCGTCCGCTTCGCGCGGGCGATGTGCTTGCATTGGTGCGCACGCGCGGACCTTTGTTTCGCGAACTGATCAGGTCGTTCAAGCGGGCAGGGCTCCCCGTCGCTGGCGCCGACCGCATGGTGCTACGTGACGAATTGGCGGTGGAGGATTGTCTGGCGTTGCTGCGCGTCGCGCTCGATCCTGCCGACGATCTTTCGCTCGCTTGCGTGCTGAAGGGGCCGTGGCTCAACCTCGATGACGATGACGCGGATATCTTTCCGTTGGCGAATGGCAGAGCCAAGGGTGAGACGCTGCATGCGCGCCTGATGGCGGCGACGGATGCGAAGTGCAATGCCGCGCGTGAATTCGTCAGCGGGCTGATCGCTCGTCGCGGCATGGACGCTTTCGCGTTTCTGTCGTGGGCCCTGGAGGCACGTGACCCAGCTGGCGCTACCGGCTGGGAGCGGGTATTCGCCCGCCTTGGTCCAGAAGCGCGCGACCCGCTGGAGGAACTGCTGCAGCGTGCGCTGAAGCCCGGCGCTCACGTCGCCGCCACCTTGCAGCGTTTCCTGCACGAGATTGACAGCGATGCCGGGCAGGTTAAGCGCGAACTGGAGGCGGAGACTGGCGCAGTGCGGGTGATGACGGTGCACGGCGCAAAGGGTCTCGAAGCGCCGCTGGTCATCCTGCCTGACACCAGCGGCGGCGTCGAGGACGCGCCCGACAACGGGCTGATCTTCGACGACGTAGAGGGACCGTTTATTTCTTTTCGCGGCAAGGATGACGACAAAGCCGTGCGCGACGCCCGCGCCGCCCACAAGGCGCGGATGCTGGGCGAGCATTGGCGGCTGTTGTACGTAGCGATGACGCGCGCGCGCGATCGCCTGATCGTATGCGGCGCGCAATGGCGTAACGCGGAGGCCCCAGAGAGTTGGCGCCTTGCGGTCGAGGAGGCGCTCTCTAGCCTCGGCGCTGGCACATGCAAAACGCCATTCGGCGAGGGCCTGCAGTTCGGGACGCCGCTGGTGGCGAGCGCTGCCGTCGTGTCTCCCATTGCCGCTCCAGCTTCTCCTCCCGGTTGGACAAGGGCGCCAATTGTCGGCGCGCACGCCAACGCGATGATGGCGCCTTCGCGGGCGGCGCATTTCGATGCGACCTTGTTTTCACCACGGGGCGACGGGCAATTGCGATTCCGCAGAGGACGGCTGATCCACGGATTGTTGCAACGCATACCGGAGATCGCATCCGAGCGGCGCGCGGAGGCCGCACACGCTTGGCTTTTGCGCCAAGGGGCCAGCGAAGATGAAGCCGGGTTTTACGCGCGCGAAGCGCTCAACGTCGTTGCCGATCCGCGTTTCGCTGCTGTGTTCGGCCCCACAAGCCGCGCCGAAGCGCCGATCGTCGGGACGGTGGAGGGCAGGGCGGTAAGCGGGATCGTCGACCGCATCGTCGTCGATGACGCTTCTGTGATCGTACTTGATTTCAAGACCGATCGCCCGGCCCCGCGCGATTCCGCCGACACGCCCGAGCCGTACGTGTTGCAGCTTGCGCTCTACCGGGCGGTGTTGCGGCGAATATTCCCCACGAAGACGATAAAAAGCGTGTTGCTGTGGACCGAAGCGCCGCACCTGATGGCGCTGTCCGACGAGCGTCAGGACGCTGCGTTAGCGGCCCACCTGCATGGTTGAATCCTTAACCGATCGCGCTTACATCCGCTGCCTCGCCCCCCGCGCCAAGGAGAACCAGCGTGGCCACCACCAAGACCAGCGACGATAGTTTCGAAACCGATGTGCTGAAATCCGGCCGTCCGGTGCTTGTCGATTTCTGGGCGGAATGGTGCGGGCCGTGCAAACAGATCGGCCCTGCGCTGGAAGAGATCGCTACCGAAATGGGCGATCGCGTGACCATCGCCAAGCTGAATATCGACGACAATCCGATGATCCCCGGCCGCTACGGCGTGCGCGGCATCCCGACCTTGATGGTATTCAAGGACGGCAAAGTGGCGGCGACAAAAGTCGGCGCCATGCCGAAATCGAAGATCGTCGAGTGGCTGAACGAGAGCGTTTAAGCGTTCTCACTTTCCAGGTTCAATCACTTCAACATCTATTCCCGGATTCGCCATAGGCGAAGCTGCGCATTTATCCGGGGATGGGTAGTGTTTCAGCCTGAACCGAACTTATTCAGTTCTCGTTAGCGAGCGCGGCCGCCGCCAATGATAGTGAACCGCAGATCAGAACGCGTGGCGCTGAAAAACGTTGAGTCTTGTCCAGCGCTGTGCAAAGCGCGGGCGCTGTATCTGCGCTAACGCCAGCGTTGCGCGCGTGGCAGGCGATGTTATCCGGCGGCGCATGATCGTCGCTTAGCGGAACCGCGATGAGATGATCGATCGCGGGCGAGAGCGCCGCGATGAAAGCGGCATCGTCCTTACGCGCACGCATGCCGACAATGGCGATCGTCGGCGCCGCTCGCACGCGAGCTAAAGTCCTCAGCGCGCGTGCGAGCGCTGCCGCCGCGTGCGCGTTGTGACCTCCATCGACCCAGACTTCACCGCCGAGTGCGCGTATCGGTGCGCTGAGCGCACCCCGCGCCAAAAGCTGCAGGCGCGCCGGCCAGCGCGCCGAAGTGATTCCGGAGGCAAACGCTTCATCGCTGATCGCGTGGCATGCTGCGCCAAGCAACGTCGCGCAGGCGAGCCCGGCATTATCGATCTGATGAACCCCGACAAGCGCGGGTAGCGGCAAATCGAGCGCGCGCGTCTCGGTTTGCACGACCATGCGGCCATTGCTGGCGAAACAATCCCACTCGACGCCGCAGCGGAACAGCGGCGCGCCAATGCGTGCGGCCTCCGCCTCGATCACCGCCATCGCCTCAGGCGTCTGCCGTGCGATCAAAGCTGGTGTGTGTTGCTTCAATATTCCCGCCTTGTGCGCGGCGATCTCCGCGAGCGTATCGCCCAACACATCTTGATGATCGACGCCGATAGGCGTGATGATGGAGGCGGCCGGCACCGGAATGACATTGGATGAATCCTCGCGTCCGCCCATGCCGGTTTCAAACAAGACCAGGTCGGCCGGCGTTTCGCTGAACAGCAGAAGCGCCGCTGCGACCTGCGCATCGAAATTGGTGATCTCGGCTGAGACGGCGGCCACGCGCTGGACGGCGCCGATGAGCGCGTCGTCACGAACAGTTTCACCAGCAACGACGAACCGCTCCCGCAGCGCGAAAAGATGCGGTTTAGTGAAGGCATGCACGCGCAGACCGGCGGCTTCCGCGATCGCGCGCATGAAGGCGATGGTTGAGCCTTTGCCGTTTGTGCCAGCGACGTGGAAAACAGGCGCGCCGAGATGTGCGTGCGGATCGCCAAGCGCGCGCAGTGCGTTTTTCAGCCGTTGCAGATCGAAGGACTTGCCGTGGCCGAACTCGGGACCGAAGCAGGCCACGAAGGCGGCGGACGCGCGGTCGTCAGCGTCACCCATCCCTGGATTTACCAGGATATTCCAACTCCGTCATTCCGGGGCGTACGCAGTGCGAACCCGGAACCCAGAGGATCGTAGTGCTGTGTGGTTGCCCCTGGGTCCCGGATCGCGCTCCGCGCGTCCGGGATGACGGAATCGATGTGTAACAAAATTCAAAAACAGCCGGCGTTGACTTCATCCGCGCGCGCTCACTCGGCCGCTTTCGCCCGCGGCGCCTTGACGGTTTGTTTGCGCTTGGATTTTGCTGGCGCTGTCTCGGCGGCGGCCTCAGCCAGATCGGTGATTTCGGCTTCCGTGGTCGCGACGCCTACGCGTTTGTGCATCAGCACCGAGAGCAAAGTCGCCAACGTCGCCTTCAACTGCCGGCGATCCACCACGAGATCGACCATGCCTTTGTCGAGCAGATACTCCGCGCGCTGAAAGCCCTCGGGCAATTTCTGACGAATAGTCTCCTCGATCACGCGCGGGCCGGCGAAGCCGACCAGCGCGCCGGGCTCGGCGATGTGCACGTCGCCGAGCATCGCGTAGCTCGCGGTGACGCCGCCCGTAGTGGGGTCGGCCAGCACCACCAGATAGGGTAGGCCCGCCTCGTGCAGCATCTGGATGGCCAGCGTCGTGCGCGGCATCTGCATCAGCGAGAGAATGCCCTCCTGCATGCGCGCGCCACCCGAAGCCGTCACCACGATCAGCGCCGCCTTGCGCCGGAGCGCGGCCTCCGCCGCCGCGATAAACGCCTCGCCCGCGGCCATGCCGAGCGAGCCGCCCATAAACTCGAAATCTTGTACAAGCACCACCGCGTGCGCGCCGCCGATGCGGCCATAGCCCGCTTCCATGCAATCGTCGCGGCCGACCTTCGCCCGCGCGGCCTTCAAGCGGTCGGAATATTTCTTGTCGTCCTTGAACTTGAGCGGATCGGCGGCGACCTTCGGCAGCGAGATTTTCTGCCAGGCCTGATCGTCGAACAAGTGCCGGAAGCGCGGCTCGGGCCCGATGCGCATGTGAAAGCCCGAGGGCGCGACCCAATCGGCGGCCTCAAGCTCGGCGCGATAGACCAGCTCGCCCGAAATGGGATCCTTGATCCAGAGATTGTCAGGCGTTTCGCGCCCGTCCTCAGGCTTCTTGCCGCGCAGGCCAGGCCGCGCGAAGTTCGAAAGCCAGTTCATGCGCGTGTTCCCTCTATTTCCCGCGCCGAGCGCACAGCATCGCTCAGAAGCCGCACCTTGCGCAAGACCCGCTCGACGACATCTTCTCTCGCGCCATTGGGGTTTGCGGCAATTTCGTCCACGAACGCTGAGCCTACCACCACGGCGTCGGCATGCTTGGCGATGGCTGTCGCCGCTTCCGGTTCGCGAACGCCGAAGCCGACGGCAATCGGCAGCGTCGTTGCGCGCTTCAAGCGAGTAACTGCGCTCTCAATCGCGTGCGTGGATGCTGCGTTAACGCCGGTGATTCCAGCGACCGAGACATAATACAGGAAACCAGCGGCGCCATCGAGCACCTTGGTTAATCGCTTGTCGTCGGTGGTGGGAGTGGCGAGGCGGATGATGGAGAGATCGTGCGGGGTGAACGCGGCGCGTAAGGGCGCGTCTTCCTCCGGCGGCAGATCAACGACGATAGCGCCATCGGCGCCGCTTGCGTGCATGGCTTGTGCGAACGCCTCGTAGCCCATGCTTTCGATTGGATTGGCATAGCCCATAAGGATGAGCGGGGTGTCTTCGTCGGTCTCGCGAAAGCGGCGCGCGAGTTCGAGTGTTTGCTTCAACGAGCCGTCCGCCTTCAGCGCGCGCAACGCCGCCTTCTGAATGCTCGGCCCATCGGCCATCGGATCGGTGAAAGGAAAGCCAAGCTCGATGATGTCGGCGCCGGCGGCGGGGAGGGCGCGCAGGATTTCAAAGCACGTCTCATGGTCGGGATCGCTCGCCATGATGTACGTGATCAGTGCGGCACGGTTAGCGCGTTTGAGGGAGGCGAAGCGTTGGGAGAGGCGCGCGGTCATTGCGCGTCTCTCTCATTTCCGCAAACGGGCGCCGGCTCGATCGCCATTATAAAAGACTTATGCGTGATGCGCGACCAGTCCATGCTTGGTTCTTCTTGGCGACCGAACTTCGCGATTTCTTCGGGGTCACCCAGAATCCATCCGACAAAGTTTAGACGATCCGAACACTCGGTGCGGGGCTGAGGGCGCTCAAAGAAGAACACGTTCGCTGCGCCGCCCGCGAAACGCCAGCCGTGGCTCGACAGAGCCTCCAGGTATAGGTTTTGAAAGTCTTGGCTCGTTTGCGTTGGGAAGGCGATGCAGTCGGCGACAGTGGCCCGCTCCCTGACTATCGTGTCGAGCTGGCAGTTCCTGGGAATGAAAGAACCCTCGACTACAGCAAGGTCAAGCGTTCCCGGCAAGACAACCCTGCGCCGACTATCGTGAATCTCCCACACTTCGGTGTGTTCGCAGGCGACTAGTGCTAGGCCAAGCAAGGTGACTGCGAGTACCCTCACAGCCCAACCCCCAACGCATCCGCCACCGTGAACACGTCCTTATCCCCGCGCCCGCAGAGGTTCATCACGATGAGCCCATCACGCCCCAGCTCCTGCGCCACATCGCCCACGCGCGCCAGCGCATGCGCCGGCTCCAGCGCCGGTAGTATTCCCTCAAGCCGCGCGCAGAGCTGGAACGCCGCCAACGCTTCTTCATCGGTCGCGCTCAGATATTGCGCGCGGCCCGTCTCGTGGAGATACGAGTGCTCGGGCCCAACGCCCGGATAATCCAGCCCCGCGCTGATCGAATGGCCTTCGAGGATTTGGCCGTCTTCGTTTTGCAGCAGATACGTGCGGTTGCCGTGCAGTACGCCGGGGCGGCCGCCATTGATTGCGGCGGAATGCTCGAAGCGTTCGTCGATGCCGCGCCCGGCCGCTTCAACGCCAATTAGACGCACGCTTTCGTCGGCGATGAAGGGATGGAAGAGCCCAATCGCATTCGAGCCGCCGCCGATGCAGGCCATCACCGCATCCGGCAATTGGCCCTCGCGTTCAAGAATTTGCGCGCGCGCTTCTTGGCCGATGATGCTCTGAAAATCGCGCACCATTTCCGGATAGGGGTGGGGGCCTGCGGCGGTGCCGATGCAGTAGAAAGTGTCATGCACGTTGGTGACCCAGTCCCTCAGCGCTTCGTTCATCGCGTCTTTCAAAGTCGCAGCACCCGAGGTCACCGGGCGCACTTCCGCGCCGAGCAGCTTCATGCGGAACACGTTCGGCTTCTGCCGCTCGATGTCGGTCGCGCCCATGAACACAACGCACGGCAGCCCGAAGCGCGCGCATATCGTGGCGGTGGCGACGCCGTGCTGGCCGGCACCGGTTTCGGCGATGATGCGGGTCTTGCCCATGCGCTGCGCGAGCAGGATTTGCCCGAGGCAATTGTTGATCTTGTGCGCGCCGGTGTGGTTGAGCTCGTCGCGCTTGAAGTAGATTTTCGCGGCCCCGAAATGCGCGGTGAGACGCTCGGCGAAATACAGGGGCGAGGGCCGGCCAATATAGTGCGTCCAGAAATCGGCCATGGTGGCGGCGAAGCCGGGATCGGCCTGCGCTTCGCGGTAGGCGCGCTCGAGATCGAGCACCAGCGGCATCAGCGTCTCCGCGACGAAGCGGCCCCCGTAGGCGCCGAAGCGCCCTTCGGAATCGGGCAGATCCTGCCAGTTGCGGCGCGCGTCCATCGGTCGAGTTTAGGCTCTTGCTGCCGCCAGAAATTGTGCGATCTTCGCGGAATCCTTTAGGCCTGGCGCGCTTTCCACGCCAGAGGACACGTCCACAAGGGCAGCGCCCGATGCTGCAATCGCCTCGCCAACGTTTTCCGGCGTGAGCCCGCCGGAAAGCAGCCAGGGGCGCGAAAAACGTCGCCCTGCCAACAAATTCCAGTCGAAAGCTACAGCATTGCCGCCTGGAAGCCCGCCCGCCGGCGCTTTGGCGTCGAACAGCAGCATGTCCGCCGGCGCTTCGAAGTCGGCGGCGCGCTTGAGGTCCCCCAGCCGGCCGATCCCAAGCGCCTTGATAACGCCCTTGGCGGCGAAGCGGGCGAGCGCGGAGACCCGATGCGGACCCTCCGCGCCGTGGGCCTGCACCCAATCGGGGCGCACCGCCTTGGCGATTTGCTCCAGCAGCGCATCGTCGGCGTCGACTGTCACCGCGACGATGTCCGCCCGCCCGCGGGCCCGCGCCGCCAACGCGGCGGCGGCTTCCATGCTCAGATTACGCGGGCTCTTGGTGAAGAACACCAGACCGACGAAGCGCGCGCCGCCGACGATCGCAGCGTCGAGCGCGGCGGGGTCGATAATGCCACATATCTTGGCGTCGGCCATCGCGGCAAGCTAAGGCAGAGCCGCAACGGAACAAGTGTGAAATGAGCAAACTCGACGCTTATCGCTCCATATTCGACCTCTCGGGAAAAACCGCACTGGTCACAGGTGGCGCGCGCGGCATCGGCAACGCCATCGCCGCTGCATGCAGCGCCTGGGGCGCACGTGTTGTGCTAGCAGACCTCAACGCAGAAGCTGCCGAGGGCGCGGCGCGCGAGCTGCGCGAAGCGGGCGCGGCGGTCAGCGCTCGCGGCTGCGACGTGACGCGAAGCGAGGCCGTTGAGGCGCTGTTCGATGCACTGTCAGAGGAGGGCGGCGTCGATATCATTTTCAACAATGCCGGAGTCAGCGCGCGTATTCCGGCTGAGAATTATCCAGACGGCGATCTTCAGCGCATGTTCGATCTCAACGTTCATGGCGTGTTCTATGTGATGCGAGCAGCGGCGCGCCGCTGGATCGCCGCTGGCCGACCCGGGCGGATCGTCAACATGGCGTCATTCGCCGGGCTTGTGGCCGACCCTTTGTCGGCGCCCTATGCGGCGAGCAAAGGCGCGGTCGTGCAGTTCACCCGGACCTGCGCGGTCGAGTGGGCGCCGCACGGAATTCTCGTCAACGCCATTGCGCCGGGCTACGTGCGCACGGAGATGACCGCGCACACGCTTGACCAACCCGAGGCCGGAGCGGCCATCCGCGCCAAAACAGCGCTGGGTCGTCCCGCCACGCCCGCGGAAATCGCTGGTGCAGCGGTGTTCCTGGCAAGCGGGGCCTCCAGTTACGTCACTGGCACCGTGCTGGCTGTCGATGGCGGCTGGACGGCGATGTAGTTATTTCTTCAACGCGTCCCTGATTTCGCGCAGCAGCACGATATCTTCAGGCGGTGCTGCGGGGGCGGGGGCTGCCTCTTCCTTCTTCTTCATGGCGTTCATGGCGCGGATGATCATGAACAGCACCCACGCGACGATAATGAATTTGATCGCCGCGTTGATGAATTTGCCATAAGCGATAGCGACTTCCGGCCGTGCGGCGACAAAGTCGGCAGCGCCCTCTGCGCCGACCGCAGGCGCGGCTTGTTGGATCACCAGTTTCAGCGTCGAGAAATCGATCCCCGCGAGCAGCAGCCCGATTGGGGGCATCACCACATCGTCCACCAGCGACGAAACGATCGTGCCAAAGGCGGCGCCGATGATCACGCCTACGGCGAGATCGACCACGTTGCCCTTCATGGCGAAGTCGCGGAATTCCTTAAGCATGGACATGAGGTGCGGTCCTCCCAAACCGGGTCACAAAGAAGCGGTCACAGCGTATATTGTTACCGTAGTCAAGCAGAGCGTAACTGCCCTTACGGTTCTTCGCCGCCATTGACCTTGAGCCGCAGCTCCTTGCCCGGCTTGAAGAACGGCACGCGCTTTGCCGCGACCTTCACCGTCGCGCCCGTGCGCGGATTGCGGCCCGTGCGTGCGTCGCGCTTGCGCACCGAAAACGCGCCAAAGCCGCGCAATTCCACGCGGCCGCCTTGCGCCAGCGCGGTCGCGATCTCGTCGAGCACCACATCCACCGCTTCTTCCACGTCGCCAGTGCGCAGGGGCTGGAACTCTTCCTGCAGACGGTTGACCAATTCGGATCGCAACATCGGTGAGTCCTTTGTGAGAGATAGAGGACCGAGCGCGCGCGTCCGTCAATGCTTATGCGATTGAAAATAACGGAAATTACATCCACCCAACAAAGAAGCCCCGCGCGGTTTGCGCACGGGGCTTCCTTAACAGGTGGGTCTTCGAGCGCTTAGGACTTGCCGGCCTTGTCCTTCAGCGCCGCGCCCAGAATGTCGCCGAGAGACGCGCCTGAATCGGACGAGCCGAACTGAGCGATGGCTTCCTTCTCGTCCTTCAGCTCCATGGCCTTGATCGAGAGCGCGACCTTGCGGCTGCCTTTCTCGAAGCTTGTCACCATGGCGTCGACGCGGTCGCCAACCGCGAAACGGTCGGTGCGTTGCTCGGACCGATCGCGCGAGAGATCGGACTTGCGGATGAAGGAGCGCAGCGCATTGTTCTCGCCAAACGCCACTTCGATGCCGCCGGTCGCCACATCCAACACTTCTACCGTGATGATCTGGCCCTTGCGGAAATCCGCGTCGCCCATCGGGTCGGCCGCGACTTGCTTGATGCCGAGCGAGATGCGTTCCTTATCGGCGTCGATATCGAGCACCTTGGCCTTGACCATGTCGCCCTTGTTGTGACGGGCGAGGGCTTCTTCGCCTTGCACATCCCAGGCGATGTCGGAGAGGTGCACCATGCCGTCGAGATCGGCGGAGAGGCCCACGAACAAGCCGAACTCGGTGATGTTCTTGACCTCGCCTTCGATGATCGAGCCCACCGGATGGGCGCTGAGGAAGGCGTCCCACGGATTGGCCTGCACCTGCTTGATGCCAAGCGAAATGCGGCGCTTCTCGCCATCGACGTCGAGCACCTGCACATCGACTTCCTGGCTGGTGGACAGGATTTTCGAGGGGTGCAGGTTCTTCTTGGTCCAGCTCATTTCCGAGACGTGGACGAGTCCTTCGACGCCCGGCTCCAGCTCAACGAACGCACCGTAATCGGTAATGTTGGTGACCCGGCCGGAGAATTTGCCGCCGGCGGGATACTTCGAATCCACCGCATCCCAAGGATCGGTCATCAGCTGCTTCATGCCGAGGCTGATGCGCTGGGTGTCGGGGTTGATCTTGACGATCTGCACTTTCACCGTGTCGCCGACATTGAGCACTTGGCTCGGGTGGGAGACGCGCTTCCAGCTCATGTCGGTGACGTGCAACAGCCCGTCGATGCCGCCGAGGTCCACGAACGCTCCGTAATCGGTGATGTTCTTGACCACGCCGTCGCGGACTTCGCCTTCCTTCAGGTTGCCGACGAT
>CADEDG010000002.1:67937-70008 GCA_902826035.1 uncultured Alphaproteobacteria bacterium
TCGACGACGACAAAATCGTTCTCGATGGCGACGACGGTGGCGGGAATTACGCGGCCCTCGATCATGCCGCGAGAGGTCAAACTTTGGTCGAGCAGCGCGGCGAAATCGTCGCGCGTGGGGTTCATACTGGATTGGGCGGACGCCATAGGTACTGCAACTCCAACAATGACAAGGGCCAACCGGTTGGCTCCGGCGGTCTCGGCCCCACAATGGGGCCGTCCTCGGGTAGGCTTGGCGAGGGCTGGGCTGTCGGGCCCGGCGACGCAAAAGCGCCGCCTCGACGATCTGTCGGGCAGTCTCCGCCGGCGCCTCTATAGAAGGCGCGGCAGTATCGGGCAAGGGCGCAGATTGTGCTATGCTGGGCCCGATGCCCGCCGCCCGCCGCTCTCAGCCCACGGATCTTGCGACCTTTCTCGCCTGGGAGGACCTCCAGGAGGAGAAACACGAATTGGTCGATGGGGTTCCCGTGCTTCGGCGGTCGCGGCTCATGTCCAGGGGCACGCCGGACCACGCTCTGATCGCCGCGAATATTATTCGTGCGCTGGGGAATGGGCTGGGAGCTGGTCCCTGCCGACCGTTCACTTCCGACCTTCGGGTCATTATGGCAAATGGCGGACTGCGTTATCCCGACGCGACGGTTCTGTGCCGGCCTTTGCGGAAGGGCGAGCAGGCGGTGGACGACCCCAGGGTGCTGTTCGAGCTGCTCTCGCCCTCCAACAGCCCGCTTCAGCTCACGCGATTGCTGCATGAATACCAGGGCGTTGCGAGCGTCGTGCACATTGTTCTGGTGAGCCAGGAAAGCCCGTTCGCGCAGGTATGGACCCGAGTCGGGTCGGATTGGGCGCTCGACGAAATCCAAGGCCTCAGCGAACACATTGCGCTGCCCGCGATCGACGCAGTGTTGCCGCTGGCGGAACTCTATGAGGGCGTGGGGTTTGCGCCATCGGCGGCGACCTGAAACGCCGAGATCGGCTGCACATCGCCGGAACGCTTGAAGACCCGCGCGGGCGCTTCCATGAAACAGCCGCATTTGGTTCATGTCTGGATCAGTCGCCCCTCGATAAAGGGGACTGACATCTTGGGAGATTGCGTATGAAAAACCTTGCCGCCGCCTTGATCGGCATTGGGTTAGCGATCGCGGCCGGACCCGCGGCAGCGCAAGGCGGGCCGCAGCGGCGCGTGGAAGTCGTGTTCGGTGCGGTCGCGCGCGGCGTCGATGCGGGCGATTTCACGTTCTCGTACAACCAGAACGGACAGTCCTATCAGGCGAGCGCGCAGCGCCGGCTGACCGGACTTGCCCGAATGATGATGGGTGGCAGCCAGGATTATTCTTATTCGGTGAGCGGCGTCGTGGACCCGCAGGGCGCGCTGCGTCCGGCGGCGTATCGCCACCAGGGCGGGCGCCGCAACCGCGTCGTCAACGCCGCCTTCACGGCCAACGATGTCGTCACCACCTCCAACCCGCGCATGGGCATGGGTTCGCCGGCGGCGACGCCTGCGCAACGGCGCGGCGTTGTCGACCAGGTCACCGCTATTGCCGCTTTGGTAACCTCGGGCGTCGATCCCTGCACGAGGACTATCAACGTCTATATGGACGGTCGTTCCCGCTTCGATTTTTTACTCAGGCCAAACGGAACCGTAAATGTCGATACCAGGGGCTATCGCGGCGCCGCCGTGCGTTGCAGCGTCGATTTTCGCCCCATCGCTGGCTTCTCGGATCCACAGGAACGTCAGACGCTGACCTTCATGTTTGCGCGGACCACAAGCGGCCTCTGGGCGCCGATCCGCATCGAAATGCCCACCGACAATGTCGGCATCGTGCGGCTTGAGGCGCGTCAGATTACAATCAACGGCAATCGGTTGCGTTAGCGAGGCGCTGGAGCGCGTTGCCTCCGGCGACGCATGCGCGGCGGGAGGCCGCGCGCTCCCAATCCCGCAAATCCACCGCCCACAGCATTGAAAAGAAACCAATTGTACAAAATCTATCCCACACCTCCGGCGCAGGCTTAAGATAGCCCATCGCCTTCGCATGGAGGGCAGTCGGTACCCTGTTCGAGCCGATGCGCATGGC
>CADEDG010000003.1:0-44103 GCA_902826035.1 uncultured Alphaproteobacteria bacterium
CGGCTATTACGGCGTCGGCATCGCCGGCTTGGTGAGCGAAGCCGCCAACATCACCGAGCCGCTCATGCTGCACATCGCCGGCAATGACGCGTTTGTACAACAACCCGACCAGGATGCCATGCACGCAGGCCTCGGCGACAATTGCAGTGTCACGCTGCATACCTATGCGGAGCAGGATCACGCCTTCACGCGCGAAGGCGGCAAACATTACGACGCCGACGCGGCGAGATTGGCCGACGGCCGCACGATTGCATTTTTTCAGGAGCACCTCTCGTGAAGTTTCCGATCCTCGCCGCATCCTTACTTGCGCTGATCGCGTGCACGCCGCCGACGCCGCCAGCTTCCTCCGCAGCGAACTCTAGTTCCCTGGCGCCGACCGATGTCGGCGCGTTCTTCGATTGCTTGCGCGAGAACGGACACACCATCGTCGCCGCGCATCGCGGCGGACCCGCGGTTGGTTACGCCGAGAACGCAATCGAGACGTTCGAACATACGCTCAGCCTGAGCCAGGCCCTGTTGGAGATCGATATCGCACGCACGAAAGACGATGTGCTGGTGCTGATGCACGACGACGATCTGGACCGCACCACAAACGGAACCGGTCCCGTCGATCAGTTGACGCTGGCGCAGCTGCAGGATTTGCATCTTGAAGACGAAACCGGCGCGGCGCTGGCCGCGCGTCCGCCAACACTGCGCGAAGCGCTAGATTGGGCGGCAGGCAAGACCATCCTCGAACTCGATGTGAAGCGCGGCGTTTCCTACGAGGATGTCATCGCCGAGGTGCGGGCGGCTCACGCGGAAGAGCGCGTGATTTTCATCACCTATAGCGTCGCGGCCGCGATCCGCGTGCATCGCCTCGCGCCAGAGCTGATGATCTCGACCAGCATCGAGAGCGAGGCCGACCTCGATGAACTGGAAGGCGCGCACGTGGACGTCACGCGAATTCTGGCCTGGACTGGCATCGAGGAACCGAACAGCGCGTTGAATGTGGCGCTGGCACGGCGCGGCGTGGAGGCGATGTTCGGAACTTTGGGCGGCCGCGATTCATGGGACAATCGCTTCGCGCGTGAAGGTCGCGAGCAATATGCGGCGTTTGCCGAAACCGGCCTGCAACTGATCTCAACCGATCGCGTCGTGGCGGCCGTGCGCGACTTGGATGCGGCCGATGGCGTCGATGGAATTGGAGCGATGCAATGCGTCAGCGTGCGTTGAGTAGGACGCGGCCCGTGGATCGTAGGGCCTTCGACAGGCTCAGGCTGACGCAGTTTCTGCAATGCAAAGGGAGGCGTCACGCTGAGCCTGTCGAAGCGCGGCGCCGCTAAGAACGGAGACGCCGCCATGAGGGCCATACGTATCGCGCAGCACGGCGGGCCGGAGGTGATGGCGCTGACTGACATCGCCGAGCCGACGCCAGGTCCGCATGAAATCCGCGTGCGGCACCGCACAATCGGCGTGAACTTCATCGACACCTACCATCGCTCGGGTTTGTACAAACTCCCGCTACCAAGCGGGCTAGGATTAGAAGCGGCGGGGATAGTCGATGCAATCGGCGAGGGCGTGACGCGGTTTGAGGCGGGCGATCGCGTCGCCTATTGTTCGGGCCCCGTCGGTGCCTATTCCGAGGCGCATGTCGTTGCTGGGACAAAGGCGGTGAAGCTGCCGAGCGCCGTCGATTTCGACATCGCGGCCGCTTCGTTGCTCAAGGGCATGACCGCTCGTTATCTCTTACGAAAGACGTTTCGCGTGGAACCAGGTCATTGGGTGCTGATCCACGCGGCCGCCGGCGGCGTGGGGCAGGTTCTTGTACAATGGGCGAAGCGCCTTGGCGCCAATGTGATCGCGACAGCTGGCAGCGCCGCGAAAGCGGCGACCGCGTGTGGGCTCGGCGCGGATCATGCGCTCGTGCTCGACGGCGGCGATTTCTCGCCACGCGTGCGCGAGATCGTGAAGGAGGGCGTCCATGCCGTCTATGACGGCGTCGGCAGGGACACCTGGGGCGGCTCGCTTGATAGCTTGCGACCGCTTGGAATGATGGTGAGCTATGGCAATGCGTCAGGCCCGCCGCCGGAGATTTCTCCGCTTTTGCTTTCGCAAAAGGGCTCTCTCTTCCTCACCCGCCCGACGCTTTTCCACTACACGGCCACAGCTGAGCTGCTGGACGAGACGGCCGCGGACCTGTTCAGCGCACTCGCGAGCGGCGCCGTGAAAATCGCGCCGCCCACACGCTACGCGCTCGCCGACGCTGCGCAGGCGCACCGCGATTTGGAGGCGCGCAAAACGACGGGAAGCTTGGTGCTGACGCCTTAGGAGGTGCTTCCGCCTACGTATTCATGCTCTGGAAGAAATCGTCGTTGTTCTTCGAGCCTTTGAGTTTATCGAGCAGGAACTCGATCGCGTCCTGAGTGCCCATCGGCGAGAGGATGCGGCGGAGCACGTACATCTTCTGCAGGTGTTCCTTTGGCGTGATCAGTTCGTCCTTGCGTGTGCCTGACTTCAACACATCAATGGCGGGGAAGATGCGGCGGTCGGCGACCTTGCGGTCGAGCTGAAGCTCGGAATTGCCGGTGCCCTTGAACTCTTCGAAGATGACTTCGTCCATGCGCGAGCCGGTATCGATCAACGCCGTCGCGATGATGGTGAGCGAGCCGCCTTCTTCGAGATTGCGCGCCGCGCCGAAGAAGCGCTTCGGCCGCTGCAACGCGTTGGCGTCGACGCCCCCGGTCAGCACCTTGCCGGAAGAGGGCACGACGGTGTTGTAGGCGCGACCCAAGCGGGTCACGCTATCGAGCAGGATCACCACGTCCTTGCCGTGTTCGGCCAAGCGTTTGGCCTTCTCGATCACCATTTCCGCGACAGCGACGTGGCGCGTCGCCGGCTCATCGAACGTGGAGGAAACAACTTCGCCTTTCACCGTGCGTTGCATGTCGGTGACTTCTTCCGGGCGCTCGTCGATCAGCAGCACGATGAGGAAGACTTCCGGGTGATTGGCCTCGATTGCCTTAGCGATGTTCTGCAGGATCACGGTCTTGCCGGTGCGCGGCTGCGCCACGATCAGCGAGCGCTGGCCTTTGCCGATTGGCGCGACGATGTCGATGATGCGCCCGGTCTTGTCCTTCAGCGTCGGGTCCTCGATTTCCATTTTCAGCCGCTCTGTCGGGTAGAGCGGCGTCAAATTGTCGAAATGCACCTTGTGGCGAACGCGGTCCGGATCTTCAAAATTGATCGAGTTCACTTTGGTTAATGCAAAGTAACGCTCTCCATCCTTGGGCGCTTTGATTTGCCCTTCGACGGTGTCGCCTGTGCGCAGACCGAATTTTCGGATCTGCTGGGGCGAGACGTAGATGTCGTCGGGACCCGGCAGATAATTGGATTGCGGCGAGCGCAGGAAGCCAAAACCGTCCGACAGGATTTCGGTCACGCCCGCACCGCCGATTTCCACGCCGCGCTCCGCGACCTGCTTCAGGATCGCAAACAGCATGTCCTGCGTGCGCAGCTGGTTGGCGCCTTCGATCTCCAGCGATTCCGCGAGCGCCAGGATTTCCGTCGGCGGTTTGCGCTTCAATTCCTGCAGGGTGAGCGAGGTGAGCCCTGCGAGCGCTTGTTCTTCAGTCATATCATTCTCGGGGAGATAGTTTTTGGGGGATGACCCGCGCGCGAACAGGCGAGGGCTGGGACGGGTAGGAAAGGGAGGGCCAGCGGTTGAGGAAGTTTCGGCGCCGCTGTCGCGTGCGCGCCGTGTCTAGGACTCAGCGCACCCGACAGGGAACACCATAACCGGCAGGCCGCGTCAAGACGCCATCACTCAGGCAGTCGAAGGCCCCGGGATGGTTCGAGCGTAGCCAGCAGCACGACAGCGATGGCGATCAGGAACGGAATTTCGCTCATCAAGCGCCAAAAGCGCTCTGAGCGTCTGCGGACGCCCTTAGCGATGGTGCGACCCTCGTAAGATAGGTAGCCATGATAGCCAGACAACCCCAGCACGAGCAGAAGCTTCGCCCAGAACCAGTGCGGGACCCCGCCTAGGACCTCGCCCAGCGGCCGCTCCCAGTCTCCTGTGATGTAGGTCGCAAACAGAAAGACGCCAAACGCCCAAGCCAGGACGAGGCTCGGTGCGAGGATTATCATCCGCAAGCTACGGGCGGACTTGAGCATGGCTTGCTCCAATTCACCGCCGGGCGTGGAGCTTGTCGCATACGCATAGAAGCGCGGAAGCATGAGCAAGCCCGCGACCCACGCGATCACGGCGATGATGTGAAGCCCCCGCGCCAGGTCATAGCCGACTACATGTTCCATCAGCGCGTCACCATTTGAGGGCAAAGCCCGAACTTGTGTGGGCAGAAGCGCTCCCCAGCGTCGGAAATCATCTTACCAGGTTGGCCAAGAGCCCGCTCCACCAGATCCGCAAGCGCGTCAATGAAGCGCGGGGCCGAGCCGAGCGCTGGCGCACGTAAGTAGTATGGAATCTGCAGCTCCCGCGCGAGTTGAGCGTACTCAAGGTCAAGCTCAACGAGTGTCTCGATGTGATCCGAAACGAACGCGATAGGGGCCACCACAACACCGGTCCCATCGCGCCCAGCGCGGCGGAGCTCCTCTTCGGTGGAGGGCACGAGCCATTTCAGCGGACCGACGCGGGATTGGTAGCAGGTGGCGGCGTCCCATTCCTGCGGCAATAGCTTACGCACCGCCGCCACGGTTTGCTCGACCTGCCATTGGTAGGGATCGCCGCGGTCGATGACGCGCTGAGGCAGGCCATGGGCAGAAAACAGCACGCGCGGCCGCTCCGGCGAGCCGCCCTTGCGCCATACCTCGAGGATCGCGTCCGCGTGCGCCTGCGCCAACGCGCCATTTGCCGCATAGCAACAAATTGTCGATGCCGGCAGCCGCGATGCGCGCGCCCACGCTTTCAGTGACGATGCGGTGGTGGTCGAAGAAAACTGCGGGTAGAGCGGTAACAGGATCGCATCGGTCGCGCCCCAGGCTTCCGCGTCCCCCGCGATATCCTTCACAAATGGTCGCCAATATCGCATCGCGGTAAAGCACCGGAACGAAATATTGGATACCCGAGCCGCGATAACAGTTTCGAGCGCGGCGGCTTGCTTGCGTGTCTCCTCAAGGATTGGCGAACGCCCGCCCATGAGCGCGTAATTTGCTTTCGCCGATTTCTCGCGCGAACGAGAGATGAGTTGTGCGATCAGAAACCGCAGCGGCTGCGGCGCTCCGATGATCGCCTTATCGTTGAAGAGATTGAACAGAAAAGGGCGCACTGCCCGGAGTGAATCCGGCCCGCCCAGATTGAACAAAATAATCGCGACGCGCCGCGAAGTCATAATGCGCAGATTGCGTCGCTGCGCTGGTGAATCTTCCTCGATCGGCAGCGCGCTCATGCGCGGCCTTTCACAAGTTCAACCAGATGGGCCACGTTTTCAGGCGTCGCTTCTGGCGTTATGCCGTGACCAAGATTGAAGATGTGGGGAACGTTATTGAAACGCTCCAATACATCGCGGACACCACGCTCGAGCGCAGTACCGCCGACTACCAGCAATTGCGGATCGAGATTGCCTTGAACCGGCATACCTGCCGGCGTCAGATCCGTACGCCAAACGCTGGTGTCGAGGCCGAGCGCGTTGACGCCGGTACGCCGCGCATATTCTGAGATCGCCAGCCCCGCGCCGCGTGGAAAGCCTATGATCGGCGCTCCGACGCCAAGTTCGCGCACTCTCCGAACTAACATTTCTGTGGGCCCTATGATGAGTCGTTCGAACATCGGAAAGGGTAGGCCCTCGGCCCAACTTTCGAATATTTGCACGCAATCAGCGCCCGCCTTGACTTGTTGCGCCAAGTGACGGGCGCTCATCTCGACAAGCGCCTTAAGCAGACTATCAACATCGGCGGGTTGCTCATAAGCGGCGCGGCGGGCGCGATCCTTTTCGCCACCCTGTCCCTGCAGCATGTAGGTCGCGACCGTCCAAGGGCCGCCACAGAATCCAATCAACGGCGTGTTTTGATCTAGGCTTCCCTTGATGCGCTCGACCGCTTCGTAAACAGGCGCGAGGCGTTGCAGCGCATGCTCAGGATCGTCGAAGCGCCAATTTGATTCGCCGATCAGCGGCTCCAGCCGCGGCCCTTCGCCCTCGACGAACCAGACTTTCCTTCCAAGTGCATCTGGCACAACCAGGATATCTGAGAACAGTATGGCGGCATCGAGCGGAAACCGCCGCAACGGTTGCAATACCGCCTCCGTGGCGAGGGCCGGGGAATAGCAAAAATCCAGAAAATTCTTCGCCCGAGTCCTGAGTTCTCGATATTCCGGCAAATAGCGCCCCGCCTGGCGCATGATCCACACCGGAGGCAGGTCCACCCTTTCTCCGTTCAGAACCCTAATGAGGTCAGGAACCGTCACGCTCTTCCTACAAAATCTAGAATCTTAGAATCTGGTTTAGATGGAAGTCGTTGTTGTAGGGAAATAGAAAACGGGAAAGACTATTTTCTCACAAGAAATCCACAGCGTTGTTACGCTCCGCACTGTCGGCAAAAACCAATATGGTTAACTGGTTAAGACCGGTCTTGGAGTAAGTCGATTCCCGCAATTCCAGGTTTTCCACCGGTGGAGAATCAGCGGGGGAATCGCCAACCAAGCGAAACAAAACACACGCTGTTGGGGATTCGTTCTGTTGCGGCTACGTTACCCAACAACTTGCCCACAGGCGCGTCGCGGCCGATAGTGGCGTGGACAATGCGTGAACGGCTCGCCACCTATTTCAATGTGCACTTAGTGTCGGACTCGACTGGCGAGACGCTGGCCGGGGTCATGCGCGCAACCTGTGCTCAATTCGATAATGTATTACCGGTTGAGCATTCGTATTTTCTCGTGCGCTCGGCGAGGCAGTTGGAGCGGGTGATGCGTGAAATCGAGGATGCCCCCGGCGTGGTGATGTTCACGCTCTCCAACCTCGAGCACCGTGGCATGCTGGAGGAGCATTGTCGTAAACTCCAGATGCCGTGTGTCGCGGTGCTCGATCCGGTTCTCGACGTTACATCGCGCTATTTGGGCCAGGAACTTAACCACCGTGTCGGAGCCTCGCGCAAGCTCAACGCCGAGTACTTCAAGCGCATCGATGCGCTCGACTTCGCCATGTATCACGACGACGGTCAGCAGGTGATCGAGCTTGCGGACGCCGACGTGATCTTGGTTGGCGTCAGTCGGACTTCTAAAACGCCGACCAGCGTGTACCTTGCGCATCGTGGCGTGAAAGCTGCAAACGTGCCGATCGTCCCTGGCGCGCCATTGCCGCCGGAATTGTTCGCCGAAGATCGCCCGCTTGTGGTTGGGCTGCTGATTTCAGCCGATCGGCTCATCCATATCCGTCGCAATCGCCTGATGGCGATGAAGGAAACGCGGTCCGGCGCCTACACGGAGGAGGACGCGGTGCGTCGCGAAGTCATGGAAGCGCAAAAACTTTTTGAGCGAGAAGGGTGGCCAACCATCGATGTCTCGCGTCGCTCCATCGAGGAAACGGCCGCCGCCGTGCTCAATCTGTTGGCGGAGCATCGCGGCGCGTGACCATTGTGCTCGCATCCGGAAGCGCAATTCGGCGCAAGATGTTGCTGGCTGCGGGGCTCTTGTTCGAGGTCGATCCTGCCGACGTTGACGAAAGCGCTGCAAAGGCAGAGTTCCGCGTGGCCGGTTTGTCGCCGGCGGAACAGGCTAAAGCGCTTGCGGAACTGAAGGCGCTTTCGGTGTCGGCGCGCCGCGCCGGGCTGGTGATCGGCGCTGACCAAATGCTAGCGCTCAGCGACGAAACACTGGACAAGCCGAGAGACCTCGATGAGGCGCGCCTCCATTTGCAACGCATGCGCGGCAGGACGCACGAATTGTTGTGCGCCGCAGTAGTCGCCAAGGATGGCGACGTCGTCTGGCGGTGTTTGCAAACGCCGAAGCTGAAGATGCACGATTTCTCGGACGCCTTCATAGATTCCTATATCGCACGCGCCGGCGACGCCGTCCTCGCCTCCGTGGGCGCCTACCAATTGGAGGGGCTGGGCGCGCAATTGTTCGAACGCGTCGAGGGCGATTATTTCTCCGTTCTGGGACTGCCGCTGCTTCCATTATTAGCGTTTCTTCGCGAGCGGGGAGCGCTCGAGCAATGACGATCAACGCCGCCACACGCGTGTTCGCTGTCATAGGCGACCCGGTTTCCCACTCGCTCTCGCCGCTCATGCACAACGGCTGGATCGCTGACCACGGAATTGACGCGGCCTATGTAGCGCTGCCGCTTCGAAGCGACGATCCGGCGGCGGCGTTGCGCGCACTCGGGCAATTTGGGTTTAGCGGCGCCAATGTCACGACGCCGTATAAGGAGGCGGCGGCAAGGGCTGCGGACGCGGCAGACGATGTGGTGGCGAACACCCTGCGCTGGGAGGCTAACGGCGCGCTGGCCGCGTTCAATACCGACGGTGTTGGCTTCGTCGCCGCGCTTGCGGAGGCTGTGCCGGATTGGCGCGCGCGCGTGCGTCGTGTGCTGATTGTTGGCGCGGGCGGTGCAGCGATCGCCGTCGGCAAAGCCCTCTCACCAGATGTTGATTCTGTATTTTTCATCAACCGAACACAAACTCGCGCGGACGCGGTGGCGGCGATGCTGGGCAATGGCGGTGTCTTGGGTTGGCAGGATATGGAGCGTGGCTTTGGCGCTGCCGATCTTATTGTACAGGCGACGAGCCTGGGGCTGGCCGGCGGCCCCGCGCTTGAGTGGCCTGTAGCGCTTTGCCAAGAGCATGCGATTGTCGCCGACATTGTCTATCGCCCGCTTGAAACTGATTTGTTGATGAAGGCGCGTGCGCGCTCGCTCGTCGCGATCGACGGCCTCGGCATGCTGATCCATCAGGGCGCGCGCGCTTTTGAATTGTGGTTCGGAATTCGTCCCAATGTTGGCAAGGCGCGCGCCAGGCTGATGGCTGTGTTGCAGCGATGATCGTCATAGGGCTCACCGGCTCCATCGGGATGGGCAAGACAACAGTCGCCCGCATGTTCGCGGAAGAGGGCGCGGCGGTGTTTGATTCAGACCAAGCGGTGCATGCTCTTTACGCACACGGCGGCGCCGCCGTGGCGCCCGTGGAGGCGACTTTCCCCGGGGTCGCGAGGTGCGGCGAGATCGACCGCGCGGAGCTGTCGCGGCGCGTGCTTGGAGACGAAGTGGCGTTGAGGTGCCTGGAGAAAATCGTGCATCCGTTGGTTCGTGAGGCGCAGCAGCAGTTTTTCAGTGAGCATCGCGACGATGATTTCGTTGTGCTGGACATACCGCTTTTGTTCGAAACTGGACGCGCCGCGGAAGTCGATAAAATCGTGGTGGTTTCGGCGCCGTCTGCGATGCAGCGCGCGCGCGTGCTGGCGCGGCCCGGTATGACGCCGGAGAAATTCGAGGCGATGTTGGCGCGCCAAACGCCGGACGCCGAAAAGCGTGCTGGCGCCGATTTCGTTATCGATACGGGCGTCACACTTGAACAAACGCGGGCGCAGGTCCGCTCGATGCTGGACCTCCTGCGCGAACAGGTTTAGCGCGGCCCGATGCGTGAGATCATATTCGACACGGAGACTACAGGCCTGGATCCGTACAGCAAGGATGGGCCGGATCGCTTGGTGGAAATCGGCTGCGTCGAGCTCGTCGGCCTCGAGCGGACGGGGCGAGAGCTTCATTTCTACATCAACCCCGAACGCAGTGTGCCCGAGGAGGTGGTGCGCGTGCATGGCTTGACGCGCGACTTTCTGCGCGGTCAACGCAGATTTGCTGAACTTGTACAGGAATTCCTCGATTTTATAGAGGAAGCGCCGCTCATTGCCCACAACGCGGCCTTCGATCAGGGGTTTCTAAGCGCGGAAATGGCGCGGCTTGACCTCGAGGCGCTTCCAGCGTCGCGCTTTGTGGACACCTTGCCTTTGGCGCGCAAACGCTTCCCCGGAGCTTCGTGCTCGCTCGATGCGTTAGCGAAGCGTTTCCAACTCGACCGCTACGGTTTTGACCTGGCGGCGCGGAAAGGGCCGGGCGGTCACGGTGCGCTTGTTGATGCACGGATCCTCGCAGAAGTGTATTTGCAACTCAAAGGCGGACGCGAGCAGCGATTGGCATTCGATGTTGGCGACACGTCAGCTCCCGCTGATGTCGCCGCTGCTCCGGTTCAGTTCGTGCGACGGTCGCCGCGCCCAACACCGTTGGCGTCGCTGCTGACGCAGGATGAGGTTGCGGCCCACGAAGCATTTATAGCGGGGCTCAGCCCAGATCCGATATGGCGGAAGGTCAGCTGACTGGGGTTGGGCCGGCGGGTGCGTCCGGCGCCTGGCGATCGCGAAGTTCCGCCCAATAGAGCGGCGTGAAGTCGATCGGATTGATTAGCAAAGGCGGGTAGCCGCCCTCACGCGTAATTTCCGCCAAGATTTGGCGCGCGAATGGGAACAACAGCCGGGGACACTCGATCCATATTAACGGCTCGACTTCCTCCGGCCGAACATTGATGAACTGGAACAGGCCCGAGTACACGATGTCGATCGAGAACATCGGCGTCTCCCCGCGCCGTGCCTGCGCGTTGATGCAGAGATCAACCTCGGTTGCTTCGGCGTTGTCCCCCACGGGCCGCGATTTCACCTCGACGCCCATGTCGATCGAAGGCTGGATGTCAAAACTATGGGCCGCCAGCGAAGCGGCGACGTTACGGAAGGAGAGTTCCTTGACGTATTGGGCAAGCACTCTGAGATGCGGTGCGTCGGGGGGTACTTGGCCGTCCTGGGGCCCAGCCTGCGTGCTCATTCGCGCTGCTCGTTGGTGGAAGGAGAGGTTGGGAACGCCGCGTTATATGCGGCTTGGCGCAGGCCAAGGCAACCGCGCTGGCGGTCGCCCAGCTTTGATACTATCTATGCTCCGTGGCCATGCCAAACGAGCGATGGGAGCTGATCCGTTGGACTCCAATATGGTGGAACTCTTTGTTCTTGCAGCGATTGCCGGCTTTGTGCTGTTCCGCCTGTACCTGACTCTTGGAAAGCGGACCGGGGCCGAACGCCCCGCGGAGCCAACCCCAGCGCCCGCCCAGGGCGAACTGCCGCGCGAACGGCCGCCGACCCCGGCAGCGGGATCGCCCGCCGACAGCCCGGCCGGGGACGGAATAATGGCTATCGTCCGCGCCGATCCCAGTTTCGATGTCGGGCATTTCCTGGCCGGCGCTCGCGGCGCCTACGAACTGATCGTCGGCGCCTTCGCCAAGGGAGATAGGGAAGCCCTGCGGGGGTTGCTGACGCCGCGCGTGTTCGAATCTTATCAAGCCGCGATCGCGAAGCGCGAGGAGAGCGGCGGGCATGGGCCGGAGCTGGTCCGCCTCAAACAAGTAGAACTGGTCGATGCCGCTCTCGAGGGCGGTGTCGCGCGCGTGGCGGTCAAATTCGAAGCGGAGTTGGCCGAAGGCGCGCACGGCGTGCGCGACGCGCACGAGCGCTGGACGTTCGAGCGCGAAGTGCGGTCCCCTGACCCCAATTGGCGCTTGGCGCGTGTCGCGGCGGCGTGAGCAAAGGCAAGCGGGAATTGTCCGCAGACGAGCGCGCCCTCTGGCGGCGCGTCGGGGAGGGCGTAAAGCCGCTTGATCGTCTGGCGGTCGCTCGTCAACAAACTAAGGTTCAGCAATCCAAAATCGCGTCGGCGCCATCAACGACGATAGCGCCAAAGCCCCGGCCGCCGAAGGCCGCGGCGCCGCCACAGGATCGCGGTGCGGAGAGGCGCGTCCGCCGTGGACGCGTGGAGATCGGCGGTACGTTAGACCTCCACGGGCACACGCAAGTAAGCGGGCATCGCGCGCTCGTCCGATTTCTCTCGGCCTCGTTTGAGCGTGGCGAGCGCACGGTCATTGTCATCACCGGGGTCGGCAGGTTGGGTGAAGGGGTACTCAAGCGGCGGCTCCCCGAATGGCTCGCCGAGGCCGAGTTGCGGCCATTCGTATCTGGCGTGGCCAGCGCCCACCGCACACACGGCGGCGCGGGTGCCTTCTATGTGTTTCTAAAGCCTAACCGCTCGCGAAGCGCCGATTAGAGCCCAGCGACGTTCAGGCCATCATAACCAAATGCCCGCATGTCTCAGGGGCCATGCGTGTTTTTCAGCACCTAGGATCCAGTCTGCAGCTGCCACGCGGCGCTTCCTCGCAAGCGCTGTTGCTCGCCATTGGCCTCGCCGCGTTTTCGGGGGCGGTGACCTGGGCGCTGTTCGCCGCCATGCAACATTGGACCGCGCGGCCGGAATGGTTGGCGCCGCTGGCAGGCGCTGTGCTGGCAACGGCGCTGTTGCTGGCGGCGGCCGTCGTATTTGTACGTCGTGTACTGGCGCCGCTCGAAACTCTGGCGCAAACCGCTGCGCGGCATGCCGGTTACGCCGGTTCGCCGGGCGATGCCTTCGGATCGCTCGCGGGTGCACTGAAGCTGATGAAAGCGCGGCTTGACGATTCCCAGCGCCGCATCGAGGCGCTGGCCTTCGTAGATCCAGTGACGCAACTACCAAATCAGGAGCGCTTTCAGGGCGCCATCGAGGAGGGGCGGTCGCGGCTGACGAGTGAGCAAGCCTGTGCTCTGGTAGCGGTGTTCGGGTTGCGGCGAATATCCAAACACTTGCAGACGCTCGAACCGCACGCCGCGCGCGGTCTTATGAAAATCGTTGCCGAGCGTATTGTGCAAGCGGTCCGCAGGGCCGAGGGCGCGACCGGCGGCGCGGTCGTTGCGCGCTTGGGGGCCGAACAATTCGGGGTCTATGCGCCGGTCGCGAACGCCGCTGAGGCCGCGCGTTTTGTTCAGAACGTTAATTCCATGCTCAACGAACCGTTGGACTGGCGCGGAACCAGCCTGTTCGCCGGCGCCAGTGCGGGAGCAGCCCTTGCGCCGCGAGATGGCCGCGACGCAGAGAGCCTAATCCGACGCGCCCGGATCGCCGAAAGCGGGGCTGAGCACTCTCCTGCACATGTGCGCATGTTCAGCGCGGACCTGGATCGCAAAGCTTCGTCGCACCTGAGTTTGGAGCGGGATATGCGCGGCGCTTTGGCGCGCAACGAATTCCGCGCTTTTTTTCAGCCGAAGATCAATCTCGCTTCCGGTCGGATCGAGGCCTGCGAGGCCCTGGCGCGCTGGGTTCGTCCCGATCAAACGATCGTTGGTCCCGGACGTTTCGTGCCGATCGCTGAAGAGGGCGGCCTCATCGGCGTGTTGTCGGACTCGATCCTGCGTGAAGCGTGCTGGAAGGCCGCCGCTTGGGCGCGCGCTGGGCATGCGATCAAGGTAGCGGTGAATGTCTCCGCACTCCAACTTCACAGCGATCGCTTCGCGCGCAGCGTTCTCAACACGTTGTCGAACGCTGGCCTCGAGCCAAATTTGCTCGAGCTGGAAATCACGGAATCCATCGCCATGAGCGATCCTGAAGTCACCGACCGGATCATACAGCCTCTGCGAGAGGCGGGGGTGCGTCTCGCCATCGATGATTTTGGTTGCGGCCACTCGAATTTGGCCGCGCTCTCGATCCTTCCGTTTGACGTGATCAAGATCGATCAGCAATTCGTGCGCGCCCTGGAGAAGGGGGGCGATAGGGCGGCGGCGATCGTCGACATGATTCTTGCGCTCGCCCGCAGTTTGCACCTTGAAGTGGTGGCGGAGGGGGTGGAGAGGCAGGCCGAGGCGGATTTTATGGCCTCGCGAGGCTGCCATTGGGCGCAGGGTTTCCTGTATGGAGCGGCGGTGTCGGCGCCGGAATTCACGGAGATGCTGGTCCGCCAAACGCCGCCACCTGCTTCAGAGGATTGCGCCGCTTGATTGAAGGCGCTCCATCCGCCACATGAGCCCCATGGCGGAGCCACAAGAGTGACCACGATCCTGTGCGTGCGAAAGAATGGCGCGGTCGTGCTTATTGGCGACGGTCAGGTCTCGGCCGGCGCCACGATACTGAAAGGCAACGCGCGCAAAGTGCGGCGCCTCGGCTCTGGCGGTGTCATAGCGGGGTTCGCCGGAGCGACCGCGGACGCCTTCGCGCTGTTCGAGCGGCTTGAGCAGAAGCTGGAGCGTTTTCCCCTCCAGCTTGCGCGCGCATGCGTCGAACTTGCGAAAGAATGGCGCACCGATCGCGCGCTGCGGCGCCTGGATGCGATGTTGATTGTCGCGGACCTGAAGGAGACTTTTCTGATTACCGGGGCGGGGGATGTCGTAGACCCTGAACACGAGGTCATCGCCGTCGGATCAGGCGGCAATTTCGCCCTAGCTGCAGCCAGGGCTCTCTATGGGCATGTGGACTCTGCAGAGGCGATTGCCCGGCAAGCGATGGAGATCGCCGCCGACATTTGCGTCTACACAAACCGCAACGTCACTGTGGAGATGCTCGGCAGCGAGCAAAGCTAGGACATGACCCACTTTTCCCCACGTGAGATCGTTTCCGAGCTTGATCGGTTCATTGTCGGCCAAGACGACGCAAAGCGCGCCGTGGCGATTGCGCTGCGCAATCGCTGGCGGCGCAAGCAATTGCCCGAGAATTTGCGCGAGGAAGTCATGCCGAAGAACATCCTGATGATCGGCCCGACTGGCGTGGGCAAGACCGAGATCGCGCGGCGTTTGGCGAAGCTGGCCGGTGCGCCGTTCCTCAAAGTGGAAGCCACCAAGTTCACCGAAGTCGGATATGTCGGCCGAGACGTGGAGCAAATCATCCGCGATCTGGCGGAGGTGGCGCTCAACATGGCGCGAGAACGCCGCCGGCGGGAGGTGCGCGCGCGCGCCGAGGCGGCCGCAGAGGAACGCGTACTGGATGCGCTTGTGGGGCAGAGCGCCGCTGCGGCGACGCGTGAGTCGTTCCGCAAGAAACTGCGCAACAATGAACTCGCCGCCTCGCCGGTCGAGATCGAAGTTGAGGACAATGCAACTCCGCTCGGCAATTTCGATGTCCCTGGCCAACCTGGCGTGGGCGTCGTCAATATCGGTGAGATTTTTGGCAAAGCATTCGGTCGTCGCACCAAGCGCGTGCGCATGAGCGTCAATGAGGCCTACGAGCCGCTTGTCCGCGAGGAGAGCGACAAGCTGGTCGATCAGGAAGCTCTCGCAAAAGAAGCGCTGGCGCTCGCGGCGGAAGATGGCATCGTGTTCCTCGACGAGATCGACAAAATTGCCTCGCGCTCAGAGCGCATGGGTGGCGGCGATGTCAGCCGCGAAGGCGTGCAACGCGATCTGCTGCCGCTGATCGAGGGAACGATTGTCACCACGAAGTATGGGCCGGTGAAGACCGACCACATCCTGTTCATCGCTTCTGGTGCGTTTCATGTGGCCAAGCCGTCAGATCTGTTGCCAGAATTGCAGGGCCGGCTGCCAATACGCGTCGAGCTCAAGGCGCTCACCCGCGACGATTTCCGCCGCATCCTCACCGAACCCGAGGCGAGCCTGGTAACGCAGTACAAGGCGTTGTTGTTGACCGAAGGTGTCACGCTCGATTTTAGCGAAGATGCGGTGGAGGCGATTGCAGCGACAGCGGCGGACGTAAATGCTGCGGTTGAAAACATCGGCGCCCGCCGGCTGCAGACGGTTATGGAGCGCCTGCTCGACGACATCAGTTTTTCCGCACCGGATCGCAATGGCGAAACTGTAAGCATCGACGCGAGCTACGTGAAGGAACACGTCGGCGAACTGGCGAAGAACGCGGACCTTTCGCGGTTTATACTTTGATTGAAATCTGCGTTCGCCATTCGCGGGAATGGTGCGAAGCGCGACGCCAGCGCTTCCCGCGAGCGCGCCCCACCTACACCACCATCCCCCGCGCCAGCGCCAACGCCCGCAAATTGTGCTCCGGACGCGGGCCAATGTGAGAAATTACTTCCGCCGCCGCGAGCGAGGCCAGCGCACCGCACTCGGTCAGGGGTCGCCCGCGTGCGAATCCGAACAAGAAGCCGGCCGCGTATTGGTCGCCGGCACCCGTAGTGTCGACGACGTTTTCAACGAGCTGCGCCACGACTTCGATCGTCTTATCCGCGACGGTGATCAGCGATCCGGCCGCCGAACGCGTAACAACCACAACGGGGCAGGCCTGTTTTGCGGCGTCGATCGCGGCGCCAAGGTCATCGCACTCGTACAGCGACAAGATCTCTGCTTCGTTTGCGAACAGCACATCGACATGGCCCGCCGCCAAGTGTTTGAAGCTCTCGCGATGGCGGTCGACGCAGAATTTGTCGGACAGCGTCAGCGCCACCTTGCGCCCGCCGCCGCGCGCGACCTCCGCCGCATGCACGAACGCCGCCTTTGCATCGTCGCGGTCGAACAAATAGCCCTCCAGGAACAGCGTTTCCCCCGCGAGGATCAAATCGGCGTCGATGTCGGACGGCGCCAGCAGCGTCGAAGCGCCTAGGAAAGTGTTCATCGAACGATGGCCGTCGGGCGTAACCGCGATGATCGAGCGAGCGGTGCTCGGGGGTGCGGGGCGAGGGGCCGTGCTGAAGGTAACGCCCGCGGCGCGGAACGCCTCAGTGAAGCGAGCCCCAAGAGCATCGTCAGCAACCTTGCCGATGAAGCCCGCCTTGCCGCCGAAACTCGCGACGCCGGTCATCGTGTTAGCGGCGGAACCGCCGGCGGCCATCACCGCGTTGGATAGCCTCGAGGTCAGGTGCGCGGCACGCGCCTCGTCGATCAGGCTGGTTGCGTCCTTGGGGATGCCTTCCTCGGCCAGGAATTCGTCGGGCACAGCTTGAATGAGGTCAATGATGGCGTTTCCGACCGCGACGACGTCGTATTTGGATGTCATGAAATTTCCTGAAATTCTTGTCGGGTTAAACCGCGCTGGGCGCGAGGTGGCAAGCGTTGCCGGCTGCATTTTGCGAAGGCATGGTGCGGCCTATGCGATTCTCCGTATTTTTCTTTGCCTTGGCCATATCTGCATGCGCAACTGCGCCGATATTGGAAGCGCGGCCAGGGCAACCGGCGCAGCCTGTGGCGAGTTCGGCGCCAGTGCGATCGCGCTCGGCTCAACTCCTGGCTGCCGCGGGAGGCGCGAACGCGCCACGAGAAGAGGAAATTCGCAGCGCGCTGGGCGAGCCCGCCATTGCACGTCGTCATGGCGCAGGTGCTGCGCTCACATACCGCTTCGAGAACTGCGGACTTCTGCTGCTGTTCGAACGCGACCCTCAGAACACGCTGCGCCTGGCCGAAGTACACACAAGCTCACGCCGCGCGGGGGTCGCCGCGCCCACCTTAGACGTCTGTGTCGCGGAAATGCGCTGATGGCGCGCGTCGCGTATCTGACCGGGCGCTCTTACCGCGGCGTACCGATAGAAGCCGGCGACACGCCTGTGCTTGAGCGCAAGGACCGCGATCTGGTGGCGACGGCGGGGAGGGCGCGAGGGATCGCATTCGAGACATGCTTCTGGGATGAGCCGGACTTGCCGGCGCGCGGCTTCGACGGCGCGATTGTTCGTTCCTGTTGGGACTACACCGGGCGCTCAGACGAGTTCGTGAAAACCATAGCGGCGCACGAACGCGCGGGTTTGCGTGTCTGGAATCGCGCCGATGTCATCGGCTGGAATTCGCAAAAGTCCTATCTCCAGGATTTGGGAGCAGCGGCGATCGAGACGCTTTGGCTCGACCGCGCAGACGCACGCAGCGTAGCCCAGGCGTTCGATGCACTCGATGCGTCGGAGATTGTAGTGAAGCCGCAGGTTGGCGCGGGCTCGATTGAAACGCTTCGTTTGAAGCGTAATGCGTGGAGCGAAGCGGACCTTATCGCCGGCCCTCGCGGCGCGGCAATGATCCAACCGTATCTCAGCGGCATCGAAACCGAGGGCGAACGCTCGCTGATCTGGTTCGGCGGCGTGTTTTCGCATGCAATACGCAAGGTCCCTGCAGCAGGGGAGTGGCTCGCGAATATTCCCGGCAAGACGCGGTTTTTCGCCGAGCCGCCGCCAGCGGCGGCGCGGGAAGCGGCGGAGGCTGCGCTCGTCTACGCACCCTCTGATCTGCTTTATGTCCGCATCGACGTCGTACTTGGTGATGAGGGACGCTGGCGCGTCATCGAAATAGAGGCCATCGAGCCCTACCTCTTCTTGGATTTCGCGCCGGAGGGCGCAGACTTCTTTGTCGCCGCGATTGCGCGGGTCTTGGGCTCATAGACACAAAGGTCAGCGAGCACACAGCGTGGGCATTCTGGTTTGCGCGCGAGACAGGTGTAGCGTCCATGCAGGATCAGCCAATGGTGGGCGCCGCGCAAATACGCCTGCGGCGTGATCTTCATCAATTGCGCTTCGACGACATCTGGCTTGTCGCCTGCCGCTAGGCCTGTGCGATTGGCGACGCGAAAAACGTGAGTGTCCACCGCGATGGTCGGCTCGTCGAAGACCTCCATCAGCACAACATTGGCGGTCTTGCGCCCAACGCCAGGCAGCGCCTCGAGTGCTTCGCGCTGCCTGGGAACCTCGCCGCCATGGTGCGCAATCAGGGCTTGCGAGAGCGCCACGACATTCTTGGCTTTGTTGCGCCACAAGCCGATCGTTTTGATGCGCTCGGCCACGCCCGCTTCGCCGAGCGCAAGCATTTTCGCTGGCGTGTCAGTGATTGCGAACAACCCCTTCGTGGCTTTGTTCACGCCCTTGTCGGTGGCTTGAGCCGAAAGCACCGCCGCCACCAGCAGAGTGAAGGGGTTGGTGAATTCCAGTTCGGTGCGCGGATCGGGACGCTGGTTTGCTAGGCGCTCATAGAGCACTGCAGCTTTGGCCTTGGTCAGTCTCTTGAGCATGGATTTCCGTTGGCTCGCTGCGAAGCGGTTAAAGCGCCAGCACGTCGCTCATTGAATAAAGCCCAGCGGGTTTGTCGGCCGCCCAGAGCGCCGCCGCCAAAGCGCCGTCAGCAAACAAGGCGCGGTCGAGCGCCTGGTGCGACAGCGTCACGCGCTCGCGCTCGGCGAGGAAGCTGACCTCATGGTCGCCGACGACGCCGCCGCCACGGCGAACAGAAAATCCTATGCCTCCAGCCGAGCGTGCAGCCATGACTCCGTCGTGCGGAGGCAAGCGCGACGCCGCCAAGGAGACGTTGCGGCCCTCGGCGGCCGCTTCGCCAAGCATCAATGCGGTCCCGGACGGCGCGTCGATCTTGCGGCGATGATGGGTCTCAGAGATCTCGATATCCCAATCGGGGCCAAGGCGCGTCGCCGCCTGGCGTACTAACGCCGCGAGCAAATTCACGCCTAGGCTGAAATTGCCGCTCCGCACAATGGCTATGCGCTTGCCGGCCTCAGCGATTTGATCTTCCTGCGCGGCGCTCAAGCCTGTCGTGCCAATGATCGCCGCCCGCACGCTGGTTTCGCGCAGACCTTCGAGCGCCAGAAGCGTCGCCGAAGGCGTGGTGAAGTCGAGCCAGACATCGGCGCTCGCGGCCGCCGCGTGAACTTCTTCCACCGCGCTGATCCCCGCTGCAGGCAGACCAGACAGGATGCCCACATCGACGCCCAGTGCGCTCGCGCCGGGCCGCTCGGTTACGCCGACGATCTGGAAGCGCGCATCGTCGGATGCGGCGCGCACCAGCGCTTGGCCCATGCGGCCGGCGGCGCCGGCGATAGCGATGGAGAGTGTCATGGTGCTATGTCATGGACCGGCGCTGCAGCGCCCGCAAGTTGCGCCACTAGCGCGAAGCGCTTTCCCCGGCTTCGAAGAACTTCTTCACGGTGTCGAAAAAGCCTTGCGTCTGCGGGTGCGCTTCCTGACCGCAATCCTTGGCGAATTCTTCGAGCAGCTTGCGCTGCTTGGCGCTTAGATTCACCGGCGTCTCCACCAGAAGCTCAACGTGCAGATCGCCGCGCGAGGGGGAGCGCAGATGCGTCATGCCTTTGCCCTTGATGCGGAAGCGGCGTCCGGTTTGCGCGCCGGGCGGGATCGTCACCTTGGCGCGTTCGCCGTCGATGGTCGGGATTTCCATGTCTCCGCCGAGGGCGGCCTTGCACATCGGAGCAGGGACGCGACAGAAAAGGTCCGCACCCTCGCGCTCGAACAATTGATGCGGCTTCACCGAGAGGAAGAGATAGAGATCGCCAGGCGGTCCGCCGCGCGCGCCGCCGTCGCCCTCGCCGGCCAAGCGGATGCGGGTGCCGTCCTCAACGCCCGCGGGGATTTTCACCGCCAGCGTGCGTTCCTTCTGCGTCAACCCACGGCCACCGCAAGCGCGGCACGGCGTTTTGATCGACTGGCCACGACCGTTGCAGGCGGGGCAGGTGCGCACGATGCGGAACATGCCCTGGCTTGCGCGCACTTGGCCTGCGCCCTGGCAAGTGGTGCAGGTTTGCAGTGGTGCGCGACCTTCCGAGCCGGTGCCGGCGCAAGGTTCGCAGGCTTGCGCACGCGGAACCAGGATTTCGCGCTCCATGCCACGAAACGCATGCTCGAGCGTGATCTCGACATCGTAGCGTAGGTCGGCGCCGCGCTCGGGCCCGTTGCGCGGGCCGCGCCGCCCGCCTGAGAACATTTCCTCGAAGCCGCCGCCGAAGATCTCGTTGAACAGATCGGAAAAGTCGGTGAAGCCCCCCGCGCCGCCAGGGCCTCCAGCGCCGTTCTGAAACGCAGCCTTGCCGAAGCGATCGTATTGGGCGCGCTTCTCTGGGTCCGAGAGCACGGAATAAGCCTCGCCAAGCTCCTTGAATTTCTCCTCGGAAACCTTGCAGCCCGGATTTTGGTCCGGGTGAAGCTTCATGGCGAGCTTTCGGAACGCGGATTTTATGGCGGCGACGTCCGCGCCCTTCGGAACGCCGAGGATTTCGTAATAATCACGACCGGCGCTCATCAGGCCACCGCGTTCGTAATAGTCACGGCCGAGTGGAGGCGCATTGCCTCATCTCGCGACGGACGGAAGGCGACCGCAACATCAAAAGCATCATGCTCGTCAGAGGGACGCAGATCTTCGTATCGCGATTTTCCAGGTGGAATCGAAAGGCTAAAGCCAGCTCGCTCCACAACGTCGCCTCCGCTCTTTCGAGTGTCAATTTGGATCGACGTCTCGAGTAACTGGCGGGACTTGTTGGCAACGACAACCCTGTAGCAGGCTCCAATGCGGGGCCCCGGAAGCCGAATCGCCTCAAAGACCACTTCGTCTTCCCCAATCATAATTGGGCCCCCCGCCGTCAAGCGCGCTTCTTGCCGTCGACTTCTTCGAACTCGGCGTCGACAACCCCGTCTTGGCCGCCTCCGCCGGCGTCGCCGCCGCCCGCGCCGCCCTGGGCTCCATAGAGCGCCTCGCCGATCTTCATCGAAGCCTGCACCAGCGCCTGCGTGTTGGAGGCAATAGAGGCGGTGTCATCGCTTTCGAGCGAGGACCGGAGCGCGGCCATCGCCGCTTCGATCGCTTGCTTGTCGCCGGCGGAAATCTTGTCGCCATTCTCCTTCAGTTGGCGGTCCGTGCCGTGGAGGAGGGCTTCGCCTTGGTTTTTGGCTTCGGCGAGCGTCCGCCGTTCCTTGTCTTCTCCGGCATGCTCCTCGGCATCGCGCACCATCTTCTGGATGTCGGCTTCGGTGAGCCCGCCCGAGGGCTGGATGCGCATGCTCTGTTCTTTGTTGGTGGCTTTGTCCTTGGCGGAAACCGAGACGATGCCGTTGGCGTCGATATCGAACGTGACTTCGATCTGGGGCATGCCGCGCGGTGCCGAAGGAATGCCGACCAGATCGAATTGACCCTGCAATTTGTTGTCGGCAGCCATTTCACGCTCGCCTTGGAAGACGCGGATCGTGACGGCCTGCTGGTTATCTTCCGCGGTAGAGAAGACTTGGCTCTTCTTGGTCGGGATCGTGGTGTTGCGCTCGATCAGGCGTGTGAACACGCCGCCAAGCGTCTCGATGCCGAGCGAAAGTGGCGTGACGTCGAGCAGTACAACGTTCTTGACGTCGCCCTGAAGCACGCCAGCTTGAATCGCCGCACCCACGGCGACGACTTCATCGGGGTTGACGCCTTTGTGCGGCTCGCGGCCGAAGAATTCTTTCACGATCTGCTGGATTTTCGGCATGCGCGTCATGCCGCCGACCAGCACCACTTCCTTGATGTCGCCCTTGGAGAGTCCGGCGTCCTTCAGCGCCGCCGCGCACGGTCCGAGCGTACGCTGCACCAGGTCATCGACCAGGCTTTCGAACTTGGCGCGCGTCAGCTTCATGTTGAGGTGCACCGGCCCGCTGGCGTTGGCGGTGATGAACGGCACGCTGATGTCGAAATCGGTCCGGCTGGACAGCTCTTTCTTGGCCTGCTCGGAGACTTCCTTGAGCCGCTGCAGCGCCAGCTTGTCCTGGCGCAAATCGATGCCGTTCTGCTTCTTGAATTCGTCGGCGATGTAATTGAGGATTCGCATATCGAAATCCTCGCCGCCCAAGAACGTATCGCCATTGGTGGAGCGCACTTCGAACACGCCGTCGCCGATTTCCAGAATAGAGACGTCGAAGGTGCCGCCGCCGAGATCGTACACAGCGATGGTTTTGTTCTGGCCGGTCTTGTCGAGGCCGTAAGCAAGTGCGGCCGCGGTCGGTTCATTGATGATGCGCAGCACTTCAAGGCCGGCGATGCGACCGGCGTCCTTGGTGGCCTGGCGTTGAGCATCGTTGAAATAGGCGGGCACGGTGATCACCGCCTGCGTGACGGTCTCGCCCAGATAATCTTCCGCCGTCTGCTTCATCTTCTGCAGCACGAACGCCGAGATTTCCGAGGGCGCATACTTCTTGTCGCGGCCTTCGATCCATGCGTCGCCATTGGGGCCGCGCACGATTTTGTAGGGGACGAGGTCGGCATCTTTCTTGGCGATGGGGTCGTCGTGCGAGCGGCCAATCAGGCGTTTGACAGAATGATAGGTGTGGCTGGGATTGGTGACCGCTTGGCGCACAGCCTGAACCCCGATCAGGCGCTCGCCGGCTTCGTTGAAGGCGACCACCGAAGGCGTGGTGTTCGAGCCTTCGGCGTTAACGATGACCTTCGGCTGACCCGCTTCCATCACGGCGACGCACGAATTGGTCGTGCCCAGATCGATCCCGATAACTCTGCCCATCTTAAGTCCTCATTCCTTCTCAGCGGCGCGCTCTTCAGCCGATGGACCCGATTTGGCGTCCCCGAAGCGCGCGTCCTGTCTGTTACTTCCTGTTTCGAATTGGCCTGCCCAGAGCCTCATCGCAAGCTCCCAGGCGGCAAGTTCAGGGTTCATGTGGTGTATTGTCTGCGACCTGCAAGTCTCTCCGGGGGTGCTAACCGCATTCGCCGCAGGGGCAAAGCGCTTAAGGGGTCGCGGGGTAGGCCGCTCTGGGAACAAAAATGAAACCGAACTGAGTCAGGACCGAAACATGAGCGGCCATGACCTTGACGGTTTCCGGCTCTGGCCCGGGCTCTTGAGCCGGGCGGAGCAGGAGACCTTGCGCGACGAGGTTTTTGCCTGCCTGAGGTCCGGCCCCCTATACGTGCCGCGTATGCCCAAATCGGGTCAGCCAATGCGCGTCAGGATGAGCAATCTGGGCGCGCTCGGCTGGGTAACCGACAAGGAGCAGGGCTATCGCTACCAAGCTCTACACCCCGACACTGTACGGCCGTGGCCGGAAATCCCCGAGCGTCTGCTCGCGATCTGGAGCGAATTGACCGGTTACCCCGCACCGCCGGAGGCATGCCTCGTCAACTTGTATGAGGGCGATGCGCGCATGGGGCTCCATGTTGATAGCGACGAGGAAGCCTGGGACGCGCCGGTGCTTTCTGTGTCGCTCGGCGACACCGCCATTTTCCGCATTGGCGGCGTCGTGCGCTCCGATCCCACCCGCAGCGTGCGGCTTGCCTCGGGCGATGTATGCATGCTCGGCGGCGCGAGCCGTCGCGCCTACCACGGTGTAGACCGTATTCTGAACGGCACGTCCTCGCTATTGCCGAAGGGCGGCCGGCTCAATCTGACTTTGCGGCGGGTGACGGTTCCGGATTAGCTCAACGGCGCGTGATCTTGACTTGGTACCATCCCGTCGAGCCACTCAAGCCGCTCACCTGAACGAGGTATGATCCCGCTTCCTCCGGCGTGAAACGGACGCGCGCGTCCGTTCCCGCGCCGCTGTCGTCGTCGGAGGCGAGGCGCTCGCCCTCGCCATCAATGACAGCGACAAACGGATCGGCCAGCGGGTACTCACCGGCGCCGCTCGCCTCGATGGTGTATGCAACCCCAGCCTCGAGCTCGACCCGATAACTATCGAGATCGCCAGGTATGTCGATGCGGCTGAGCCGGTCATCGGCGGCTGCGTCCAGGGTTTCGTCGGTGTCGCCGCTTGCGGGCACGTCGTTGTCGATCACGCGCAGCCAATATCTACCGGATCCAGCCTCATCGCTGACCGCCGACGCAGCCGCATAATAAACGCCGCTTGCCAGGGGCATAAACGTGAGGCTCGAGGCGTACCCAGGGCCGCCATCGTCGTCGCGCGCGACTTCGTTGCCTTCAGCGTCGTAAATCACCAATAGGGGATCAGCCAGGGGGTTGGGATCGCTGCCGGAGAGCGTGAAGCGATACGGCCTGCCCTCAACCATGTTCACTGAAAACCAATCGGCGTCGCCGGACGCTCCCACCAAGCTGGTCCTGCCTTCCGGGCCTGGCGCTAGCGCTTCGGCGGAGTCGGCATCGTCGCCAATTTCGCCATTGGTGATCGAGAGCGCGTACTTGCCGACCGCGTCGTCGGAGAAACCGCGCGCTTCAACAAAGTAACCGCCAGCACTGGTGGCTTGGAATTCAAGCCAGGAGTTGAGCCCGGCGCCGCCGTCATCGTCGCGCGCGAGCTCAGCCCCATCGGGCCCATACACAACGACCATCGGATCGCCGATGGAATCTGCGCCCTCGGGGGCATCGAGCGCGATCCGCACGCTTTGTCCTTCCTCGAGGTTGAGGCGGTACCAATCGCGATCACCCGCGGCAGCAAGCCTGCCTTCGCGATAGTCGCCGGAGGCCGCAAGGCTTGCGTCCGTGGTTATGCCGCCTGGAATGTCTCCCTCGGCGGCGGAGAGCGTGTAGCCGCCGGTGTCGCCGTCGTTGAACGAGCGCGCCTCGAGGAAATAAGTGCCGCCGCTCGGCGCCACAAATTCAAGGTACGAGTTGAGCCCATCGCCGCCGTCGTCGTCTACGGCGACTTCCTCCCCAGACGAATTGCGCACCCGCAAGATCGGATCGGGGAGGGCGGCATCGCCGCTTCCGGTCAACCCGAAGCGATAGGCTTGGCCTTCCGTGAGGCGGATTCGGTACCAGTCGCTGTCGTTTTGATAAGCTATGTCGGCGCTGACGGATTCTCCGGGAACAATGCGCGCGCGCGTGCTCGCGCTGGGTGCCGCGGCGTCTGCCGGGAGCGCTTCGGCGGTTACGGTCAGCGTGTAGCCGCCAACCTGCTCGCCGCCAAAGCCCGCCGCTTCAACAAACAGCTCCGAAGATTCGCCGGGCACGTATTCCAGCAAAGAGTTGAGGCCGCTCTCACTGTCGTCATTGGAAGCAAGCTCGTTGCCTTCGCGATCGATCAGGCGCGCCACGGGATCGCCCAGGCGTCCTTCCTCCTCGCCGCCGTTAAGGGTGATGCGATAGCGCTGTCCGCTACGAACACTGAGGCGGAACCAATCGACATCGCCGTCGTAATCGACCGAGGCGGCGCGCGGCCTGCCGGGAGCAACCCGCTCGCGGCTTGAGGCGTCGTTGCCGACATCATCGGCGGGCGCTTCGGAAGCCTCCACTCGTAGTTCGTATGCGCCGGTGCTGGATTCGCCAAAGCCTCGCGCTTCGACGAAAATCTCGCCAGACGCACTTGGCATGTGGGTAAGCGCTGAATTGAGACCCTCGGAATCGTCGTTGAACGCGATCTGGTTTCCTTGGGCGTCGTAGAGCGCAAGGGTGGGGTCCAGTCCCGATCCGTCCTCGCTGTTCACCGCATTTAGCGTGAACCGGTAGCGTTGCCCATTCTCGGCGCGAAACCTGTACCAATCGCCGTCCGCTTCCGGGCCGATGGCGCCATCGACACCCTCCAGGCCCAGCCGTGCTTCGGTGCTGGCGTCGCCGCGGACATCGGCGATTTGGGCGCCGGCGTTGAGAGGAGTGCTAAGCGCCAGGAGAGCTGCGCTCGCTACCCCAACCAACCAACCTGCGCGCATAGGATTCTCCTGCATTAAACTCGCCCTGGTTATGTGGGCGTGGCGAAGTCTAAAAGCGAATTCAGGCGGAAAGGGATCGGCTGGCGCCAAAAAAGCCAGTCGCGGGGGCGTCGCGCCTCAGACCTTGATGTCGACCCGCTGTGGCCCGCCGCTAGGCCCCGCCGACACCGACACCATCGCCGCGCGGATGGTGCGGTCACCCAGAACGTACCCCGGCTGCATCACGAGCAGCACTGACCCCGCGGGCTGGTCCGACTGTGTTTGGGCTACGGCTTGGTGCAGGTTCGGGTCAAAGGCCTCGCCGACCGTCCCGACTCGGCGCAGTCCGTGCCGCCCGAAGGCATCGACCATAGACCGCTCCGTGAGTTCCAGTCCCGTAAGCAGGGTGCGCATGGCTTCATCGCCGGATTCACGCCAGTTTGCCGGCGCGGCGTCGAGCGCGCGCGACAATGTATCCGCGACAGGCAACAGGTCGCGCGCGAAGCGATCGATCGCATAGGCGCGGGCTTCCTGGGTTTGCCGTTCGGCGCGACGGCGCGTGTTTTCGACCTCGGCCAGCGCGCGCAGCAATTCGTCGCGCGCTTTAGCGAGTTCCACCTCGAACGCCGCCCCATCGATCGGCGTTTCCGCAGCCGCCGCGGGCGCCTCGCCATTCTCTGGGCTCTGCTCAGGTTGTTGATTGGGTTCGTTCGCCATCGCTTTCCTCATCCGCGTTCCCCGCCGCGCCCGTCGAGCACCTTGCCGACGATGCGAGCCGTATAGTCCACCACCGGGATCACCCGGGCGTAATTCAGCCGGGTCGGCCCGATCACGCCCAAAGCACCAACGACCCGTCGCTCCGCGTTCATATAGGGCGCCACGATCAAGCTGGAACCCGACAGGGAAAACAAGGAATTCTCCGAGCCGATGAATACCCGCACGCTTTCGCCAGCTTTGGCCAGATCCAGCACCTGAATGAGTTCGCGAGTTTTTTCCAGGTCGTCAAATAGCCGGCGGGCGCGCTCCAGGTCCGCCAACGCCTGCTGATCCTGCAGCAGATTGGCGCGCCCGCGAACGATCAGGGCTCGCCCCAGTGTTGGGTCTTCGCCAGACCACTCCACCAGCCCCTGTTCCACCAGCTTGGCCGCCGCTGCGTCTAGCGCCGCGCGGTCTTGGGTCAAAGTGCTCGAAGCCGCCGCGCGAGCCTCCGCCAGGGTTCGGCCCTTGAAGCGTGCGTTGAGGTAATTCGCCGCCTCCACCAGCACGCCTGGAGGCAGGTCCTGGGGGGTTGAGATAATGCGATTCTCGACCTGATTGTCCTCGAACACCAGCACAAGCAGAGCCTGACCGGGTCCAATGGCGACGATTTCGGCATGGCGCACAGGCGCGTCGCGTTCCGGCGTCACCACCAGTCCGGCGCCGCCCGCCAAACCCGAAAGCAGGTCGGAGGCCGCGCCCATCACGTCTTGCGGATTGGTTCCCGCATTGGCGATGCGGACATCGATCTCGCGCTTTTCCTCTTCGGCGACGTCGCCGAGCTGAAGCAAGCTATCGACAAAAAAGCGCAAACCGATCTGCGAGGGCAAGCGCCCAGCCATGGCATGCGGCGCCTCGAGCAGTCCTAGCGCGGACAGATCGGCCATGGTGTTGCGGATCGAGGCCGGCGAGAGTGAACTGCCGCCTATTTTCGAGAGCGTACGCGAACCCACCGGCTCACCGGTGGCGAGATACGCCTCTACGATTTCACGGAAAATCTCTCTCGCGCGCGCGTCTAGCGTCGAGAGGTCGGCGGGGGAGGGAGGAGAGTTCATCTGGATGGTTAGGTAGCGGGGCTGAACGCGCGGGAGAAGGGCAGCATCACGCCTTTGCCTTCCGCTTGGCAGCGGGCGCAGGCGTGGCGCGGCGCATGAATTCGTCGAACTTGGGCACCGTGAAGCCGACAAGGCCGCGCTCGGGCGAGTAGGCCATGCCCTTTTTGATCAATTCATCGCGGATTGGCGCGGCCTGACTCAGGCTCAGATCCATGGAATTGGCGATGTCTGACGAATTCACCGGATCGGGCCCGAACTCGGCCATAGCGCGAGCGTACGCCTTCTGCCGATCCGTGAGACGCGCGAGCCGCACCTTGAAGATGCCTTCGTCGAGCGCGGCGATGGCGGCCTTCGTCGCGGCTTGCGCGTCCGCCAACGTGATCGGCGAGCTTCCAGCCTCGTCCCAGCAATGCGAGCCCCAGACCTGCAGAAAGAACGGGTAGCGCCCAGTCTGATCGATCACGTAGTCGAGCGCCGCGGGCTCATATTCGACATCCTCGCGCAACGCCGGAGCGGCAAGCGCGTGGCGCGCGCTCTTGGGATCGAGTTGGCCGATCGGAGGATAGTCGAACAGGCGTTCTGCATAGGACTTCGCGTCGCCAGCGAGCTTCGCCAGCTGCGGCAGGCCGGCGCCAAACAACAGCAACGGCAATTGTCGTTGCGAGATCTTGTGCAGCGCCATGATCAGGGCCGAGAGCTCGCCCTTCTGCAGATACTGAATTTCATCAACCAGCAACACGATCGCCGCGCCGCGCTTCTTCGCGGCGTCGCCGATGGCGACGAACAGATCCGTGAGGTCGATGGCGAGATCGCCGGTGGCAGGCGAGCCGGCGAGGCTGAAATCGACATCGCCAACGCTGGCCTTGAACATGCTGGCGAAGGCGCGCAGCGAATTGAACGCGCGTTGCAGATCGGAACTGGTTTTCTTCACCCGGTCGAGCCGGTGCAGAACATGCTGCAATTGCGGCGCGAGCTGCTGGGCGAGGGTTTTGTCGGGATCGATTTCCAGGAGCGCGGTTTGGCACCCGTTCTCTTCCGCGATCGCTTCGAACGCGTTGAGCAGGACGGTTTTGCCGACCCCGCGCAGTCCCAGCATGATCAGGCTTTTTGCCTGCCTGCCGTTCTTGGCGCGAACAATGGCGACGCGGGCCTGCTCGATCAGATCGTCACGGCCCGCGAGTTCGCGGGGAGGGACCCCGGCGCCGGGATTGTAGGGGTTGTGGGTCGCGCGCATAGTTTTGTTATTCGTTATTATGCCAATCAAACCAAACAAAGCTATAGAAGCCTATGGCCTTTTAGGCCGAGTCGCCCAAACATCCAGCCTCGACTTAAGCTCCAATTTGCGCCATGGCCGTCGCCACCCCCAATAGGAATGTTTGGGTAAGTTATGGCGAATACAGCGAACTAAACCAAATAAACCTATCGCGCGAGCAAAGCACCCCAGGAGACCCAATGCGCCCGTCCGGCCGTTCCCCCGATCAATTGCGTGAAACTGCGCTCGAAACCCAGGTCTCCCGTTACGCCGAGGGCTCGTGCCTGGCGAAGTTCGGGGCCACGCATGTGCTCTGCACCGCCAGCGTCGAGCAGGGCGTGCCGCCCTGGCTCAAAGGGCAGGGCAAGGGCTGGGTCACAGGCGAATACGGCATGCTGCCGCGCGCCACCCATACACGCGGGCGCCGCGAAGCCGCGCAGGGAAAACAATCGGGCCGCACCCAGGAAATCCAGCGCCTGATAGGCCGCGCGCTGCGCTCGGTGATCGACCTCAAAGCGCTGGGCGATCGCACCATCACCCTCGATTGCGACGTGATCCAGGCCGACGGCGGCACCCGCACCGCCGCCATCACTGGCGCCTGGGTGGCGCTGGCGCGGGCGTGCAAATATCTGCTCGATGAAAAGGTGATCAAAGCGAACCCAATCACCGGCCAGGTGGCGGCGATCTCGTGCGGCGTATTCGAAAGCGTCCCCGTGCTCGACCTCGACTATCCGGAAGATTCCGGTGCGGAGGTGGACGCGAACTTCGTGCTGTCGGGCGATGGAAGGCTGATCGAGGTGCAAGCGACGGGAGAGAAGCGCCCATTCTCGGACGAAGAATTCGCCGAGCTGATCAGGCTGGCGAAGGTGGGTTGCGGAAAATTGTTTGAGTTGCAGCGGGCAGCGGTGGGGTAGCCCACGTGCGTTTCTCCATCGCCGCGCGGCTCAAAAGTTTCACTCATGCCTTCGAGGGCTTCGCCTTCATGTTGCGTACGCAGCACAATGCGTGGCTGCACCTGATCGCCACGGTTAGCGTGATTGCTGCGGGGCTTGCGCTCGAAGTCAGCGCGAACGACTGGCGTTGGCTGATTGCGGCCATGGCGCTGGTCTGGCTGGCGGAGGCGATCAACACCGCGTTCGAGCATTTGTGCGACGTGGTGTCGCCTGAGTTTCACCCCTCGGTGAAGCGCGCCAAGGACATCGCCGCCGCCGCCGTGCTGGTAAGCGCGATCGCAGCGGCGCTGATTGGTGCGATCACCTTTGCGCCTCACATTCCTTAGGAGCGGCCATGATTGAAAAGTTGCTCGGCGCCGGCGCTGTCACTCGAATTGCGCGAGTCGGCTACGCCCCTTTCGAGGGCGACGATCCGATCGAGATTTCGTTCGAAAATGGCGCTGTGTTCAACGTTGATATTGGTTTCGAAGGCGCAACCGACATTGTCATACGTGAGGGGACGCTGTTGGAAACAGCCTATGGCCACCTCCGCATAGATGAGCCCGATGCGTACAAGGCTATCGCACGAGATTGGTCGGGCGAAGACGTCGATCTAGCTTGGCTAATCGGCGCGACGCTTGCGAATCCACGCCGCTTGGCGATGACCAGTCCATACCGCGTCGATGTTGGTTACGTGTTCTCCGCGAACGGTCGCGATTTCGCTCTCTTCGGCGAAGCTGATTTCATCTACGCTAACGAATTGAGCGACGGCGGCAATGAAGGATTCGCGCTCGAAATCGGCGCGCCTTATTCCGCCGCCTTGTCCGCCGCTTCAAGCTCGGCATCGTTGGCGCTCGGTTCGTAGCCCAGCAGCTCACCCGGCTGGCATTGCAGCACGCGGCAGAGTGCGTTCAGCGTGGAAAAGCGGATCGCCTTGGCCTTGCCGGTTTTCAGGATCGAGAGATTTGCGAGCGTAACGCCGACCTTCTCGCTCAGATCGGTCAGCGACATGCGCCGCTCCAGCAGAATGCGATCGAGGGTGACGCGGATCGCCATCAGATGGTGAGCTCCTGCTCTTCCTTCATCCGCGCGCCTTCGCGGAACACTTCAGCGAGTACGATTAAGATCGCGATCGACATCCAGGTGGAGAAATCGATGCTGAAGTCAAAATCCGGATCGACATTGTTGGGCGTTCCCACCGCTGCAAACACCGCTGCGAGCATTCCCATCAGCACGAAACGCGCGATCTCGATCGTGAGCATGGTGATCCAGATGATGCGCAGATGGGTGGCGTTCTCGCGCCGGAACGGCTCGCCGGAGGTAAAGCTCGCGAACAGCCGGCGCAATCGGTCTACAATGATCAAGCCGCCACCAACCGCCACCGCGCCGATGAGCAGGGCTGGTGCGACGACCGGCCAAGCCTGGGTGACGTTGTCATAAACAACCAAAGCCCCCTCATCGGTCTCGATCTGGATGCCGCCGTCGGCGGCATCGAGGAACCCGGCGGGATCGATGATCCCTGCCGCGGTCAGGCTGAGGACGGCGCAATAACTCAGGGCCGCCAGCGCGAGCGCGCCGAGCGCCACCCAAAGTAGAATCCAGACAATGGTAAGCGCCACCTGGACAAAAGAGGCGACCGAGCCTTTTCCGAGCGCTTTCACCGGGGACTGCCTCCCAAAAACCCAGCCTATTGGGTATTTATTGATAAACGATATAGACCGTGGACGCTTACGTCAAACAAACGTTGCAAATGACCCTCACCGGCCGCCTTGTCGTCGCCAGCCATAATGCCGGGAAGGTCCGGGAGATCGCGGCGCTGTTGTCACCGTTGGGGCTGGAAGCGGTATCGGCCGAAGAACTGGGGCTCCCCGAGCCTGAGGAGACCGAATCCACTTTCGTAGGCAATGCGGCGCTGAAGGCGCGGGCCGCGTGCGAAGCGACGGGATTGCCTGCGCTGGCCGACGACAGCGGCTTGGAGGTCTTCGCCCTGGGCGGCGACCCGGGGATCTATTCCGCTCGTTGGGCCGGCGAGCGACGGGATTTCTCTCAAGCGATGGAGCGGGTGCGAGGCGAGTTGGACGCGCGGGGCGGAGGCGACCGCTCCGCGCGCTTCGTCTGCGTGTTGGCACTGGCGCTGCCAGGGGAGGCCATACGCTGCTTCGAAGGCGAAGCGAGGGGCGAGATCGTGTGGCCGCCGCGCGGGGGCTTTGGCTTCGGCTACGATCCCATCTTTCAGCCGCATGGTCAGGACCGCACTTTTGGAGAAATGCACCACGACGAAAAGCTGCCGCTAACGCACCGCGCCCGCGCCTTCGAAAAACTGCTCGCTGCGATCGCATGAGTGGCTTTGGCATCTATGTTCACTGGCCGTATTGCGCGCACGTCTGCCCTTATTGCGATTTCAATGTGTACCGTTACCGAGGGCACGATCACGATCTTTTGCTCGAAGCGATCTGCGCCGACTTGCGTGGGCACGCCTCTCGCTTTGGCAAACGCGAGGCAGGCAGCCTGTTTCTCGGCGGCGGAACACCCAGCCTGCTCGCAGGCCGCGACATCGAAAGATTGGTCGAGGCGGCCGATGATGCATTCGGGCTGGCGGCGGATTGCGAGGTCACGCTCGAGGCCAATCCGGAGGATGTTGTACTCTTCGCCGAGCAGGCTTCAGCCGGCGTCACCCGATTCTCCATCGGCGTTCAGGCGCTGGACGATGCTTCCCTCATGGCGCTGGGGCGGCGCCATGGCGTCGCCGCCGGCGTGCGCGCGGTGGAGGCGGCGGCGGCAACGGGCAAGCGCGTATCGTTTGACCTTATCTATGCGCGGGAAGGGCACGGCGTGGCCGACTGGCGGCGAGAACTCATTGCGGCTTTTTCTCTGCCGGCTGAGCATGTCTCGCTCTATCAGCTCACCATCGAACCCGACACCGCGTTCGCGCGCCGCGCCGCGCGCGGGATGCTGACGCCGCCGGACGCGGATGCTAGTGCTGCACTTTATGAGGCTACTCAGGAAGTTTGCGACGCCGCTGGATTTCCCGCGTACGAGATTTCAAATCACGCGCGAACCTCGCCGGCGCGCTCGCGGCACAATCTACTCTATTGGCGTAGTCATGACTGGTTGGGGATTGGGCCGGGAGCGCACGGGCGCGTGAGCGATGGCGTCCGGCGCCTTGCGACTGAAGCGCATGCTCGGCCCCGAGACTATGCCGGCGCCGTCAACGCGCATGGGGTCGGTTGGCTGAGCGACATTGAACTCAATGGCGAGGAGATCGCCGACGAATTGTTGATCATGGGGCTGCGCACCGACGAGGGCGTCGATCTGGATCGCTTTGCTGAACTCCGCGCAAAGCCAGTTAACCCGGACGCGGTTGCCTGGCTTGCAGAGCAGGGTCTGCTCGCGCTCGACGGCGCCCGCGCTCGGCTAACAGCGCGGGGCCGCCTGCTTGCAAACAAGATCGCCGCTGAACTGGCGTCCTAAGGTTGAATTGGCGCCGGGCCGCCATTGCCTTGCGGGCGACGGGTGGGGGGCGGGCAGCGCCCCATCGTCAGCGCGGCCGCGGGGATGATTCCGCGATCCCGGAAGGCGACTTGGGCGCGCGCATCGGTGCGCCAGATGTCGGGACGCAAGGAGCACGAGTGCATGATCCCGCGTTGTGCATCGAGCGCGACCCGTGCGACCCGAGCATGATCGCCGATTTGGCCTTTGTATTCCATGGCGTACCCGTCTTCGACCATGCGTTGCGCGAGGTCGAATTTCTGGTCGCCGCGCGAAGCTTCGCAATTCACAAGCGGCCGGCCAAAGGTGTCGTCGGAGCGGTTATTTTTCTCACCCTCGACAGTGCAGGTCACCAGGGCTCCTGTGATCAGTCCCTCCAAGTGACGCGATGATTCCGCGCCGCAGCGGATAATGTTGGATCCTTGGCGACAAGTTTGATCGCTTTCAGGAGCGTCGATTCCAGCCAGCCGGACCGAAACTTCGCCCATCCAGAGCGTGTCGCCGTCGGCAACATTCTTGCTGTCTGTGTAGGTGGAGTAGACTTCCTGCTGCGAAACGTCGCCAAAGCCCGTGCCGACGATCGCCATGGCGAGAATGCCACCGAGGATGGCGCCGACCATGCCGACCGCGATCGGGCGCGCGATCTTCTCCAAGCCCTCGCCTGGTGTGAAAGCCGCGAGCGCGAGAATGCCCAAGAGGCCGCCAATGATCAGGAAGAGATCGAGCAACGGCAGCACAAACCGCGCGATGTGGGGTCCGTTGTGCGAAAACGATTGAGCCAAAACACTTGCGCCCGGGTTGTTCCAATGCGCCGCCAAATCGCCGAAGGCTCGGAACACGCCGCCGTGATTATCGCTCGCGACCATCACTGATGCGGCGATCAGCATGACCATGCCGCTGCCCCAAACGACGCCGCGTATCCAGAGCGCCCATTGCCGGGTGCTGACCAGGAACAGAATGAGCGCCGCAATCAGCAGCACGAAAGCAAAAGCAGCCATGTCGAAATCCCCTCTGGGGAGGGAGACTAGCGGGGCCGGGCGCGGCGTTCAACACCGAACCTCGCGCCAGCTGCGAGCTTCAGCTCCCCGCTCCGGGGAATCGCCGGGGCGCGGCATCGAGTACGCTGACGCTGTTTTGCCCCACCTCGATAACGGCCAATCCCCGCTGCACAGCCCCTGCGCTGGTAAAGCGGAAAATCCCATCCGACCCCGCAAATCCCTCCGGATTTTCGATGGCGAGACGGGTGAGCGCCCGTGCGCCACGCGCTTGCGTCAGCCGCGACGCCAGCGCCACGGCGTCATACCCAAGGCTCGAAAGGCGCGTCGGCTCGCGGCCGAAAGTGGTCTGGAAGCGGCGCTCGAAGTCCGCGCGCGCAGCCGGATCGGCGGCGACGTACCAGCCGCCCGCCAAGGATGGTTCGCGCTGAGCGTCCCCCGCCCAGGCGCTGGTTCCAAGGAAGCGCACCGCGGAGCGGTCCACGCCGGCCGAAACCAGGGCGGTTCCGATTGATCGCAGCGGCGCGCCGCTTTCCGCGATCAGGATCGCTTGCGGCGGCGTCGTGCGCAGCGCCTGTGCAAGGGCGGTGGCTGCTGCGGAAGCCTCCGCGTCGGTGCGGTTGTACAATTGGACCTGGACGACGGCGATGCCTTGACGAGCCGCCTCCGCGCGCAACGCGATGTCCACTCGGCGGCCATATTCGTTGGATGGCGCTAGCAGGGCCAATGAGCGAATATTACGGCTTGCGGCGAAGGAGGCGAGCCGGGCAATCTCGTCCTCAAGCTGAAAGCTCAGCAGATAAACGCCGTCCCCGCCCACGCTGCGGTCCGAGGAAAATCCAATGACGGGGATGTTGTCGCGCCGGGCGGCGCTGGCGGCGCCGACCACGCCTTCGCGCAACACCGGCCCGACGATGATGTCGGCGCCGTCGGCGACTAGCGCGCGCGCTGCCGCTGCCGCTGTCGCCTCGTTTGCGCCGGCGTCGCGGGGGATCCGGAGGGTGTTGGGTCCGCCATGATCGAACAGCGCGAGTTCCGCTGCGCTATACAATGCCGCCGCTTCTTGCGGGCGCAGGCCGAACGGCAAAAGCAAACCGACGCGAACGATGTCCCGCCCGCGCATGAACGGCGGCGTCACCCCATCGCGAGCCTGGACCTGGGCCTCGGGTGGCGCGGGAGGAGGAGGCGGGGGAGCGCCCGGGCCGGGCGGCATGGTTGGAGATGTCGCGCATGCGGCCATCAGCGCAGCCAAAGAAAGCGCAATTCCGGTCTTCACGCTTGGCGTGAGGCGGGTCCGCGCCGATGATTGCTTGGTCATGAGCAAGTCCTTGCCAGAAACGGAAACCGACGGACGCGAAGGTATCGGGGCCCGTGGACCCAGTCCACCTCCCGAACCGGGCCTTTATGTGGTCGCCACGCCTATCGGCAATTTGCGCGACATTTCGTTAAGAGCGCTCGATATTTTGGCCGGCGTGTCGCGCGTGTACGCCGAGGACACCCGCGTCGCCCGAAAGCTCCTGGACGCCTACGGGCTAAAACCCTGGCTGGGCGCCTATCATGACCACAGCGATGAAAGCGCGCGCCGTGAGATCCTTGAAGCGCTGGCGGCGGGGGAGAGTGTCGCGCTGATATCGGACGCAGGCACGCCGCTCATCTCCGACCCCGGCTTCAAATTGGTGCGGGCGGCCATTGAGGCCGGGTTCAAGGTGGTCCCCATTCCCGGCGCATGCGCGGCTCTGGCGGGCCTCGTCGCCTCCGGGATGGCGACAGATCGGTTCATGTTCCTGGGCTTTCTGCCGGCGAAGCAGGTTGGCCGGCGCACTGCACTCGAAGGAGTGGCCGACATCGACGCGACCTTGGTTGTCTACGAGAGCGGGCCACGCTTGGCGGATAGCTTGGCTGATATGGCCGACATCCTTGGCGATCGGCCCGCCGCCATAGCACGAGAGCTGACGAAATTGTTTGAGGAGACCAGACGCAGCGCGCTCGCCGCACTTGCGGCGCATTATTCCGGAGCGGGGCCGCCAAAAGGAGAAATAGTCATAGTGATCGGTCCGCCGCTGCGAACTAAAGTTAGCGACGACGCGCTCGATGCATTTTTGGTGAGCCACTTGTCGGGTGGCGTGAAAGCGGCGGCGAGCGAAGCCGCGCGTGCTCTCGGTGTTCCCCGGAAGCGGGCATACGCGCGCGCGCTAGCCCTGCGGGACAATGTATGAGCCGTCGCCAAGCCGAACGTCGCGGCAGGGTGAGCGAGTGGATCGCGGCGCTATTCTTGGCCGTGAAGGGGTACCGGATTCTGGGATTGCGGCAGCGCACGCCTTACGGCGAGGTGGATATCGCCGCTTGGAAACACGGTGTTCTGGTAGTTGTGGAAGTGAAGGCGCGCTCGACCTTCGCCGCCGGGCTCTATGCCGTTACCCCTCAGGCGCAGGGTCGGATCGCCCGCGCTGCTCAAGTCCTGGCGGGACGTTGGCGGCTTTCAGGCGCGCCGATCCGCTTTGACGTGATTGTCGTCGGCGCGAGTTTGTTGCCGAAACATGAACGCGGCGCCTGGTTCGACGAACCCACACGATAATTAAACAGACCGAAACGTTCGCTGAGGCAAGGATGCCAGATCATGCGCGCGCTTGTCACCTTGGCGGCTCTGGCCGCTTGCACCGCATCGAGCGGTTGCGTCACTGCCGCCGTAGGGGCCGCGGCGGGCGTTGGCCTGTTTGCGGTGCAAGATCGCACGATCGGCGAAGGCATTGACGACGCGACCGCCTCGCAGCGCGTTAAGACACGGCTGATGGCCGCCGACTATCAGGCATTCCGCGAAGTAGACGTTGAGGTCGCCGAGGGCGTGCTCCTGTTGTCTGGGGTGGTTCCAACGGAAGAACATCGCCGGGCCGCCGAGACCATTGCCCGCACCGTCCCCAATCTGCGCTCAGTCTACGTCGAACTTGAGGTCGGCGCGCCGTCGACGATGGCCGAAAGCGCTCAAGACGAGTGGATATCAACCCAGGTCAGAACGCGGCTTTTCGTGAGCCCCGCGGTTCGCGGAATCAACATCAATATTGAGACCTTCCGCGGCGCAGTCTTCCTAATGGGTTTGGCGCGCACTGACCTGGAATTGCGCCGGGCAGCGGAGATCGCAAGCATCGTTCCCGGAGTACGGCGCGTCGTTTCCTTTATGGAGGTCCGGGCCGCACCGGTTCCGTATTATGCCGCCGCGGCCATGGCGCCGCCCGCTCCTGATTTCCGCATCACACAGCCTGTTCAGGCTGGGGCGAGCACCGACGAACACGAAGCTGCCGCGGCGGACTACGGACACTAACGATTGTTCATTGCCGATTCAGATTGGCGAACCTAAAATCCCGGCGACGCCAGAGCGTTCGAAAAAGGTTGCTTTTTTGTTCCGCTTCTGTACGCTTGATCCCGTGGCCTGTGGATAACGGGATGCCCCATGCAGACATGTGCAAATGCAACCACGGTCGCTTTCGCCGGATTGGAGGCGCGCCGCGTTGAAGTCCAGGCTCAGCTCACCGGGGGCACCCATGGCATTGTTGTCGTCGGCCTTGGCGACAAAGCAGTCTCCGAGGCACGTGAGCGGGTTCGCGCCGCGTTTGCCTCTATTGGCTTAGCAATTCCCCCGGGTCGGCTGGTCGTCAATTTGGCGCCCGCCGATTTGCCCAAAGAGGGCGTCCATTACGATCTGCCAATCGCGCTCGCCATGATGGCGGCGATCGGCGCCTTGCCTCATGACGCGCTCGATGGGGTGGTGTGTTTTGGCGAAGTCGGGCTGGATGGCGCGCTTGCCCCGACGCCCGGCGCGCTTCCCGCAGCGATCGCCGCCAATGCCATGGGCGCGGCTTTGGTGTGCCCGGAGGCGTGCGGCGCGGAAGCGGCCTGGGGCGGCGGCGAGATCATTGCTGCGCCATCTTTGCTTGCTTTGGTCAATCACTTCCGCGGCGGGGCCATGCTCAAACCGCCTGAGCGGGGCGATCTGATTGCAAGCGCATCGGCGCCTGACCTGCGGGATGTGCGCGGGCAGGAACAGGCCAAGCGCGCGCTCGAAATTGCCGCTGCGGGTGCGCACAACATCTTGTTTGTGGGACCGCCAGGCGCAGGAAAGTCGATGCTGGCGCAGCGTCTACCGGGGTTGATGCCGCCGCTTTCATCCGAGGAATTGCTCGAAGTATCCATGCTGCACTCGGTGGCTGGCTTGCTGGAGCGTGGTCAATTGACTCGCACGCGTCCGTTTCGCGCACCGCATCATTCGGCGTCCATGGCTGCGCTCGTAGGCGGCGGCATTCGCGCCAAGCCAGGCGAAATCTCGCTTTCGCACCAGGGGGTGCTGTTTCTCGACGAGCTGCCGGAATTTTCGCAACAGGCGCTCGATGCGCTACGCCAACCGCTCGAAGCCGGCCAAGTATTGATCGCGCGCGCGAACCATCACGTCACGTATCCTGCCCGCATCCTGTTGGCGGCGGCAATGAACCCCTGCCGATGCGGGGGAGGGCCTAGCGCAGGTTTCTGCCGCCGCGGCCCTCGTTGCGCAATCGAATATCAGTCGCGCCTGTCGGGGCCGTTGTTGGACCGAATCGACATCCAGCTTGACGTGCCACCGGTGACGGCAGCCGATCTATCGTTGCCGCCGCCGGCCGAAGGCACTGCCGAGGCTAGCGTGCGCGTGAACCGCGCCCGTCAGGCTCAAACCGATCGCGGGTCCGGGCTAAACGCGACGTTGAGCCTGGAGGCGCTCGAGAAGGTGGCGAAGCCGGATGCGTCAGGCGCCGCGCTTTTGTCCAAGGCGGCCGAGACGCTCCAGCTCTCGGCGCGGGCCTATCACCGCACCCTTAAGGTGGCGCGCTCCATCGCTGATCTCGATAGCGCCGAAGCCGTCCGTCGCCTCCACATCGCCGAGGCGTTAAGCTTGAAACGACAATGGGCGGGCGGCGAACAAGGCGCGTTCGCTAAGGTTTCGTAAACCCGCGCGAGCGCTTGATCGCCTCGATGGCTGAACCGGCTCTAGCGCTTGAGTTCGACGTGTTTGACGCGCTACCCGATCCTTGCGTACTGCTGGCGCAAGACGGTTCGCTGCTGCGCGCAAACGCGGCTTTCCGTGCGGTTTTTCGCCAACCCATCAGCCCGCAACGCCCGCCCTGGGGTCGGTCACAGCCGCCGGATTTCTTGCGCGGCGAACGCCGGTTCGAGGCGGCCGCGCCGGATGGTCGACGATTTGAGTGGGCGGAGAAAATGCTGCCGGGCGGCGCCCGATTGGCTCACGCCCGCGATGTAACACGCCATGTCAGCGCAGCCGAGGAGGTCATGCGCGCGAAAACGACGCTGTTTGCAACGCTCACCCATGAATTGCGTACTCCGCTCGCGGGCATACTTGGCATGGCCGATCTATTGGCGCTCGGAGACCTGGCGCCCAACGCCCGAAGCTATGTGTCCTCCATCAGATTATCGGGCGAACATCTGCTCGATCTGATTACCGAGATATTGGATTATTCACGCATAGAGGCCGGCCACCTCGAACTCGAAAGGGCCCCGTTCTCGCCAGAAGCCGCGGTGCAGGACGTAGCCGAATTGTTGTCCCCCCGCGCATATGCCAAGGGTTTGGAGATTGCGGCATGCGTGCGCACGGGGGTGCCCACACGTGTTATCGGCGATGATGGCCGTGTGCGCCAGATTTTGTTCAACCTAGCCGGCAACGCGGTGAAATTCACCGAGCACGGCGGAGTGATGATTGAAGTGGCGGCGCGCCCTGGCGGGAGGTTTCGCTTTACTGTCCGCGATACGGGGCCGGGCGTGGAGCCGGGAAAGCAGGCGCTCATCTTCGAGGAATTCGCGCAGGCGGATGCGGGCATCGCACGCCGTCACGGCGGCACAGGCCTTGGCCTCGCCGTGGTGCGCAAACTGGCGCGGGCGATGGGCGGTGAGGCCGGTCTCTCGAGCAGGTCAGGTGCCGGCGCGGCCTTCTGGGTTGAGTTGCCGCTGCAACCAAGTGAATGGCCCCAGCAATCGCGCCCGCTCGAAGGCGTGCGTGTTTGGGTGTCGGACGCTCTGCCCACGACCGCCGCCGCGCTTGCAACAACGATCACCGCCCTCGGTGGTGCGATAGTCGCGCGCGATGAGCGCCCGGACGTCGCGTTTCTGGATTGGCGCGGCGGAATGGCGACAGGCGTCATCGCCTCGTTCAAGCGTGACGGCGCGGCGATCGTCGCGCTCGCGCCGCAGGAGGATCGCACTGCTGTCTCGCAATGCCGGGAGCTTGGGTTCGAGCATTATGTGCTTACCCCGGTGCGGCGTGCGGCGCTGGTAGAGCGGATACACGCCGCGCTCGGCAAGGGTGTGGGCGCCTGCGACATGGCGTCCAGCGTCGAAAGCGAGGAACGACCGCTCGCGGGTCTGCGTGTGCTGGTGGCGGAGGACAATCCCATCAACGCATTGCTGGCGCGGACGCTGCTAACGCACGCGGGTTGTGCGGTGCGGCTGGCGCAGGACGGGGAAGAGGCGGTCGCTGCGGCCGCGTCCGAGGCGTTCGATCTCGTCTTTCTCGATATCCGCATGCCGCGGCTTGATGGCATTGGCGCAGCGCAACGGATCCGATCCGGGGGGGGGCTCTGTGCGAAGGCTCCCTTGGTGGCGCTTACGGCCGACGCCGGCGAAGAAGAGCGGGCGCTCGCGTTCCGCGCCGGCATGGACGACTTCCTGACCAAGCCAATCGACGCGAGCCGGCTGCTCGCTGTCGCGGCGCGCTTTACCAAAAGAGGAAACGTGGCCAGAGTCGCGGCTAACGGCCTTCCCAAATCGAACAAAGGCTTTTCGCCATGACCGCGACCGCAACATCCTCGCCGATCCCTTCAACGGCCCGGCTCCTCTGGATCGCCACGGCGCTGGGGTTCGCTGCGGGTCTGCCTTATTCGTTGCTCGTGGGTTCGATGGGCGTATGGCTCACCAATGCAGGAGCGGGATTCGGCGCTATCGGCGCGCTATCCTGGATTGCGTTATTCTATGCATTCAAATTCATTTGGTCGCCGGCGTTCGACTGGGTCATGCCGCCCTTCGTCAACACGATCGGCCGGCGACGCGCTTGGATCGCGCTGTGCCAGGCGATCATCGTCCTTTGTCTGTTCGGCATGACGCTGTTCGATCCGCGCACGAGTCTCCTGGCGTTCGCCGCACTTGCGGTGATCGCCTCGTTCGCGTCGGCGAGCCAAGACATCGTCATCGACGCCTGGCGCATCGAGACCGCGAAGGACGACAAGCAGCTAGATTCCATCACCGTGCGCTACCAGCTCGGTTATCGCTTGGCCGCCATCATCGGCGGGGCGCTGGCGTTGCTGTTGGCCGACGTGTGGGCGATCGAGAATGCGCAGCGCTATAGAGCAGCGGAGCCTGGGACCATGCCCGGGAACTATGGCGCGCTGACGCTGGAAGGGGACGGAGACTTCGCATACGTGCTCGATCCGACCAATGCCGCAATTGTCGCGCTTACCCCCGAAAGCGCGCCCCTAGAAGAACGCTTCATCATTCCGGCGACCGTCAACGGCGCTGCTGCCGCGCCCACCATTCTCAAGCTCATCATCGCGCCGCCCGATGAGGGGCCTGCGATCAAGATCGATTCGGGGAGCATCAATGTCTTCAGCGGCTTGATAACAACTGAGCGACCGGGACCTGAAGTCGATGGCGCCGCCGTATCAGGAAACGCTTTCCTCGACCTAGCGTCCGGTTGGCCCGCGATCTGGACGCTCTTGGCTGTGCTGATGGCGCTCGCGGTGTTCGCAACGCTCGCCGCACCTGAACCGCTGCTTGCGCCCAAACCCGAAAGCCCGGTTGCGCAGGATTCCGAGGCGCGACGACTACGGCGCTTGGCGGTTTGGCCGGTCGCCATCGGCTGGGCGGGGGCGGGCGCGGCGCTGTTGGGCTTCATGTTTTACACTTTGGCCGATCCGAGCGCGAGCGCCGCCCAATTCAGGGACGCAGCTACCCCGTGGATTTTGCTGGTAACGGTAGGCATGCCGCTGGCGATTTCCTTCTGGCTCGCGCGCAAGCCGGGCGCGCTCGAAACCGGAGGCGGGGCCAAGAGCTTCACCGACATCTTGTACGAGCGCGTGCTCGCGCCGCTGGCCGACATCGTCAAGCGCTATTGGCTGTGGGCGATCCCAATTTTGGCGTTGGCGATGACGTACAGGATTGCCGACTCGATCTGGGGCTCCTTCGCCAATCCGTTCTACCTCACCATTCTGCAGCATTCGAATTCGGACGTCGCGGTCGCGTCCAAGATGGTCGGTGTGGCGGCGACCTTGGGCGGCATAGCGCTCGGCGGATTGGCGCTGCTTTGGATCGGGCGCATGCCGGCGCTCATTCTTGGCGGCGTGGTCGCTGCTGGAACCAACTTGCTCTACGCCGATCTCGCGCGCGGCGGGGCAGGTGCGCAGGCGGTGCTGGACGCCACTGGGCTTGGTGGGTTGTTTGCGTGGTTGCTTTCCGGCTTTGTCGGTTCCGTGCAAGCCACCGGCGCGACGATTTTCGATGGCGTCACCTTAGGCGACGGGCTCACGCGCCTTACCTCGGTCATTCTGATGGAGAATTTGGCCGGAGGCTTCGCCAGCGCGGTGCATGTGGCTTGGCTATCTTCGATCGTGAACAAGAATTACGCGGCGGTTCAATATGCTTTGCTGTCGTCGCTGGCGCTGCTGATCGGCGTTATTTTCAGGCCGCGGATCGGTGCTTTTGTCGACGAAGTGAAGAACCAGGGTTTGCCGGCGCAAGCGGAGCGTTTTTCCGAAGTGTTCGTATTCGCCGCCTGGGTAGGTCTGGTCGCTGTCGCGCTCGCCGGTCTTGAGTGGTGGCGACAGAGCCGTGCGGGTGAGTCTATTTCGACTCCTCGCTAACGCCCAACCGCTTGAAACGCCGCCAGCGCAGCGAAAGTAACTACGTCCGACGCCGTGCCGCCCAACGGGGCGATCTGGATCGGGCTCGACAACCCAGTGAGCACAGGGCCGATCACGGTCGCGCCGCCTGCCGTGGTCAGCAGGCTGGTGGCGATGGACGCCGAATGCAGCGCCGGCATGACCAGCACGTTCGCCGGCTCTGAGAGGCGCGAAAACGGGTAGAGCTCGCGCATGTTTTCGTTCAGCGCGACGTCGACGTTCATCTCGCCCTCGAACTCGAAATCGATGTCTTCGCGCTGATCCAGCAGGGCGACGGCTTCGCGGATTTTTTCCGAGCGCTCCATGCGTGGGTTGCCGAAATTCGAGTGCGAGAGCAGAGCCACGCGCGGCGTCGCGCCGAATTGTCTGGCCATCGCCGCGGCCTGTATCGTGATCTGCGCAAGTTCCTCTGCGTTGGGAAACTCGCAGACGGCGGTGTCGGCTACGAACAGGGTGTGCCCTTTCATGAGGATCACCGACATGCCCATAACCCGCTCGCCGCGCATGGGGTCGATTGCTTTCAAGATATCGTCAAGCGCGGTGGCGTAGTTGCGGGTTACTCCCGTAACCATGCCGTCGGCGTGGCCGGCGGCGACCAT
>CADEDG010000003.1:44203-63121 GCA_902826035.1 uncultured Alphaproteobacteria bacterium
TCGAGCGCGCCGCGAAAAATGTAGGGAAACCCCAGCACATTGTTGACCTGGTTCGGATAATCTGAGCGACCCGTCGCGACGATTGCGTCATTGCGCGCGGCGTGCACATCCTCCGGCGAGATCTCAGGGTCGGGGTTGGCCATGGCGAATATGATGGGGCGCTTGGCCATGGACTTGACCATCTCCTTGGAGACGGCGCCCGCGACCGAGAGTCCCATGAACACATCGGCGCCTTTCATCGCGTCGGCCAATGTTCGCGCTTTGGTATCGATCGCGTGCGCGGTTTTGTACTGATCCATGCTTTCGGTGCGGCCGCGATAAACGACGCCCTTGGAATCGCAGACTGTGACGTTGTCGTGCGGCACGCCGAGGTGTTTGATGAGGCCAATGCAAGAGAGGCCGGCGGCGCCGGCGCCATTCACCACAACCCTGATTTCGCCGAGCCGACGGCCTGTTAGCTCACAAGCATTGAGCAATCCGGCTGCAGCAATAATCGCCGTTCCATGCTGGTCGTCATGAAAAACCGGGATGTCGAGCTCGTCGCGCAGGCGGCTCTCGATGATGAAGCACTCAGGGCTCTTGATGTCCTCTAGATTGATGCCGCCGAAAGTCGGGCCGATATTGCGTACGGTGGTGATGAATTCCTCAACATCTTGGGTGGTCACTTCGATATCGATCGAATCCACGTCGGCGAAGCGCTTGAACAGGACGCACTTGCCTTCCATCACGGGCTTGGAGGCGATGGCGCCAAGGTTGCCGAGGCCGAGGATCGCGGTTCCGTTCGAGATCACCGCGACCAAATTGCCCTTGGACGTGTAGTCGTAGGCCATTTCTGGGTCGGCGGCGATGGCTTTGACTGGAACGGCAACACCCGGCGAATAGGCCAACGACAAATCGCGCTGCGTCGCCATTGGTTTGGTCGGCGTGATAGAAATCTTGCCAGGCGTGGGCAAGCGGTGAAACGCCAGCGCTTCGGCGTCGCTGAAGGTCTGCTTTTGGTCAGGCATGGAATTGTGGCTCGTAGTTTAGCGTGCGGGCGCACCCTAGCTTTGGCCGGCGCCTCGTCAATGGAAGTCCGGGGCCGAACGGGCTAGAGCACTCTCGTGGCCGATTCCGCTCATCCCCAAGCCGCGCGCGTGACGCCGTTCATGGCGCAATACCTCGCCTCGAAGGCCGAGCATCCCGATGCGCTGTTGTTTTTTCGCATGGGCGATTTCTACGAGATGTTCTTCGAAGACGCGGAACGGGCGGCGACCGCGCTTGGCATCGCGCTGACCAAACGCGGTCAACATGGCGGCGATCCGATACCCATGGCTGGCGTTCCATGGCACCAGGCGGAGGGCTATCTGGCCAAACTGATCCGGGCTGGCTTCAAGGTTGCAGTTTGCGAGCAGCTGGAAGATCCCGCGGAAGCCAAGAAGCGCGGCGCAAAGTCCATTGTTCGACGTGGCGTCGTGCGCGTGGTTACCCCTGGCACCCTTACGGAAGAGGGCTTGCTCGATGAACGCGCGGCGAACCGGCTTGCGGCTGTGGTCTTCGCTGGCGAACGCGCGGGGATTGCGTGGGCCGATGTGTCCACTGGCGCCTTCGAAACGCGGGAGCTCGGGGCGGGTGAGGTGGAGGAAGAGATCGTGGCGCTGGCGCCCGCAGAAATCCTCGCTTGCGAAGGGGGGCCCGGGCGGCTCAACGAAACGGTGCGCAGCATTGGGGCTGCGTTGACGCTCAGGCCCGCCGTGAAGGCGGATGCGAGAGCCGCAGCGCGGCGCATCAAGGCCGCGTTCGAAGTAGCAGCGCTGGATTCGTTCGGCGACTTCTCTGCCACCGAAGTGTCCGCAATGGGGTTGCTGCTGGACTACATCGAGCTGACCCAGGTCGGCGCCGCGCCGAGGCTTACGCCGCCCAAACGAAGCCCTTCGCGCGCATTCATGGCGATCGACGCCGCAACGCGTGCAGCGCTTGAGCTTGAGCGCTCCGTGCGCGGGGGTCGCGACGGCTCATTGCTTGCTTGCGTTGACCGGACGGTCACCGCGGCTGGCGGGCGCATGCTCGCCGAGCGTCTGGGCCGACCGCTGACAGACGTCGCAGAGATCACCACGCGGCTCGACGCGGTGCAGTTCTTTCTGGACGTGGCCGAGCGGCGTCGCGGCGTGCGGCAGGAATTGCGCGCCGGCGGCGATCTCGCCCGCGCGCTGACGCGGCTGATGCTGGGGCGGGGCGGGCCGCGCGATTTGGCGCAATTGCGCGACGGACTGAATGCGGGCGATCGCGCCGCCATGCGCTGTGCCAGTCTTAGCGGGGACTTTCCCGGCGAGATTGCTGAGGGGGTGGCGGCGTTGTCTCTGGCGCGGCACGCCGTATGCGCTGGCTTCGTACAAACGCTGGATCGTGCGCTTGCGCCGGAATTGCCCTTACTTGCGCGTGACGGCGGCTTCATTGCGCCGGGCTACGATCCGGCCCTGGACGAATTCCGCACACTGCGCGACGACAGCCGCAAGGTTATCGCCGCACTTCAGGCCGAGTATGCGGAAGCGACCTCGATCCCGTCCCTAAAGCTCAAGCACAACAACGTCCTCGGCTATCATATCGACGCGACAAGCAAGCAAGCGGAAGCGCTAATGACGCCGCCGCTCAATGCGCGCTTCATTCATCGCCAGACCAACGCCGGGTCGGTGAAGTTTACCACCAATGAGCTGATTGAGCTGGACGCCAAGATCGCGCGCGCCGGGGATGCGGCGTTGGCGCGCGAATTGGAGTTGTTCAAGAGCTTGGCGGCTGGCGCGGCGGCTTGCGAGGGCGACATCCGCGCCGCTGCCAGCGCGCTCGCGGTGCTCGATGTTTCCGCTGCACTCGCTGAGTGGGCGGAGGAGGCAGGCGCAACGCGCCCGCTTGTGGATGAGAGCGTAGCACTTTTGGCGGAAGGCTCGCGTCATGCAGTTGTGGAAGCCGGCGTTCGCCGCGAGGGGCTAGGGTTTACGCCGAATGACGCGCGTCTGGACGCCGAAGGGCGGAGCGGGCCGCGACTCCTGTTCGTCACCGGGCCGAATATGGCCGGCAAGAGCACTTATCTGCGTCAGATAGCATTGCTTGCGGTGTTGGCGCAGGCGGGCTCGTTCGTGCCGGCGAAGAAATTGCGCATCGGCATTGTCGACCGGGTGTTTGCGCGAGTCGGGGCCTCGGACGATTTGTCCCGTGGGCGTTCGACGTTCATGACCGAAATGGTGGAGACTGCCGCGATCTTAAATCAAGCCAGCGCGCGTTCGTTGGTGGTGCTGGATGAAATCGGCCGCGGCACGGCCACGTTCGACGGGCTCGCCATTGCCTGGGCGGTGGCGGAACATCTGCATGAAGCGAACCGATGCCGCGCCGTGTTCGCCACGCACTATCACGAGCTTACCCGCCTCGCCGAAAAGCTTGAAGCGGGCGCCAACGCGCATTTGCGTGCGCGCGAATGGAAAGGCGATCTGATTTTCCTGCACGAAGTGGCGCCGGGTCCGGCGGACCGCTCGTATGGGATTCAGGTTGCAAAGCTTGCTGGTTTGCCGAAGAGCGCGGTGGAGCGGGCGCGGGCAGTGCTCGCGCGTTTGGAGGCAAGCGGGGGGGCCGCGCGCGTGCAGATTGCCGACGACCTGCCGCTGTTTGCGCAAGTCATAGAGGAGACTACGCCGTCCGCGCTTGAAGCAGCGCTAACGGCGCTCAACCCAGATACATTATCGCCGAAGGAGGCGCTCAACCGCCTCTACGAACTCAAGGCCTTGTTTGAGGCTGCTGTTGTTCCTGGGGATCGGTGAGCATGCCGGGGCGGTTGCGGACCGTGTCGTTGGCGTCGCGGATGGCGGCGCCGGCGACGATGTTGTCGCGTATGAACGGAACCGACCCGGTCTGCACCATCATGGTCAGCACCACGCCCAGCAGCGCGCCCATCGCGAGCCCGGTCACGCCCCAGAGCGAGGCTGCGAACCAATAAGCCGAGGCGCGCTCGCTCTTGATGCGCTGGGCGAACAATTTCTGGTCGGTGAGCGCTTCCATGCTCGCCCGGGCCGGGTGATCGGTGACCTGATGATCTTCATCGACTGGGGTCAGCCGAATAGTCTTTCCGCCCTTGCGCTGCATCGAAGGTACTCCCAGAGCCCATCCGCTCCCCCAACTATTTGGCGGCGTCCGCGAACTGAGGCAAGTTGTGCCGCTGCGAATATGTATCGGACGCGGCGCGCTGAGCCCTGAAAGCCACGGCGCGATGGGCGTCAAGGATGGGACCATAGCATGCCCGCGCTGGGAAAAATAGCGCAAGTTGAAGGGGTTGTGGACCACCTTGCCCTCAAGGCAGGCCTCGCGGCGGCGAAAGACGCGGCCGATCGCCGGCGCCTGCTCAAGGAGACGCTGGAGGCCGGGCGCGTGGCCGCCGGGGTGCATCTCGCGGGAGGAAGGGCTGATGGCTGGCTTGCGGCGCGCCAGCTTAGTGACGCGACCGACGAAATCAGCGCGGCGCTGTTTGCCGACGCAGCGGATGCCACGGGCGGCAGACGCCTGGCCCTGGTCGCGGTCGGGGGCTACGGGCGCGGCGAGCTGGCGCCGCATTCGGACCTCGATCTGCTGTTTCTCCACGATGCAAAAGTCGGTGACTTCGCCAGGCCGGCGATCGAGCGGATTCTCTTTTCCATCTGGGACGATCTTGGCCTCAAGGTCGGCCACGCGGTCCGCAACGTCGAAGACAATATTGCGCTCACGCGCGGCGATCACACGATACAAACCGGACTTCTGGAATCACGCTTCGTCGCTGGCGACCGGAAGTTGTTCGATGAACTCGCCGGCAAGCTCCGCAAGCAGGTGTTCGAGCGCGACCGCGCGGGGTACATTGCCCAAAAACTCCGCGAGCGCGATGAACGCCACGCCCGCACCGGCGCCTCGCGCTACATGGTCGAGCCCAACATCAAGGAGGGCAAAGGGGGGCTGCGCGACCTGCATACTCTGTTCTGGATAGGGCGGCGCAGGTTTGGCTTTTCGGCTCCGAGCGAGTATGTCGCTGCGGGAGTGCTCAGCAGCGAACAGGCTTCCGCGCTGGTAAGGGCTCGGCGTTTTCTGTGGACCGCGCGGTTTCATTTGCATCTGACAGCGGCGCGCGCGTCCGAGCGGCTGACCTTCGATGTGCAAACGGAAATCGCCAAGCGCATGGGGTTTGGTGCGCGTGAGGGCGCGACCAGCGTCGAGCGTTTCATGAAACGCTACTTTCTGGTCGCACGCGAGGTTGGCGCGCTGACGCGCATTATTTGCGCCAAGCTCGAAGCGGAGAATGTCAAGCGTGCGCCCGCTGGCCTGGGGCGGTTTTGGCGCCGTCAGCAAGACGCAGGCGAACTTTCCGCGCCCGGCTTTCATCTGGAAAGTGGGCGGCTCAACATCGACGGGCCGGAAACACTCGCCACAGCCGGTGGACTGATGCGACTGTTCGAGATTGCTGAGCAACGCGATCTTGATCTGCATCCCCGCGCGCTGGAGGAGGCGGCGCGCCGCGCCCGGCGCATGCCCGCCGCCTGGCGAGCCGATCGGGAAGCTCAGGCATCCTTCCTCGGAATCCTTGCTTCGCCGCGTCGTCCGGCGCCCGCGCTCCGGTTGATGAACGATTCCGGCGTGCTTGGGCGTTTTGTGCCCGAGTTCGGGCGCATCGTCGCGCAGATGCAGTTCAACATGCATCATCACTACACGGTAGACGAACACACGCTGCGCGCCGTTGAGGCTATTTCAGAAATCGAGGGCGGGGAGCACGGCGACAAGCATCCGCTGGCGACAGCGATCCTGCCCAAAATCATAAACCGGCGCGCGCTCTACTTGGCGACGCTGTTGCACGACACTGGCAAGGGCGCCGGCGACCAGCAGATCGAAGGCGAAAAGGCCGCGCTCGCCGCGTGCGGGAGACTAGGCCTGGGGGACGATGAAGCCGGCCTCGTCGGCTGGTTGGTGCGCAACCACCTGCTGATGAGCGATGTCGCGCAGCGACGCGATATCGGCGACGCGCGGACAATCGCGACCTTTGCTGGCGCGGTCGGGAACGTGGAGAAGCTTCGCCTGCTGCTGATACTCACGGTGGCGGACATGCGCGCGGTCGGCCCAGGGATCTGGAACGATTGGAAAGGGCAATTGCTGCGCGACCTGTACCGGCTCACGGAAGCGACATTGCTCGGTGGAGGCGGCGAAGACGCGGTTCGTGGGCTGCTCGAAGAAATGGCGGAGGAGGCGAAGCGAAATTTGCGGCAGTCGGGGCAGTTCGAAGCGGATGCGGCGGAGGCGTGGATATCCACGCACGAAGCCAGTTACTGGCTGGACCACGATGCTGAGGCGCTGATCTGGCATGCCGCCGAGGCGAATGCGGCGCAGCACTCGGGAGCACACACCGCCGCGCGGTTTCGCCCGCAGCGAGGGATCACGGAAATTCTCGTCATCGCGTCAGACCGCGCGGGCCTTTTCGCGAGCCTGGCGGCCGCCATTTCCGGGTCCGGCGCTAACATCGCCGCCGCGCGGGTGCACACTACGAAACGCGGTTCGGCGCTGGACGTGTTCTCGGTGCAAACCTCTGACCACAGGCCGTTCGGCCAGGATAGTCCCGCGGCGCTTGACGCGCTGTTGAAGCGTTTGCATCGGGCGGCGGCCAGCGACCATGCTTCACCCGCCGCGCCGGCGCCCTCGCGTCGCCGATCGGCGTTTGCCATTGAGTCGCGCGTCAGCATCGACAATGAAATCACGCCGGCTGCGACAGTGATTGAGGCGTCGGGCGGCGATCGGCTCGGCCTGTTGGCGGATTTGGCGCGCGCGTGCGCGGCACATTCAGTGTCGATCGTGAGCGCCCATATCGACACTGCTGGCGAGCGCGCATCGGATGTCTTCTATGTGCAAGAGCAGGGCGGTGGCCAGATCGTCGATCCGCAAAGACTCTCGTCGCTCCGGGCCGAATTGGAGGCTGTGCTCAGCGGAACCAGCGTGCTCTCGACGCCAACGTGACGGCGCGCTAGGACCCCGGGATCACAAAGGGGAAATCATTTGAGCCTTGCCCGCAACACGTTCGTGCAAGCGTCGTTGACGCTTGTGAGCCGGATCCTCGGCTTTGGCCGCGATCTCGTCGCCAATGCGCAATTCGGCGGGCAGGGGCCGCTGATGGACGCGTTTGCGACGGCGCTGATGTTTCCAAATTTATTTCGCCGCCTGTTCGCTGAGGGTGCGTTCGCGCAGGCGTTCGTCCCGATTTACGCCAAGGAGCGCGCTGCCGATGGCGAAGCCGCGGCGACCCGGGTGGCGTCCGAGGCGATGTCGTTCTTGCTGGCGGTTGTCGCGGCGTTTTGCATCGTGGCGCAGATCGCGATGCCGTCGCTGATGCCGTTTCTGCTGTCGGCCTATGTGAACGACCCGAAGGTTATGCAGACGGCGATTTTGATGACGCAGCTCACCATGCCGTACCTCGCTTGCATGACGCTCGCGTCGCTGCTGTCCGGAGTCCTCAATACCAGCGGGCGGTTTGCGCTTTCGGCGGGCGTGCCGACCTTGTTGAACCTCTGCACCATAACGGCGCTGGTGCTGGCGCCCGACCCGGAAGCCGCCGCGATCTGGGTTGCGTTCTCGGTCACGATCGCGGGCGTTCTGCAGGCTGCGCTATTGTGGTGGGGCGTACAGCGATCAGGCGTTCGGCTCCGCTTTGGCTGGCCAGCGCCGACGCCGGCCGTTCGCCGCGTGCTCTGGCTGGCTATTCCCGGTGCGCTGGCGGGCGGGGCGACGCAGCTCAACTCGCTGGTCTCCCAATTTCTCACCGGATCGGACGAGGGCGCGCGCTCGGTGTTATACAATTCGGATCGGCTCTACCAATTGCCGTTGGGGCTGATCGGCGTCGCGATCGGGCTGGCGTTGGTGCCGCGTCTGTCACGACATCACGCGGCGGGTGAAACCGCGGCGGCATCCGCCGCCATGGATGACGCCATCGGTCTTTCCATGGCGTTCACAGTGCCGGCTGCGGCCGCATTCCTGATCATGCCGTTCTTTATTATCGACGCAACAGTCACTCGCGGCGCCTTCACCAGCGAAGATGCGCAGCGCACGGCGGACGTGCTCCAGCAATTCGCGTGGGGCGTGCCGGCTTTTGTGCTCGCGAAGGTGTTCACGCCGCCTTTCTTCGCTAGGCAGGACACGCGACGACCCATGTACTACGCCGTCGCATCCGTGATCGTTAACACGGCGCTCGGCGCATGGTTGTTCTACGCATTGCCCGAGCTTGGCATCGACGGCGTTATTGGGTTGGGCATCGCCACCAGTGTTGCCGGGTGGCTCAATGTCGTGCTGCTTGCCGCCGCGCTGGCGAGCGATGGCGTATACAAGATCAGCGCGCGCGCCTGGTCGCGGTTGCTCCGTCTGGGCGGCGCATGTGCGGTCATGGGTGTGTTCACGGGTTTCTGCGCAATGAACTATGCGATGCTGGCTGACCTGCTGTGGCGCAAGGAGATTGCGGTTCTTGCGGTCGCCGCCGCGGCGTTCACTGTCTATGCGATTGCCACGCTTGCCCTTGGCGCGGTGAACTTGCGCGAGCTGCGCGGCGCGCTGCGGCGGGAACCCGGGGCCGCCAGGGGAAGCGACTTGCCGCCAGGCGCGGACGCCTGATAGGGAGCGCCATATGATTGATGCTCCACCGCCCGCGTACGCAGGCCCGCAACGCGTGTTCTCCGGCATGCAGCCGACCAACGGTTTGCATCTTGGGAATTACCTCGGCGCCTTGCAGAAGTTTGTGGCGCTGCAAACCAAGTACGAGTGCATTTATTGCGTCGTCGATTTGCACGCGATTACAGCGGGCCCCGACCCGAATGAGCTCGCCGCAAAAACGCGCGAAGTCGCTGCCGCCTACATCGCAGCCGGTGTCGATCCCGCGCGCTCGATCATCTTCGTGCAATCGGCGGTGCGCGAGCATTCGGAACTGGCATGGGTGTTCAATTGCATCGCACGCATGGGCTGGCTCGAGCGCATGACCCAGTTCAAGGACAAGGCCGGCAAGCACACGGAGCGCATGAGCGTTGGGTTGTTCGACTATCCGGTGCTGCAGGCGGCGGATATATTGTTGTACAAGGCGACACACGTGCCGGTCGGCGAGGATCAGAAGCAGCACCTCGAGCTTTCCCGCGACATCGCCCAGAAGTTCAACAACGATTACCAAGCCCCTGGCTTCTTCCCGCTGCCGGAGCCGCTGATACAAGGCCCTGGCGCGCGCATCATGAGCCTACGCGAGGGGGCTAAAAAGATGTCGAAATCGGACCCCTCGGACATGACCCGCATCAATCTCACCGACGATACGGACGCGATCATGAACAAGATCAAGAAGGCGACCACCGATCCGTTGCCGCTGCCGGAGTCACAAGAAGGGCTCGCGGGTAGGGCGGAAGTGGAAAACCTGGTCGGCATCTATGCCGCGATGAGCGAACGCAGCATTGATGCTGTGTTGCGAGAATTTGGCGGCAAGGGCTTCGGCGTGTTCAAGCCGGCGCTGGCGGAATTGCTCGCCGCCAAGCTCGCGCCGATCGCCGCCGAGATGCGCCGCCTCAACGCCGACCCGGGCGCGTTGGACGCGATCCTGCGGGATGGCGCCGAGCGCGCCCGCGCAATTGCAGCGCCCATCATGGCGGAGGTTCGGGGCAGGGTCGGATTCTGGGAGGCGTGACGATGCCGCTTGCCTTTGATTTCTACTTTTCATTCCGCAGCCCCTATTCTTATCTCGCCACAGCGCTCGTCGAGCGGTTGATCGCGCGCTACGATATCGTTCCGCGCATGCGGATAGTGACGCCTATCGCGCTGCGCATTCCGGGCTTCTTTAAGAGCGTCAATCCGCTTTGGCCGCCCTACCTTTTGCGGGACACGTTTCGCATCGCGCAAATGCATGGCATTCCATACCGATGGCCGCGCCCTGATCCCGTGGTCATGGATATCGCCGCGGGGGAGGTGGCCGCCGAGCAGCCCTACATCTGGCGCGTGAGCCGTCTGGGTGTGGCGGCGGAGCGGGCGGGCAAGGGGTTTGAGTTCGTCCGCGCAGCAGCGCACGCGATATGGTCGGGGGAGATCGACAACTGGCACGAAGGGGATCACCTCGCGCGAGCGGTGGCCGTTGCTGGACTCGATGTGGCCGAGATCGATGAACAGGTGCGTGGCGCCGCCGCAGATATCGACGCGGAAATTGCCGCCAACGAGGCTGCGCAGAAAAACGCCGGCCACTGGGGCGTGCCGCTGTTTGTGTATGGCGACGAACCGTTCTTCGGCCAGGACCGGCTCGACCATGTCATCTGGCGCATGCAGCAGGCCGGGTTGAGGGAGCGGCCCGCCATTGCCGTTGGCGCCCACGACGGTCCATAAATAAATCCCATGTCTGAACCGCGTTTCGCCATCTTGGTCGTCGCCGACGAGAGCGACGAGTTTCCAGCCGCGCTTACCTATGCCGGCGTCCTGACCAAGCACACGGGTGCTCGGCTCGTTATGCTGCGCGTCATTGAGCCAACGGACCCTGCGCCTTGGGCCTCGATAACCGAGGAAATGCGTCGCCAGGCGCAAGATTCCGCGGAATCGCTGACTCAGCGTTTCGCCGCCGAGGTGTGGGCCGAATGCGGCGTCACTGCTGAGCCCATATTACGAGAAGGGGATTTGAAGCCCGCGCTGCGAAAAATCTTGGAGGAGGATGCCTCTATAAGGCTACTAGTGCTGGCCTCGGAAGTGGGGCCGCGCGGACCCGGGCCGCTCGTGGCGCAGCTGGGTAGAAGTGCGGGGATCGGCGGCAGGGCGGTGCCAGTCATGGTCGTGCCAGGATCGCTTTCGCGCGCCGAGGTGCGCGCGCTGGCTTTGCCGTTCGTTCAGACTTGACCGCATCGGCCTCAGGGGCCACCTCGGACAGATGTTCATCCAAACGGAATCCACGCCCAATCCGAGAACGCTGAAATTTCTGCCCGGTCGTGATGTGCTCGGAAGCGGTGGGAGGGAGTTCGCGTCGCGGGATGCTGCCGCCAAGTCGCCTCTAGCGCAGGCCTTGTTTACAGTCGAGGGCGTGGCGCGCGTCTATCTGGGCAGCGATTTTCTCACCATCACAAAGGCTGACGAAATCGAGTGGCCGCACCTGAAGCCACATGTTCTGGCTGCGATCATGGATCATTTCATGTCGGGCGCGCCTACGTTCGCCGAGGGGGGCGAAGTCGAGGAGGCCGAGGTCGCTTACGAGGGCGAAGCCGGCGCCATAGTAAAGGAGCTCAAGGCGATCATCGAAGCGCGCGTGCGCCCGGCGGTCGCGCGCGACGGCGGCGACATTACTTTCCATTCTTGGGATCACGAAGCCGGCATCGTTCGGCTCGCCATGAAGGGCGCCTGCGCGGGCTGCCCCTCTTCGGCGCTGACCCTGAAACAGGGCATCGAGAACATGCTGAAGCACTACCTGCCCGAAGTGAATGCGGTGGAGCAGGTGGTTTAGCGAGTCCTCGTAGATGCTCGTTCTTGCCATTGACACTTGTCTGGACGCTTGCTCGGTCGCGCTGGTGCGCGACGGAGAGACGCTCGCTGCAAAGAGCGACATTATGCAACGTGGCCAGGCGGAGCGATTGGCGCCGATGGTGCGCGAAATCATGCAGGACGCCCGCGCCGACTTCGATCAACTCGATCGCATCGCAGTGACGACGGGGCCGGGCTCCTTCACCGGCGTGCGTGTGGGCCTTTCCTTTGCCCGCGGGCTGGCGCTGGCCCTCGCCAAGCCTTGCATCGGCGTCTCCACTCTGGAGGCGCTGGCGTTGCAGGAGGGGGAAGCGGGATTGCGTGCGGCTTTGATCGAAACGCCGGGCGGAGCGTATTTGGCGCTTTACGAGGATGGCGCGACTGTCATTGCGCCAACGCCCATAGAGCGTGGCGCGCACGAATCCATGTTGGCGCGCGCCGCCGCGGGACGTCCCGTAAATCTCATCCGCCCCAATATCGACGCCGCGGCCTTGGCGCGTCGCGCCGCGCGCCTGGAGCCCGCGCGCTACAAGCCAGACCCCGCCTACCTGCGCGCGCCGCATGTGACGCCGCCCGGCGGTGGCGCATGATTGCCCCGGTAGGCGCGGAGTTCGCCGAAACGCTGGCGGGGATCCACGCTGAGGCGTTCGCGCACGGATGGAACGCGCGCGAGATTGCCGGGCATATGCGGAATCCTGGCGCGTTCGCGCTCGCGGACACGGAGGGCGGAGGATTCGTCTTGGGTTGGGCCGTGGCGGGGGAGGCGGAGATCGTGACACTTGCAGTGCGCGTGAGTGCGCGCCGCAAAGGCCTTGGCATGGCGTTAGTGGCCGCCGCACTTGAGCTGGCGCGGGCAGGCGGCGCCCAGAGCCTTCATTTGGAGGCGGCCGAAGACAACGTCCCCGCACTTGCCCTTTATGAGAAGCTCGGTTTTGTCCCCGTTGGCCTGCGGCCAAAATACTACTCGGATGGTGGTGTTAACGCTGTTGTCATGCGCCGAACGCTGTCGGGTTGAAGCTGTTGCGGTGGACAGCGAGGCGCGGAAAAAGTATGTCTCGCGCCGAGATTGGACCATATGGACCGGATTGAAAAACTCTGCGCCGAACGCGGCATGCGCATGACAGAGCAACGTCGCGTCATCGCGCGGGTTGTATCTTCGAGCCACGATCACCCGGACGTGGAGGAGTTGCACCGGCGAGCGGCGGCGGTCGATTCCGGTATTTCTATCGCTACTGTCTATCGTACCGTGAGATTGTTTGAAGAAGCGGGCATTCTCGAACGCCACGATTTCCGCGACGGTCGCTCTCGCTACGAAGAGACGCCAAACCAACACCACGATCACCTCATCGACACCCGGTCTGGCCAAGTGATCGAGTTCGTCGATCCCGAAATCGAGCGCCTGCAGCACGAAATCGCCGCGCGCTTGGGGTACAGGTTGGTGGACCACCGGCTGGAGCTGTATGGCGTACCGCTCGATGAGAAGGCCAAGAAACGCTAAGATGAGCGAACGCGCCGCCCCAAAGCAGGTCTTCATCGGGACCTACGGCTGCCAGATGAATGTGTATGACAGCGAGCGCATGCGCGATGTGCTCGCGCCGCTGGGTTACGCCATGGTTGGCGAGCCCGACAATGCCGATCTAGTAATCCTCAACACCTGCCACATTCGCGAAAAGGCGACCGAGAAAGTGTATTCTGAAATCGGCCGCCTGCGCGCGCACAAGGATCGTCGCGCGGGCGAAGGCAAGGGCATGACGATCGCGATTGCGGGCTGTGTTGCGCAGGCCGAGGGTGAGGAGATCATGCGTCGCGCGCCCGAAGTGGATCTGGTCGTCGGGCCGCAAGCCTATCACAAGCTCCCCGAACTGATCGCGCGCGCCGCACGCAAGAGCGGCGAACGCCTAGCGGCGAATTTTTCCGCGCAGGAAAAATTCGACGCGCTGCCGGCGCGCGCGCCGGACGGCGTCACGGCGTTCTTGTCTATCCAAGAAGGCTGCGACAAATTTTGCACGTTCTGTGTCGTGCCGTATACGCGTGGCGCTGAATTTTCGCGACCGTTCGCCGGCGTTCTCGCCGAGGCACGCGCGTTGGCCGACCGCGGTGTCCGGGAAATCACGCTGCTTGGGCAAAATGTCAACGCGTATCATGGCGCGGGCGGACTGGGGTTTGCCGATCTGCTGGAGAGATTGGCGCGGATCGAGGGCATCGCACGCCTGCGCTACATGACCTCGCATCCGGCAGAGATGAGCGACGACCTGATTGCGCTGCACGGCGCGGAGCCGAAGCTGATGCCGTACTTGCATCTGCCGGTGCAATCAGGCTCGGACCGCATCTTGAAGGCGATGAACCGCAAGCACGACGGCGCGTATTATCGCGATGTCGTCGCGCGCTTGCGCGCTGTCCGCTCAGACATCGCGCTCAGCACCGACTTCATTGTCGGTTTTCCGGGCGAAAGCGAGAAGGATTATGGGGATAGCGAGCAATTGGCGCGTGAAGTCGGGTTTGCTTCCGCATTCTCTTTCAAATATTCGCCGCGGCCGGGCACGCCGGCGGCGCTCATGCGTGGGCAGATCGACGAAGCGGTAAAGAATGAGCGGCTGGCGCGGCTGCAAGCTGTGCTGGGCGAACAGCAACGTAGTTTCAATGACGGGCAGATAGGGCGCATATTGCCGGTTCTGGTCGCCGGGAGAGGCCGCGCGCCTGGTCAAAAGCATGGTCGTTCGCCGTATTTGCAAGCAGTGCATTTCGAGAGCGGGGCCGTGCGCAATGGCGAGATCGTCCCAGTTCGTATCATCGGCGCGTCGCAGAACTCGCTGACTGGTTCAACCGCTGCGCTGGAGGTTGCGTGACGAACTTCCAGAAGGACGGCGATCTGGTTAGGATCATCGCTTTGTCGGATTCCGGAGTGGCGCAAGCTATCTTCGGGCCGTTGCACCGCCACCTTGCGCATATACAGGAAGCTTTCCGCGACCCGGGCGCACCGCGGGGAACCCCCGCTTACCGCGTCACTCTGGACGCGCAAGGAGACCAATTGACCGTGCGCGCGCGCCCGGACGGCGGCGCCGACCTCGAACGCGTGCAGCGCATCATCGACGCGCTTACCGAACTCACGCGCCGCAAGGGTCGTGTCCGCGAAGGCGAAGTGCTGGCGGCCATCTCCTTCTCGGAGGGCCCGTCTGACAAGCCGGGGCCGATGACGTTGCCGCAGCTCGGTGGGTTGACGCTGCGCACGCCGCGGCAGGTGCACTATGTCGAGGCGCTCCGCGATGAAGCATTGGATCTTATTTTTGGCGTTGGCCCCGCGGGCACGGGCAAAACCTTCCTTGCCGTCGCCGCGGCCGTCGAGGCGCTCAAGCAAGAGCGCTTCGACCGCATTATCGTGACTCGACCGGCGGTGGAGGCAGGCGAGAAGCTCGGCTATTTGCCCGGCGATCTGGCGGAGAAAGTCGATCCGTACCTGGCGCCAATCTGGGATGCGTTCCGCAGCCAGATCAACGAGAACGACCTGAAAGCGCGGCGCGAGAGGCGTCAGATCGAAGTCGCGCCACTCGCTTTTATGCGGGGACGTACGCTGGCGAATGCATTTGTTATTGTGGACGAAGCGCAGAACGCCACCGTGCTGCAGATGAAAATGGTGCTCACCCGGCTTGGCGAAGGCTCGCGCATGGTGGTCACGGGCGATCCGTCGCAGATCGACCTGCTGCGACCAGATCAATCCGGTCTCGCGCACGCCATTTCTATTCTAGAAAATGTCCCCGGCGTGGAAATTATCCGCTTTGCGACACAGGACGTCGTTCGTCACCGGCTCGTCGCACACATCGTCGAAGCCTATCATCGCGACGAGGTGGGGCATGGCTGAAGAAGTTCTAGAGGTGGATATTGTGGTCGGGTGTCCGCTTTGGCGTGGGCACGAAGACTTGCTGTCCAAGGTTGCCGCCGCCGCTGCTGCTGCAGAAGGGAGGGCGGGCGCGGTGTCGCTGCTGCTGGGAGATGATGCCGCCATCGCTGGTTTGAATGCGCAGTTCCGTGGCAAGGAGGGGCCGACCAATGTGCTCTCCTTTCCCCCCGCGGAAGCTGGGGAAGCCAGTCAGGGGTTCCTTGGCGACATCGCGCTGGCGGCGGAAACCATTGCCGCTGAAGCGCAATTCCAGGGTAAACGCTTCGAACACCATGCCGCCCACTTGGTAGTGCACGGCTTTTTGCACCTTCTGGGTTACGATCACATCGAGCCGGCTGACGCCGAATCGATGGAAGCGCGCGAACGCGCTATTCTGGTTTCGCTAGGGATCGAAGATCCCTATGCGTGAACCCGAAACAGGAGTGCGACCAAAAGCGAATGAGTGAATCCGCAGACGAAGCCGAGCAAGTACGAAGGCGAGCGGGCTTGGTTCAACGCCTTTCTCGCATCTTCGGGCGCGGCAAGCAGGGCTCCGCCGCCGCCGTGGAGGAGGCGCTGCGCAACAGCGCAGAGAACGGCGAACACATGGAGGTGGCGCAGAAGGACATGATCCTACGCGCCGCGCATTTCGATCGGCTGAAGGTGGCTGACGTGATGCGGCCGCGCGCCGACATCGTGGCGATTGAGGCGTCCGCGACCTTGGGCGAAGCGGCACAGGCGTTCTCCGAGAGCCAGCATTCTCGTCTGCCGGTTTACGGGGAGACGTTGGACGATCCGCAGGGTTTCCTTCACGTCCGAGACGTGATGGCGTTGCTCGCGCCGATGGCCGATGGTAACGCGCGTGCGAAATTCTCGGATCGCCTGCTCGCTCGCATCAAGCGCGACATCCTGTTTGTCCCGCCATCGATGACGCTGGCGACGTTGTTTCTGCGCATGCAATCGAGCCGCATCCACCTCGCACTTGTTGTCGACGAATACGGCGGCACCGATGGTCTGGTGTCTATGGAAGATTTGGTGGAGCAGATTGTCGGCGCCATCGACGACGAGCACGACGAGGACGCTGCTCTGGTGCAGGAGCGCGGCGGCGCGCACGAAGCCGATGGTCGCGCGACCATCGACCAGTTGCAGGCTGTACTTGGCGCGAGCTTGGAATTGCCAGACCACGAGGACGAGTTCGACACCGCAGCTGGTATGGCGGTGGCGCTGGCGGGTAGATTGCCGCAGCGTGGCGAAATATTGCATCATCCTGCGGGCTTCGATGTAGAGATTATGGACGCCGATCCGCGCCGGGTGAAACGCATCCGGCTTAAGCGTTCAAGCGAAGCGGGGCTGCAGAGCCCCCTTGGCGGCGTCGCGTTGGTGGGCGACGGTTAATTTCAATGATGGAGCGCGCGCGGGTGGGCGAAGAAGCAGGGGAGAGGCGTCTGTCGCGCGTCCATGCGTGGTTCGCCGCGCGGACGCCGTGGCAGAGGCGTAGCTTGGCGTTTGTGGCCGGGGCTCTCGCGATCCTTGGGCACGCACCGTTCTTCGCTGTTCCGATTTTCGCGGCGGCGCTGGTGACGCTGGTCTGGTTGCTCGACGCCGCGGCGGCGCGCCCGCGCAAGCTCTGGAGCGCATTTTCAAGCGGGTGGCTCTTTGGCCTCGGCTATTTTGGAGTTGGGCTGCACTGGGTGTCGTCGGCCTTCGAGGTCGATTCGCAGACCTGGGGGGCTGTCTGGGGCGTGCCGGTTACCGCTGCGCTGGCAGCGGCGATGGCGATCTATTGGGGACTGGGCTGCGCGCTTGCGATGGCGCTGTGGACCGGTGGACTGCGCAGAATTGCGGCATTCGCCGCAAGCATGTTCGTTGCGGAATGGGTGCGCGGGCATTTGTTCGGCGGCTTTCCGTGGCTTTTGCCTGGCTACGTCTGGGCGCCGGGGGAACCGATATCGCAATTGGCGTCGCTCGTTGGGATTTATGGCGTTTCTCTGCTGACCCTGCTTGTTGGCGCCTCACCCGCAATACTCGCTGATGGAAACGTCGTGCTTTGGCGTCGCCTCACGCCCGTGCTCGCTGCTGCGCTCGCCGTTGGCATGGTGTGGGGCTGGGGCGTTCAACGTTTGGCCACGGCGCCGTCGGATCCCGCTGGCGCGCAGCCGGTTGTGCGCGTCGCCGATTCAGGATTGAGCCAAGCTGAGAAGTGGCGCGAACTTCCCGATCAGGAACGGCGCGTTTTGCACCGCTATCTGGTGGCTAGCGGAACCACTGAGGAGAGCCGCTCCTCAATCGTGATTTGGCCCGAGGGGGCGATCCCGGTGGTGAACTTTTTCATGTTCGAGAATCCAGACTTCCTGGATGAGATCGGCCGTGGGTTGGGCGACCGCGCATTGATCGTCGGGTTCACGCGGATCGATCGGCAGAAGAGAGAATTCTTCAATTCCGCCGCCGTGCTCTATCACGCGCAAGGCCGGTACCGGAGCGGCCCCCAAACCTACGACAAACACCGCCTGGTGCCCGGCAGCGAAATCATGCCGTTCGAAGACTTCGTGCGCTCGCTTGGGATTCCCGCCCTGCAGCAGATGGGTGGCTATTTCACGCCAGGGCCGCCGCCCTCCCGGATCGTGGTGCCCGGCGCCCCGGAGGCCGTTATACTTATTTGTTATGAGGCGATTTTTCCGGGTTTGACCCCTCACGGCGCCGAGCGACCCGGGTGGCTAATCAGCCTCACCAATGATGCCTGGTTCGGGGGCGGGATCGGGCCCCAGCAGCATTATACGATGGCGCGCTACCGGGCCATTGAGGAGGGGCTGCCGATGGCGCGCGCGGCTTCCGGGGGTGTGTCGGCCATTATTGACTCTTTCGGCCGCGAGATTAGTTCAACTCGGGCGCGAGAAGCCTTCGCCGAAGCGCAAATTCCTCCCGCATTGGTTGAAACGACTATGGCGCGCTATGGAAATATCCTTGTTGCCATGTTGTTCGCGCTGGTCGGGCTGGCCAGATTTATTCCAGCCGCGAGGGCTCCGGGGCCAAAACGATGAATGACGAGCGTGCGGCGAACGCCGTCGATAAACGAATTGGTCAACGCGTCCGCTCACGCCGCCTCGAAATCAGCATGAGCCAGGAACGGCTGGCTGAGTTGTTGGGCGTCACCTTCCAACAGGTCCAGAAGTACGAGAAGGGCGTCAACCGTATAGCCGCCAGCCGCCTGTTCGACATCTCCGCAGCTCTTGACATGCCGGTGTCGCGCTTCTTCGAAGGCTTGACCGCAGGCCGCGCTGGCGTCGCTGAAGAGGCAAGAGATTTTGCCGGCGACGTATTGGCGACGCCCGAGGGCGTCCAACTCATGTCGCTGTTCGCGTCGATCGAGAGCTTGAAGGTGCGCAGGCGGGTGGTCGAACTCGTGCGCGCATTGGCCGACGATGCGTCCGGGGACGCCAAACCGGGCTGAGTTGCGCCCCGAGGCGCTTGTCCCTAAGAGGGCCGCTTTGTACAACCGGCCGGAGAATCCGAGTGGCTAGAGCATCTTACGTCTTCACCAGCGAAAGCGTCTCCGAGGGCCATCCCGA
>CADEDG010000004.1 GCA_902826035.1 uncultured Alphaproteobacteria bacterium
CCTCTTAGCCCTTGCGTTCGATCCCGTTTAAATCAGCGATGGCGCTCAGAAGCACACGGTGCGCCGCCGGATAATCGCCGGGCTCGATGAACTCAGCGACGATGCTGAGCTTAGCAACGGCGCCGGCGATGGTGCGGGCGGGCACGGCGCGCAGCCGACGCATCACACGGACGCACTGGCCCATGCAAGCATCGAACTCGTCATCAATGGCATCAAGCAATCTCCCCTCGGGGATGGCGCGCTGATTCGCGCGGCTCAGCTTGAACCAGTCTCGATTATCAGCGAGCCAGGCTTCGTGGTCTCCCCAAGCGCACATCAGCGCCTCGCGGCGGCGCAACAGATCGCCGTAATGGGCGCAAAGGACAAGGGCCGGATCAGCGAGAGCGGCTTTGGTGAAGTCGCCTTGCGCCATGAGGGGCGCTACGCTGATTGCGGCGATCACGTTGCGGCGGGACGCGCGGGCCATGGCCTCACGCGTCCCCATGCAGTGCGCGATAATCCCGCAGGATGCTCACGATCAGACGGTGCACATCCTCACCGTCGTTCTTCGTCTCAAGGACGGCGATAGTGAGCTTGCCGCAGATTCCCAGCGGTGACGCAGCCACGATGGCAGGAAGCGCCTTGAGCAAGGCCCCGTTGTCGTCGCTAATGACCTCAATGCGATCGTCGAGATCGTCCAACTCACGGCTCTCAGGAAAACGTCGACGCTGAGCGCGCGATAGCTTCATCCAGTTGCGCTCGCGATGCAGGCGGGCCTCCAACCTACTCCATTGCGCCGCAAGACGCTCATGTTCAGTGTTGCGCGCAAGCCAAACTTGGCATGCCGCTGCAGCAGGATCGGCGGTGAACGCGGCGGGAATGAGCGGCGTGGCGGCGGCGCCTAAAATTAGTCGGCGGGTGGGTTCGTTTCGGCACGCACTCGCGTTCGCCGCCGGTGGCGGGCGTCGGGTCATTTGAGGTAACCTTCAGCTACAGGAGTCGCCTTTTAGTCCTTCTGGCTCTTTTCGTCAAACTAAAAGTGACTTGTGGCGCTAAAGGTGACATTTGCTGACGGCCGGACAAATCAGGGCAGCGCGCGGGCTTCTCAATTGGAGCCAACAGCAGCTTGCCGAGGCAACAAAGCTTTCTGTGCAGACCATCAAGCGGATGGAGGGCGCGCGCGGCCCGTCCGGTAGTACGGAGGCGAATGTGGACGCCGTTCGCCGAGCGCTGGAAGGTGCGGGCGTTATTTTTCTTGAGGCGAAGTCGAACAAAGACGGTGGCGCAGGTGTACGTTTGAAGCGCTAGACGGCTGCTCGCGAAGAAGCGGCTGGTGCTTGAGCCATTGCTTCAATGTGAAGGAATTAGTCGCTGCACCGCTGCTGGCCAGATCTTCGAGCGACATGTGAGGGCGGCGGTGTGAGTTAGCCGCGCGCGCCTCCTTTGAAGAGCAAGGCCAAGTGGAACGCGTTGGCTATTTAGCGCTGTCCCCGGAGAGGAAAGCAGCAAGTTCATCGACCCGACCCAGAGGATAGGATGATATCTCATTTGAAAGGTGTGGCTGGTCTTCCGCCGTGTAGACCAGAGCCGCGCCGTTGAAGTCCCCTTGGATGAGCATCGTCCACAGAGCGCGATAATCGGCGGGTTCAATCCGCACGACGCAGCGTACAACGGTTAGAACACCCCCAGCGGTCGAACTGAGCGCTAGGTCCATAGCTCGATCTGACTCCCGCACCCGGGCGAAGATATTTAGGCCGTGTGTTCTGAAATGCTCCTCGCAGAGGCGCGCCACATCACCGAGCGGATCAGATCCAGACTGTGTTGCGTGTTTCATCGGGTCGAAGCCTATTTGCTCACGCCGCAGCATCAAACTGAAAGATGCGAATACGCTTCCCGCCGAAAGTCTGCTCGTTAGCGGAAGATGATCAAGCGTTCGCGCAATTCCCGTAGCTAGGGAAAGAACCCTTTGGCAATGGGCCCTTCGGCCCAAAGACGCCGTGCGCCCGACGGCTCACAGTGCCCGGCGACGCCAAACGCGAGCGGACATGCGCAGCGCAATCATCATTGCGGTTTCACTTTTGATCGCGCTGATCGGCGCAGGGGCCGCCACGCAATATCTGGCGCAGGTTTTCGCGTATCAGCCGGCGCTGGGTGGACCGTGGATGAGAACGGAAGCGGGCGCTCTCTATGCACCTTGGGCGGTGTTCGAATGGACCGAGCGCTGGTCAGATCGTTTTCCGAAGCCATTCGCGGTCGCACGTCTTGTCGTGCTTGCCGGCTTCGCGGCGAGTATTCTTGGCGCGGCTCTCGGGTTACGACAACGGTTTCAGCTCAAACCGTTCGGCAAGGACGCATGGGCAAACTTCGCCGACATAGAGTCAGCCGGGCTCTTTGCAGAGCAAGGCGCCATCCTCGGCAGGTTCCAGGGTGAAATCCTGGCTTATGACGGGCCGGGCCACCAGATTCTGATCGGCGCTTCGCGTTCGGGTAAAGGCCGCGGGCACATCGTGCCGACGCTTCTGTCATGGAGCGGATCGGCAATCGTGCTCGACGTCAAAGGAGAACTCGACCACGGCGACCCCCGGCACGGGTTTCCGGGCGCGTCTGGGTATCGCGCGCTGTTGGGACCAGTCTTGCGCTTTGCCCCGACCCAGAGCTCATCCAATTGCTTCAATCCGCTCCTCGAAATTCGCAAAGACGAAAACGAAGTCCGCGATGTCCAGAATGTGGTCGACATAATCATCGATCCACACGGGCAAACCCGTGGCGGCGAGCGGTTTTGGAACGACAGCGCCAAGAACATTCTAACCGGCGTCATTCTGCACGTGCTCTACACTGAACCGGTGGAGCGCAAGACGCTTGCGGTCGTGCGGGAAAAGCTGGCCGACCTCGACCGCGCCGCCGACGAGATGCGCTTGACGCTTCATCGCCTCAATCCGCGCACCAACATGCCAGAGGTGCATCCTGAAGTTCTGCACGCCTCCACCTCCTATTTAACCGGCGAGGAGCGTCTCCGCTCGGGCATCAAAGCAACTGCGGAATCCTTCTTTGGCATCTTCGCCGATCCCGTTGTGGTCGAGAAGACCAGCCGCTCCGACTTCCGCATCGGCGATCTCATGTGCGCAGAGCGGCCGGCAACGCTCTACCTCCAGCCGCCCCCGTCAGATGGCCCACGCCTCATGCCGCTGATGCGTCTTTTCATCGGTCAGGTCGCGCGCACTTTGATGGAAGATCAGACCCGGGACGGCCACGGCCGCGAGAAGCGTCACCGCTTGCTTCTGATGCTCGACGAGTTTCCCCAACTCGGCCGTCTCGACTTCTTCGAGAAGATGATGGGCGCCATGGCCGGTTATGGCCTCAAAGCGTTCCTCGTGTGTCAGTCGCTCAATCACGTCATCAAGGCCTACGGTCGCGACAACGTCATCCTCGACAACTGCCATTGTGTGACCTCATTCGCTGCCGCCGATCCAGAGACCGCAAAACACATTGCCGAAATGGGCGGCGAAGTCTGGGAGATGCGTCCGCAGGAGAGTGAACATCGGCCCCGCTCAATCCTGGGTCCGCAGAAAGGCGCCATCACCTATCGGGAAGAGCGCCGGCCGTTGCTGCTGCCTGGAGACGTGCGTGGTCTTCCCCAAGACCAACAGCTCATTTTCGTTTCTGGCTGCAAGCCCATCCGCGCGAAGAAACTCCGATTCGATCAGGAGCCGATCTTTGCAGAGCGCCTGCGCCCGGCCGCGCCCAGCGTGGTCGCGCTCGCAGAAGACAATGAGTGGCGCGACGTGCGCGCTCTCGGCCGCCTGGTGAAGGAGAAAAAGCCGGTGACGCCAGCGAAGCGGCCGGAGCCGTCAACGCCGCGCCGCGCGCAAACCGACTTGTTCGATACGAATGAAGCCAAGGTCGCGCCGCCGACGCCGACGCCGCCGGCCTCCGCCGAAGCGGGGCCGAAGATCTCCGACCTCGCGCTCGCCAGCTTTCGCAATCCCGATGGCTCTCGGATAACCGAGCCGCCGCGCTCGAAAGGGATTTGAGCCCCATGCCGCGTAAGGGCATCACCGTCTATCTGACGCGCGATCTCGAAGTCAAAATCGAGAAGATTGCCCGCGATCAGCACCGCTCGGAATCGTCAGTCATCGCCGAGGCGGTGCGCGCACGTTATGCTGGCCGAGATGGCGACCCGCTGCCGCCGGTCAGCGACCAGCGGCAGGCAAGCCGTCTCGACGCGCGCCTCGATAAGGTCATCGGCGAGGGGCTCATCGTCAAAGAAGTGTTGCTGCTCTTCATCCGCGTGTGGCTGGAACACAATCCTCCGATAGACGAAGCGCTGGAAGACAGCGCTGCCGCGAGTGCGGAGGCTCGGTTCGAGCGGTTCCTTCAAATGGTCGCCAATGCTCTGCGAGGCGGGCGCTCGATCAGCGGCGGCAGTGTGCCGAATGGCGAGGATGCGACTAGCGCCGGCGGAGACTTCGGAGCAACGGCGCCATGAGCGGCGATGGATATGCGCTCGTCTCGGCCCGTCGACGCTCTGCCTTGGTGCGCGCGCTGGGCCCGGCCGTCGCGCATGCCTTAGGCGAAGCCGACGTTGTCGAGGCGCTGGTGAACGCGGACGGTAGATTGTGGCTCGATCGATTAGGACGGGGCCTTGAACCGACTGCGCACACACTCTCGATCGCGGAGCGCGAAACCGCCATTCGTTTGCTGGCGCACGAGGCAGGCGAAACGGTGGGCGCCGAACGCCCGGCGCTCTCGACCATTCTACCGGATAGCGCGGCCAGGGTGCAGGCGCTCCTGCCGCCGCTCGTCGAGGCGCCGGTGATCGCCATCCGTAAACGTCCGTCGCGTATTTTTGAACTCGACGACTATGTGACAGCTGGCATCGCAACAAGGGCTCAAGCCGATGTCTTGCGCGCAGCCGTGGCGCACCGGCGAAACATTGTTGTCGCAGGCGGCACAGGATCCGGAAAGACGACCCTGCTAAATGCCTTACTTGCCGAAACACCTTTCCTCACAGCACGCGTCATCATTTTAGAAGACACTTGCGAACTTCATTGCGCCAGCCCCAACAGCGTGCAGATGCTGACCAAGAGAACCGAGCCGCAAACGTCGATGCGCGATCTGGTGAAGATGACGCTCCGGCTGCGCCCCGATCGGATCGTGGTTGGGGAGGTTCGCGACGGCGCGGCCCTTGAGGTTCTCAAAGCGTGGAACACCGGACACCCAGGCGGGCTGCTCACTCTGCACGCCAACTCAGCCGCAGATGCGCTGCCGCGGCTAGAGGATTTGGCGATGGAGGCAAGTGCTGCGCCGCCCACACGCCTCATCAACGCGGCCGTGGATATGGTTGTGTTCATCGCCCGCACCGAGACCGGCCGTAGCATCACCGAGATTGTGCAGCACCGGCTCTGACCTCGAACCCCACACTCTAAGCACTACGACATTGCAGCAACACGCAGCGCCTTCATGCGCGCCGCGGGATGCAGGCTGCATTCTTGAAGCGCAACTCGGCGAGGTGCGACGAGGTGTTTGCGCGCGCTGTGAGAGCACGCGTCTGCGGCTGCGCGCAGGGCTTGAAAGCCATTTCGTCGAGCGCGTCTTCGTGGAAACTGTCCTCCACAGGCCTCTACGAGGCGGGGATATCACGATGCGTAAGGTCAGCGCACGAGCAGCAGCTCTCACGATCACAATCATTGCGATTGCAGGACCAGCTTACGCGTCCGGCTCCGGCATGCCGTGGGAAGGGCCGCTCGAACAGATTGTTGATTCGATCACAGGACCTGTGGCGCGCGCCGCCGCGGTCGTCGCCATCGTCATCGCCGGTGTCACGATCATCTTCTCCGAAGGCGGAGGCGGCGTGCGCAAACTCGCCTTCGTGGGCCTCGGCATCGCCATCATGTTCGCGGCGGTTTCGTTTTTCTTGGATTTCTTCGGCTTCGCCGGCGGGGCGCTGATCTGACAGCGCACTGCTGAAGCCGCTTTGAGTGAGTGACAACGACAGGGAGGTCTTCGTGAACGACGAAGAGTCAAACGGATACGCCATGCCTTTGCGCACCAGCTTGACCCGCCCCATTCTGCTGGGCGGCGTCCCGCGCGCCTTCGCAATCCTCAACGCCACCATCGGCGCCGCGATTGGCTTTGGCCTGCAGCAGCCGTTCATCGGCTTTCCACTCTGGGCCGTGCTGCAAGGCGCCGCGGCATGGGCCGCCGCGCGCGATCCCTGGTTTCTAGAGACTTGGCCTCGGCACCTGGCCAAGCCCGTCTATCTCTCGGCGTGACGCGTATGCTTGATCTTCGCCCTTACGCTTCGACCGGCGCCAAGCTCGCCGACTTCTTGCCGTGGGCCGCGCTGATTGCCCCCGGCGTGGTCTTGAACAAGGACGGCGCCTTTCAGCGAACGCTCGCATTCCGCGGCCCTGATCTAGATTCCGCCGTGGCCGCCGAACTCATGGGTGCGAGCGGCCGATTGAACAACGCTTTCCGCCGCTTCGGTTCGGGCTGGTGCTTTCACGTCGAAGCGCGCCGATCGCCGGCGCCTGGCTATCCCGATAGCGAGTGGCCAGACGCGGTGTCGTGGCTGATCGACGAAGAACGTCGCGCTGTATTCGAGACGGCCGGCGCGCGTTTCGAGAGCCGTTATTTCCTGACGCTCGCGTGGCTACCGCCAGCCGAACGGCAAGGAAAACTTGAAAGCCTCGTCTTTGAAGGCGGCGCAGAGACCGCGGCCATCATCGACTATCGGCGTCATCTCGAACGCTTTCAGCAGGAATCCGACCAATTCATCGCGTTGCTTGAAACCGCCATGCCGGAGGCGCGCTGGCTTTCGGACGAAGAGACGCTGACGTACCTCCATGATTGCGTCTCAGATCGCCCGCACCGCGTCGCCGTGCCTGAGACGCCATTTCATCTCGACCAGTTGCTGACGGATGCCCCGCTCATCGGCGGGCTCGCGCCCACACTTGGCGCCAGGCATCTGAAAGTCATTTCGGTTCGAAGCTTCATCACCGAAACCGAGCCGGGGCTGCTTGACCAGCTCAACCGCCTGCCGATCTCGTATCGCTGGGTCACGCGTTTCCTGCCGCTCGACCGCGAAGAGGCGCGGCGCGAATTGGAAAAGATCCGCAAGCGCTGGTTCTCCAAGCGCAAGGGTTTGCTCACGCTATTGCGCGAGGCGCTCTTCCGCGAAGAGGCGGCCCTCCTCGACAATGACGCGGCGAACCAAACGGAAGACGCTGATGTCGCGCTGCAAGAACTCGGCGCAGATGCCGTCTCAGCAGGATACGCCACTCTAACGATCACGGTCGCTGAGGCCGACGAAGAGCAGGCGAATGAAGCTGTCCGGCAGATTCAGCAGGTCGCCGACGCATTGGGCTTCGTCACGCAAGTCGAAAGCGTCAATGCTGTCGAGGCCTGGCTGGGCAGCTTGCCAGGCCAAGCCTATGCCGACGTACGCCGGCCAATCCTCCTGTCGCCCAGCCTTGCGCATCTTCTTCCTACCAGCGCCGTGTGGGCGGGACCGGAGCACAACATCCATCTCAACGCACCGCCGATCATGCTCACCGCGACCGATGGCGCGACGCCGTTCCGGCTCGACCTTCATGTCGGCGATGTCGGCCATACGATGATTGTAGGGCCAACGGGCGCCGGCAAATCGGTGCTGCTCGCGACACTCGCCGCGCAATGGCTCCGTTACGCTGATGCGCAGGTATTCCTCTTCGACAAGGACCGGTCCTCTCGCGCGACCATCCTCGGTCTGGGCGGCGATTTCTTCGATCTTGGCGAGGAGGACGCTTTAGGTCTCCAGCCGCTTGCGACGATCGATGACGCCGCCGAACGCAGCTGGGCGCTCGACTGGATCGCGAGCCTCATCGCCAGCGCCAATGTCGCAGTGACGCCTGAACTACGCGCCGAACTCTGGCGCGCTTTGGAAGTCCTCGCTCAGCGTCCGCTCGAAGACCGGACGTTGACCCTTTTTACGGCACTGGCCCAGGACGCGACCGTTCGCGCTGCGCTGGAGCCGTTCACGCGCGCGGGACCGTACGGGCGCTTGCTCGACCACGATCAGTCGACCTTGGGCTATGGCCGCGTCCAGGCGTTCGAGATGGGCGATCTGATGCGTCGTCCGCATGCGGCGAGCGCGGTTCTCTCCGTGCTCTTCCATGCGCTGGAGCGCCGCTTCGACGGCAAGCCCACTTTGCTTGTTCTCGACGAAGCGTGGCTCTTCCTTAAGGACGCGGCGTTCGCTTCCCAAATTCAGGATTGGCTGAAGACGCTCCGCAAGAAGAACGTCGCTGTTATCTTCGCTAGCCAGGAACTCGCCGACGTTGAAGCGAGCCCGATCGCCTCGACCATCATCGAAGCGTGCCTCACCCGCATCTTTCTGCCCAACGACCGCGCCCGCGAGCCACGTTCGGCCGCGTTCTACGAATCGTTAGGGCTCAATGCTCGCCAGATCGCGCTCATCGCCACGGCGACGCCGAAGCGCGACTACTATCTAGCCTCACGCGCAGGCTGCCGGTTGTTCGAGCTGGGACTCGGCCCCGCCGCGCTTGCCTTCGTTGCTGCCTCGCGCCCCGAAGACCACGCGTGGATGGATCGCGTGATCGCGGAGAGGGGCGCGCAAAACTTCGCGCTCGCCTGGCTTGAAGCACGCGGCCTACGCCACGCTGCCGATGCGGTGCGGCGCTTCAAGCAAAAGGCCGGATCGCCAGCTACGTCGGCCGAACAATCCTTGATCGCCGCGGAATAGGAGAGGGACCATGCAGAAAGCACTCAGATCTCTCGTGATGTTCGGCTTTGCCGCGATCGTCGCGGCGACGCCAATGGCGCCGGCACGCGCGCAGATGACCGTCATTGATCCCACCAACCTGGCGCAGAACCTGCTGCAAGCCACACGCGCGCTCGAGCAGATCAACAACCAGATCCGCCAGATCGAGCAGGCGACGCAAATGCTGCGGCAGAACCCGCTGCAGCTCTCGCCCGAGCTAACCCAATCCATCTCTGAAGCGCGCGAACTCTTCAACACCGCCCAAGGCATCGCCTTCGAGGTCAATCAGGTCGGCGAAAACCTGCGCACGCTCTATCCCGAAACCTGGGAGGACTTCGATCTTGCAGGCGTGCTGCAGCAATCCGAGCGCTGGGAGCAAGAGAGCCGCGAGAGCCTCCAGCGCGCCATGGAAGCGGAAGCGCGCGCCGCGCGTTCGATAGAAGGTTCACGTAATCGCATCGACCGCGCCTTGCAATCGTCATCAAGCGCCGAAGGCCAGACCGGCGCCATCCAGGCCAGCAACCAATTGCTCGGCGTCACCGCAAGCCAGCTTGCTGAAATCCACGCGCTGCTGATTGCACAAGGGCGGGCGCTTGAAACCGAGCGAATGGAACGTCTCGCGCGCGAAGAACGCGCCCGTGAAATCCAGCGCCGCGCCTTTCCGACCGAAACCACGCGTTCAACCGAACCGGCGCGCACGGCGTTCTGACATGGATCCGGCTTCCCTCAATTCGTTTCTCGACCAGTTCCTGGCGCTGGCGGATTCAGGCTTCGGCCTGATCCAAGGCGACGTCACCTATGTCCTGAATGCCTTGATCGTCATTTCGATTACGCTCGCTGGCGCGCAATGGGCGCTAGCCGGTGAAGCGCCGATGGCGCCGTTCTTCCGTAAAGTTCTGTTCGTCGGTCTCTTCGCCTTCCTCGTGAACAATTGGGCGAGCCTTTCCACCATCATCGTCCGATCCGGCGCGCAGCTTGGCCTCAACGCCGGCGGCAACGGCATGAGCATGGCCGACTTGCACAACCCGGGACGCGTCGGCCAGATCGGCGTCGAACTCTTCGGCCGCACCGCGGCGATGGCCGAAGGCATGAACATCTTCACCGATGCATTTGCGATGGCCACGATCTGGGTCTCGGCGGTGTTGGTGATGCTCGGCTTCTTCGTCCTCGCGATGCAGCTCTTCGTGTCGCTGATCGCATTCAAGCTCGGAAGTTTAGCTGCGTTCGTCGCGCTCCCTTGGGGCGTTTTCAACGGCACGTCCTGGGTCGCGGAGCGTCCGCTTGGCTGGGTCGCCGGCTGCGCAATCAGATTATTCGTTCTCGCCTTCATAGCTTCCATCGCCATCACTTTCGTCAACACGCTGCCAGCAACGTTCACACTCAATGCCGGCGGCGTGCTCAATATCTTCCTGTTCGGCCTCACGGTGCTGGCGCTCGCGTGGTTCGCGCCCATGCTTGCGAGCGAAGTGGTGCAAGGCCAGCCGCATCTCTCTGGCTCTGACGCTATCCGCACCGGTGTTGGCGCAACCTTCGCCACCGCCGGCGGCGTCTACATGGCTCACGCCGTCTACAAGGCCGTCAAAGGCGGCATGGTCGGCACATCGCGCCGCTTGAGCGGCCCCGGTCACAGCACTGGCGGAGGCGGGGGGCGAGGCGGTGGAAGCGGCGGCGCAGCACGCGCGCCCATCAATTACGGGGCCATGCAGCCCAAGCCCAGATCGTCCGGAGCCGGTCCATGAACTTTTCCTTTCGCTCACCGGCCCGCTCGTACGCGGCCGCGCCCGCAGACACGCCTTACAAACGCGCGCAACAAGAGTGGGACGCGCGCATGGGTTCCGCGGTGCTGTCGGCACGTTCGTGGCGCTCCATCGCGTTTGGCGCTTTGGGGCTACTCGGCGTCAGTGTCATCTCACTCGTCGCCGTTGCGATGCAGCAACGCACCTTTGTACATGTTGTCGAAGTCAGCCCCGAAGGGCAGGTGATGAACGTGCGCGCCGCCGACGGCCGCTGGAACGCCACGGAGGCGCAAAAGGCCTATCATCTTGGTCAGTTCGTGAGGCTGGTTCGCTCCCTGCCGACCGATGGCGTGGTTCTCCGCGAAAACTGGCTGCAGGCTTACCGCTTTCTGACGCCGCAAGCGGCTGCGCAGCTCACCGAGATCGCGCGTCAGGATGATCCGTTCCTCTCTCTCGGCCGGGTCGGCCGCACCGTGCACATTCGCTCCATCATCGCCCGCTCGAACAACGCCTGGGAGGTGACGTGGGTTGAGCGCGCCACGAACGCCACGGGGACGACCGATCCAGAGGTTTACTCGGGGGTCTTCACCCTGACGACGCGCGCGCCGCGCAACGCCGACGAGATCGCCAACAACCCGCTGGGCCTCTTGATCTCTGATTTCTCCTGGAGCCGTGAACGATGATCGCGCGCTGTTCTGCTTTCGCGCTCGTTGCCGCCAGCCTTGTGCTGGTCGCGGCCTCACCCGCCGATGCACAATCGCGACGCGCTCGCGCAGTAACGCCGGTCGAGACTTTGGCGGCCGCAAACTCTGCTGCGCGCCAAAGCCCAACGCGCGATGGTTTCGTGCAAGCGCGCCATGTGTACGCCTATCAAGCGGGCGCCATATACGAAGTGTACGCGCATCCAAATTACGTTTCGACGATCCTCCTTGAGCCCGGTGAGGCTCTCACCGACATCGCCGCCGGCGACACTTCGCGCTGGATGGTGACGCAGGCCGAGAGCGAGACGGCGGAAAATCCGCGCACAGTCGTGCTGGTGAAGCCGAATGCCAGCGGGCTTCGGACCAACATTGTGCTTATTACCGACCGGCGCACCTATCTCATCGAGGCGATAGCGCAGTCCGGGTCTGCTTATTCCGCCCAGATCGCGTGGTCATATCCTCCATCAGAAGCGACAGCGCCGGCTGCGCTGCTCGACAGCATCAATCTCAACTACAGGATACGCACCACGCGTGGCGCACGCCCCGCATGGCTGCCTGCGCGGGTGTTCGACGACGGGAGCCGCACTTGGATAGAGTTCGCGCCCGATGTCGAGGCGGGCGATCTGCCGCCACTCTTTGCGGTGACAGGCGAGGGCGCCGAACTCGTCAACTACCGAACGCTGCAGGGGCCGTCCGGCCAGCGCTACATGATAGACCGCATCTTCGACGTCGCCGAACTTCGCTTAGGCACGCGCTCGCCAACGATCGTACGCATCGAGCGCAATCCGGTCGATCGCGTCCGCACGCGTTCACGGCACGGAGCGCGGCCATGAGCGCTACCGCTCACATCACGCCCCCAACTGAAGGGCCGCCCAACCTGGCAATCCGTGCGAAGCCGCCTTCACCGCGACGGCTATCGCGCAAGGTGCTGGTCGCGGGCATGTTGCTCGCCGGCGCTGTCGTAGCCTTCGCGCTGGTCAACGGGTTGTCTGAACGTCCCGATCGCCGCGCGGCGGAAGCCCAGCAGGTCGCTGCTGCGGGCGGCCCGCCGGAATCCATCCAGGGCGCCAGCGACCAGTACGGTGCCCACGATCTCGCGGGCGCCGACCTTGAATTGGCCGACCCCGACCTGGAATTAACTTCCGAAGACACCACGGAGCTCCAGCCGCCGCGCGATCCTGCCTGGGCGAACCGCTCCAATGGAGGCGCAGGCGCCACTACCGCCGCGCCAGCGCCTGACCCTCAAGCCGTAGCGCGGACATCCCCGATCCTTTTCACTCGTGCTGATGGAGATAACGCCAGCGAAGACTCGGACGCGCGGTTGAATGCGCGTCTCACGCCACCTGGCTCACGCTATGAGATCAAGGCTGGCGATGTCATCCCAGCGGCGCTGGTCACCGCACTCAATTCTGATCTGCCAGGGCGCATCATCGCGCAAGTCACCGCACCGGTGTACGACACGGTGACAGGCCAGCATCTCCTCATCCCGCAGGGGTCCCGGCTGATCGGCACGTATGCGAACGGCACGCGTTATGGCGATCGTCGTCTGCTGCTGGTTTGGAATCGGCTCATCTTGCCGAATGGCTGGTCCATCAATCTTCAGGAAATGAACGCCACCGATCCCGGGGGCGCCTCCGGCCTTGCTGATCGCACGGACAACCATCTCGGCCGGCTTGGAATCGCTATCGGTCTCTCTGCCATCATCGGCGTCGTGGCCAACGAAGCCGAGGATGACGACGAAAACAATAACTCGCTGTCGCAAAGCGTTGGCGACGCCGCTGCGCAGCAAGCCGCCCAGACCGGCGCTCGCATCGTCGACCGTGAACTCGAAGTGCGTCCGACCTTGCGCGTGCGCGCCGGCGCGCCGGTGCGTGTCTTGGTGACGCGTGACATTGAACTTAGACCCTATCTCCCGCCGCGCACGCCGTGAGGCGAAAGGATCTCCTTCCGCAGAAGGCTGTCGCCGACGAACTCTGTGTCAGCATCACCACGCTCTGGCGTGCACGCTCGAGTAAGCTTGAAGGCTTCCCGCCGCCGGTGATCGTTCAAGGCGCGGTGTTCTGGAAGAAGGCCGACCTCGACCAGCTGGAGGAGGCGCTCCTCAAGTTCAAAGGCCGCGGCGTCTTCGAACGCAATCGCGAGGCGTAACGGAAGCTCAAACGTCTGAAGGCTGCCAAACCTACCACGGGAAGCGCCAAGCCGCCGCCGCGTCCGCCGCAGCGCGATCTGTTCGACTAACGCTTTCCCGCGACTGAGCTGCTGGGGTGAAGGGTGGAATAGCCGTCTATGAAATCCGAGGCGCAGGTGGCCGGACTTTTGTTCTGGGGCTAACGGGGCTTTTCGCGCGGTTTGCGTCTCACCTCGGCTGCTCCGTGTTCGACCTCTGCCCGAGTAGGGCAAGGTCGAACATCATAGAGAGGGACGCTCCGCGTCCCGACGCCAACTGGTCGGCCATCGCGCGCACCGCGGGTCAAGCGCTTGCCGCTTGATGCGCGGGAGCACGATGGCACTCGCACGTTCTGCGTCAGCGATGGAAGCCCAAGGGCGGAGACGCGCAAAAGCGCGGCTCCGTGCGCAGCACGACAGCGCGGCCCGCGAAGCGGGCGACGCCCAAATCAACGCCTTGGATCAGCCTCTGCGATCTCGCCCTCGATCAGTGCCATCAGCGCCATCCGATGATGCGCCGGCATTGCCGCGAAATCCTCCGTCGTCAGCATTGGGCCGCCTCTGCGCCGCAGCCGGCAGGCCGGCGTCTGGCCGAACGTCACGCCCTCAAGCTCAAATTCATCGCCGCCGATCTTCACGATCACCTTCGCCTCCCACTCAATCAATCCACGGACCATTGTAGAAACCTGCGTCGCGCCGCTGGGCCATCAGCCCACGATGGGCGCTCTCGGCAACGCACAGCAGAGCGAAGGCGAGGAGCGCCCACGCATACTGACCGAGACAGAAGAGAACGACCGCGCCGACGCGCAGCACGAAGCGATCGACCGCAAACCAGAGGCGAAGGGTCGCCCACATGGCGACCAGCACCAGCGCGTGCTGAAGGAGCGAGAGAGCGTCGTTCATCATCCGCCGCCCCGATAGAAGCCGCGTCCCCGCAGTTGAGAGCCGAACTTCTTGCGCCTTTCGTACTGACTCATCACCTCGCCGTTGAGGCGCTTCACCTTCCAGATCGCTTGGATGTCCCTGCGGGTCTTGGGCTTGTGGTGCGCGGGGCACATAAGCTGGTCGGGCTTTGCCCAGAGCCACACTTGCGGCGTCGAATGCTCGCCAACGAGCCCTTCAGACTCTGTGCAGCCCTCGACGCAGCATCTGCGCCCCTGCTTCTCGTAGAGTTCATCGTATTCGCGCTGGGTGAGATAGAGTCGCGCCATCACGTCTCGCGCGGCTCGTCGTCGACTTCGGGATAGGGGCGGGCCGTGCCGCACTTTTCGGCGAGCGCATTCAGACGCCGCTTGCGCGCGCGGACTTCCTCAGGATTTGGTTTTCCCGCGAGCAGCCACGCTCTCACGCTTCCCGCTTCGGCGATGCGTTCGCGAATACGTTGACGCTCTTCGCGCGTCGGCCAGCGATCGCGCTTCACGACACACCACGCGCTTCGGCAGAAACGGAATAAGAATAAAGAGAAGCGCACATGCGCGGCCCTTCGTTTGAAGAAACGAGAGGGCCCGGCATGACGGCGCCAGGAGAGACAAGCCGTCAGCCGCTAGAACCAACACCGCCGTTTGCAGACAGCGTTGAACACGTCGCGCGCTTTGCAGCCGTTACCCGCCGGCTTGCTCGGATTGCTCCAAGCGCATGCGCGCGTTGGCATTGACACTACCAGAACAAACATGGAACGCAAGCGAAATGACGCGCGCCGATTGGATAGCGGCCGAACGCGCCTTCGACCGGCGCGAACCGCTGCCGAAGGAATACGAGATGGGCCAAGGCCGCTGGAGCAAATGGAGCGTCGGTGGCGAAGAACGCCACACGCTCGAATTCGGATTCACATACCGCTTCGACGTTCGCGCCGGTCCCAAGTCCAACGGTTTCCAACCAGATTTTTGGTATGCGGGTTCACGCGTGGGCTCGCTCGGTGAATTCCCGACGTTCGAAGCGGCCGCTCAAGCGTGCGAAGATGAAGCACGCCGTTTAATCGAGCCGGCGCTCAAGTGTGGCGTTGCTGCGTACGACATCAAGCTCATCGCCGAGCAATGGGCGTTGTACTTGGCGCTTCCGCATCGACTGCGGTCCCGCAAGACGCGGACACGGTACAAATGAATCGCGACGCGCCCCGCCCGAGTCGTCAGTCGGAGAGACTCAACGCAAGATAGCGGACAGCAGGCGCCGACGCCCTAAGTTGGCGGGCGAGGGGCGCATGTCTGTTGCGATGATAGAAGACGTGCTTCGTCTCCGCGACATCGCAAAGAGTTGCCCACTCTGCGGACGCTATTTCAGTCGCGTCGGCAAGGACCTCGAGCACGTGTTCCCGAGGTGGCTGCAAAAGCGGCATAATCTGTGGACGCGCAGGCTGACGCTGCCAAACTTCGTGGGACGCAAATACAAGAGCATCCGCGTCTTCATTTGTCCGCGCTGCAACAATCAACGCTTCGGTGAACTCGAACGACTGATTTCGGGGCTAACCGCCAACGGCGATGCATTCGACGCCATGGCGGAAGTCGATGACCATCTGGTCGCTGCATGGCTCGGCAAGATCTTCTGGCTGCTCTGCCGAAAAAGCCATGTATCCATTGATCCAAAGGCACGAGGCGCTCCAAAGCCGACGCACGTATTGGACGGCGAAATCATGCGGGGCGTCACATACCTTGGTGCGATTGAACGGGCGCACGCGATGTCGCGTAGTATGTATGCGTGCTATCGCGGCGACCCGCCAATTCCGGAATACTTCTATTCCGAGCCCTATTCGCTCTACCGTTTTCGCATCGATACAAGCGATCCAAAGACTGAGGCATTTGACTTCAAGGACAACCCGATTGTTCTCGGCGCGGCCATCCGGACCGGGTCGTTTGGCGTCGTGTGTCTCTACGACGGCGGATTGCACCGCTTTTTCCGCTCGCACTGGCTGATGCCACTTTGGGGCAATGCGCTTCATCCCCATCAGTTCAACGAAGTGGTGGGCCGCATCTTCTATGACCAACTCGTGCTCGACGACGCGGCTCAGCAGGTGCAGTACTTCTGGAACCGACCGCTCAAAGCGGTTGTGGCCATGAACGCCACGCGGCGCAGCTACAATCCATACTTGCAGGAAAATCACGATCCGCTCGCGTGCGCGGAATTTGTCGGTCGCTATGTCGGAGCCAAAGCTGCCGACCTTCTTACCGAGGGCGGGAGAGACCTCCGCACCGCCCTAGTCGACGATGCAGGCAAGTTCCGACCGTATCCGCGTCAGGAGGCTTGAAGTGCAGCCTGCACTTTGGCTCCAGCGGTCGCCGCTAGGTTCGTGAAGGTCGGAAGGGTTTCGATGAGTTCGCACTCCTCGGGGCTTTCGAGGCGGTACGGGTGGTCTTGCGGCAGCGCCTTCACGACATCGATGGCGGCGAGATATTGGCGATGCAGCCACAGATACTTGGCAAGCACGTCGGGTTCGGCGTGCTTAAGGCCAGCGTGAACCAATTCGCCGACTTGATGCAGATAGGCGGGGTAGCCGTCATTGTCGCCGCCCATGATGGCAACAACTGAGCGCCACGACACATAGTCGAAATAGTGTTTCCCGTCGGCGTCTTCGGTCATGAAGTCGCGGACGAAACGCTCTTCGTGCTCCTCATCGTGATCTTCAGAATGCGCTGCCTTCGCAACCCCAATGATCTTTTCGTCGATGATCACGCGCGGATACTTCGCGACCTTGGACTCCAGGCGATAAGCTTCGACGAGGGCGGGACCGACAACATGCTTCCTGGAGTGATGCAGCGGCCCGACGGTGAGCGCGCCTCGGAGCAAGAAGCCGGCTTCCACCAGACCGACAACGCAGAATGCAATCTCCATTAGCAGCCAAAACACGGCGGACTCTTCATCGACGCGATAGGAGACGACGATGCAGTCGGAAAAATGCGTGATGCGCTGCGACTTGTGAAATTCCTTGTCGTCCTTGGCGATCGCGGCCACTTGATCCATTGCGGCGAGCAGCTTCGTTAGGAATGGAGGATCCTGAACCGTCTTTTCGACGTGCTCTTTGAAGCCCAGGAAATCGATGAAGAGGACGATACGCTCCTCATACTTCTTTGGTTTGGCTTTTGCCTTCTTCGCCATAGTCCGCCCAGCCCATCTTCCTGTTCTAGAAGCAGCCGAGATTACGTCTTAGATTGCTCCTATGTGCAACCGATACGCCTCCGACATCCGCAAGGCCGGCAAGGAGCGCGACTACTATGGCTTCGACGAATGGTCCGAGACCCGCATCGATCCCGTGCTCGGCAATGCTGTCCTTGAGGTCTTTCCCAAGAGTTTCGCGCCAGTCCTCAAGCTCGGCGAAAGCGGCGAACTCGAATGGACCAAGATGCGCTGGGGTCTGCCGGGCCCACCACGAACCGGCAACGCCGCCGTCACCAACATCCGCAACACCAAGAGCCCGCATTGGCGTCCGCTCCTGAAGCAACAATTCCGTTGTCTCGTCCCGTTCACCGCCTTCAGCGAATACGAAGACGCTTCACCGAAAGGGAAGAAACAAATCCGCTGGTTCGCACCACCGGGTCGCGGGATGCTCTTCTTCGCCGGGATCTGCGGTGAATGGTGGGGTGATTACGGGACCAAGAAAGAGCCCAATGAAGGCAACCACAAACTCTTCAGCTTCCTGACGACCGAAGCCAATGATCTGGTGCGCCCAGTGCACGCCAAGGCGATGCCGGTGATCTTGACCAACCAGTTCGCGTGCAAAGAATGGCTAAACGCATCGCACGAGCAAATTGAAGCGATTCAAAACCGTGTGCTTCCCACAGACGCTCTCGGGATTCTCGGAGATGAGGAAGCGGCGCAGTACACTGGCGGCTATCTCAAGTAGTTAGCTGTTCCCAATCAATTCGCTATGCCCGCGCGGTGCGCGTCGTGATCACCACGCCCGCGCCTGGCGTACCGATGCGTGCTAAGGAGGCGCGGCTCGTAAGCGAGTCGAAGGAGCGGACGCCGTCATGGCTGGCAAATCTCGGGGCGCGACTTGGAAACGGTGGGACCCCCATATCCACGCGCCTGGCACTTTGTTTTCGGACAAGTTCAAGGGGGCTAGTGCTTGGGAGGATTATCTCACGGCGATCGAAACTTCCGAGCCTCGGGTGCGTGCGCTTGGCGTCACCGACTACTATCGGCTCGATCTCTACGAAGCCGTGCGCGCGCACAAGCAGAAGGGCCGCTTGGCCGATGTCGAGCTCATCTTTGCCAATGTGGAGCTACGGCTCGACGTAGGCCTGCCAAAAGGCAACGCCATCAACATCCATTTGCTGATCTCGCCGGAGGACGCTGATCACGTCGAGCGCGCGCACGAATTCCTGCAGGGGTTGAGCTTCGGAGCGCACCGATGTGACAAGGCGGGCTTGATCCGTTTGGGCAAGGAGCACCAACGTGGCCTCTCCGACGAGAAGGCTTATGAAGAAGGCGCCAAGCAATTCAAAGTGAGCTTTGGCGATCTTGAGCAGCGTTGGTCTGAAAGCTCATGGGCGCGCCAACACATCGTGATTGCTGTGCCGGGGAGCAACCAGGATGGCACTGCTGGGCTTCAGGGCGATGACGGGTTTGCGGCGCTGCGGGTGCGGATCGAACGTTTCGCGCAAGTGATCTTCGCGAGCCAGTCGGCGCAGCGCGCGTTTTGGCTGGGCCAGAGCGGCAAGGCTTCACTCGACGAAATTCGCGAAAAGTGGAACGGTCCAAAGCCTTGCCTGCACGGGTCAGATGCGCATGAACAGGAGCGGGTCGTAGCGCCTGCGCTCGACCGTTTCTGCTGGCTGAAGGGCGACGTCATCTTCGACACGCTGCGCCAGGCTTGCATCGAGCCCGAGCTTCGCGCCGTTGTAGGGACGGCGCCGCCCTCGGGCGCATTCGTCAATCAGACTATCGAGGAACTCTCGATGGGCGCCGCGCCATGGTTCAAATCGGGAGACCAACCGATCAACTCCGGCCTCGTCGCCGTCATTGGCGCACGTGGCTCGGGGAAAACCGCGCTGGCCGATCTGATTGCCGCGGGCGCACAAGCGCAGAGTAAAGACCCCGACAACCGTTCGTTCATCGCCCGGGCGCAAAAAAACAAGCTGCTCAAGGGCGCCAAAGTCACCCTGAAATGGGCCAACCAGGAAAAGAGTGAACAGCCGATCGATAACCTCGATACCGATGCTTTGTTCGAACCAAGCCGTGTGCAGTACCTCTCACAACACTTTGTCGATCAGCTCTGTTCGTCGGAGGGTGAGAATGACGCCCTCATCGCCGAGATCGAGCGTGTGGTGTATCAGGCCCATCCGAGCGGCGACCGGCTTGGGACGACAAATTTTGGTGAACTTCGCGACCATCGCATCGAGGACGCCCGCCGGAAGCGTGAACGCGCCGAGGACCTGATAGGTGATCTTTCTGAGCAGATTGAAGAGGAGCTTGCCAAGCGCGCGGGGCTAGCGGGTCTCACCAAGCAGGGCGATGACCGAAAGACGCAGCACAAGCGGGAGATCGGTGAACGCGCCGCGGTTCTAAAGCGCGGCAAGGCAAGCGACGCCGCACGCCTCGGTGAAGTTCAGAGCGCCATCGATCGCGCGCAAGGGCGGGTCGAAGCTGCGGAGCGGCGTCAGCGCGCGTTGCGCTCAATCGGGGCCGAGGTACAGAATTCCAAACGTGTGCTCATCCCGGAAGCGCGCGAACGCGTGCGCCGCCATAGCGTCGCCGCCGGCCTAAACGCCGCAAAAATTAAAGAGTTCGACCTTGCTTTCGAAGGCGATGTCGACGCCATCCTTAAGGCGGCTGGCGATGCGGCTTCGGCGGCGTTGAAGGCCGTGACCGGCGAGGCCGTGGCGCCCATTGACGAAGCTCAGCCGGTTCCGTCTCCGTACTTTACGGCAAACGCCGACCTCGACCAGCAACCTCGCAGCATCTTGAACGCAGAAGCCGAGCGCTTGCGTCGTCTCGCGGGGATCGACCAAGATAACGCCAAGCAACTGGAGCGCATCAACACACGCATCCAGCAGAGCGAGGCCGCAATCGCGCAATTGGAGCGCCGCGCCAAGGATGCCGAAGGCGCAATCGATCGGGCCAAGACGCTGCGTGAGCGCCGGCGCCTCGCCTATACCGAGGTGTTTGAGGCCATTGCTGAAGAGGAGGCTGAGCTCACCGCGCTGTATGCGCCGCTGGACAAGATCTTGAAGGCCAAAAGCGGCACGTTGAGACGCCTGCGGTTGGCGGTCGAACGCCGCGTCGATGTGGCCCAGTGGGCCAAGGCCGGCGAGGATTTGATCGACCTCCGCAAAAGCGGCGATCTCAAGGGAAAGGATGCTGTGTCCCAGGCGGCGCGCACGGATTTGCTGGATATCTGGCGCACAGGCAAACCGGCCGATGTGGCCGCGGCGATGTCTGCCTTTCGAGAGAAATATCAAGAGACACTGGTGAACCAGGCCACGGCCGATCGCTCGGACCCCAGTGCGTGGCGAGATTGGATCAAGAACCTATCGACGTGGCTGTACCGCACCGATCACATCCGCGTCGTCTATGGGATCGAGTACGACGGTGTGCGGATTGAGCAGCTATCATCGGGCACGCGCGGCATTGTCTTGTTGTTGCTCTATCTGGCGCTCGATACCGACGACGATCGTCCCCTCATCATCGATCAGCCGGAAGAGAACCTCGATCCAAAGTCGATCTACGAAGAACTGGTGCCGCTGTTCCGTGAGGCCAAAAATCGTCGGCAGATCATCATCGTCACCCACAATGCCAACCTCGTGGTCAACACTGACGCTGATCAGGTGATTGTCGCCGACTGCGGTCCTCACATGGCGGGCCGGCTGCCGGATATCAGCTATTTGAGCGGTGGCCTCGAACGGGCCGAAATACGAAAGCTCGCTTGTGCCATCTTGGAGGGCGGCGAGCGTGCCTTCACGGACCGAGCTAAGCGGCTGCGGTTCACCATGTGACGGGCACCGCGACAGCCTCGTTACCAGCCGTGCTGCTGAAACAGCTGCTCCCACATGGCATGCACAGAATTGGCGATGTCGGTCATGCTGCGGTTAGCGCCTTCAAGTTCCACTTCGGTCCATCCGCCAAGCGGCCCAGCCCCAATCGGCGCGTCGTTGAAGCCGCCATAGGATCGCGCGACCGTGTTGGCGGCGTGTGTCGGCGTGTGCGGCGGAGTCGCTCTCGCTCTCTTGTGCGTAAGCTGCAAGTGCTTCGCCGAGTTGGCAATGCCGCGGATGAGAGCAAAATCTCCGTTGAGGTCGGAGAGCGCGTTGGCGAACCCCGCGCTGTCGCTGACGGGTATGACCTTAGCACCGTTCTTGTAGGTGAATGCGCCGTCAATCGCGGCCTTGTGGGCGTCATAGACCCAATCGCTTAGGTGGAAGAGCGAGATGGCGCAGTGGAAGGCTCGCCGAATTTCGCCGCGGTGCTGGAGGAAGTCGAGCCGGTCGACATCGACGATGTCTCGCTTGAAGGCTTTGTAGTCCGCGATCTGCGTCTTCATTCGCTCGCCCACATTCTTGACGAGTAGCGCTGGGTTGGCGGCACGTTGCTAACGGCGATACGGCCCTTATCTCGGTAGATTTCCTGGCGGAGCCAAGCTACCTCTGCGTCAGGGTCGCTTGTCATGATCCACCACGCCTTGGTACGCTTGGCTTCTCCATCGTCCCAGCGATACCCACGCCCCTTCAACGCGGCGCGTTGTTCAAAAGCCGTGTCTTCGGCGCGCACAGCCCGCAACGGTGTCCGCGCGCAAGCAAGAAGGGCCGCAAGACCAAGCTGCTTCGATTGTGGCAGCTCGCGAGTCAGCAGGAAGAGCGTAGCTAACGCGTCCGACAGCGCTCGATGTCCATCGTGAAACCAGCCGTGCGCATGGAGCAGATAGTCGAGCTTGGCGGATCCGATACCTTCAGCCTTCCAATCTATGTCAACGAACGAGCACGCCCAGTGTTTTTCCTCGAAGATCGACCAATGCTTCTCGACCATTGGTCGATCGAAACCGGCGTTGTGCGCAATGACCAAATGCGCGGGCTCGATGATCGCACGCACACGCTCGGCATTGATCGCATGGCCTTTGACCATCTCGTTCGTGATTCCGTGGATATTGCTCGCCTCGGCCGGGATGGGACGAGTTGGTTCACGGAATTCCGAGATCGCATCTCGCTCATGAACTGCAACAATGCGCCCGCTCGCCCGTTCGTAGTCAAACGGCAACAGTGCAAGTTCGATGACTTCATCGCGATCCTGATCGAGGCCGGTCGTCTCCGTATCGACGACTACAGCGCGGCGAATTTCACCGACGGCTGTTGGCAAGGTCCACGTGGCGACCGTCGGGACGCGGTGGAGTAGACGGTGATCCGGACTGGCTTCGATCAGACTTTCGGCTTCAGCCAGGACCATAGTGACTGCCAATCAGTAGGAGTTGACGTTGTTGCAGGCGCGATTCGATGCGCGGCGGTGACTAACTCCACGTATCACCGGTTGAGAGGTCAAGCGAATATCTCTACTGCGATTTGATGGTTTTTCGTTCGCTCACGCAGGATGCAGAATGCGGATCACGGCGCGAACACTCGATGACTTGCTGAGAAAGCTCTATCCGAAGCTGCTAGCGAGCACGAACCGTCCGCAGCCCTCCAAAGGTGCTACCAGGGAATTGTTGGGTGTTTTGCTGGAGTTGACGAACCCGCTGGCGCGGTTGAGCCGCAGCGAGACGCGCGCAAAACCGTTCAGCTGCCTTGGCGAGTTCTTGTGGTACCTCTCGCGAGACTACCAACTCGATTTCATCCGTTACTACCTTCCGAAATATCCGACTGACGATGCGGAGATCGTACCTGCAGGCTACGGTCCTCGGCTCTTTCATCATCGTGGAGTGGACCAAATAAAGGGTGTAATTGAACTGCTGCGAGAGCGTCCGAGCAGCCGCCGTGCGGTGATCCAACTATTCGATGCAGAGGACCTGATCTCGGAACGCGAGGACGTGCCGTGTACATGTACGCTGCAGTTCGTCGTCCGCAGCAAACGGCTCCAGCTTGCGGTGAACATGAGGTCCAACGATGCCTATATCGGTCTTCCGCATGACGTATTCTGTTTCACGATGCTTCAGGAGCTACTGGCTCGAACGCTCGGCGTCGGCGTAGGTCGATATTATCACTTTGCTATGAGCATGCATCTGTACGAAGGCGAGTCGATTGAACTCGCAAAGCAATATCTGTCCGAGGGAGTGCAGGCCAGCATCGCCATGCCGAAGATGCCATCGGGAAATCCTTGGCCGGCGCTGCGCAACCTGCAGGACGCCGAAATGCGGCTGCGAGAGGGCCACGATCTGAAGGCCTCGCATCTCGAAACTGCACCGTACTGGGCCGATCTGGTGCGATTACTCGCGATCTTCGCGGCCACTGGCGAAGATGACAAGATCGACGACCTGAAGGAAGGGCTGGCGCATGACCAGTACCGAATCTTCGCGGACGCACGAAAAGGTCTCAAAGAGCGCAAGCCCGTTCTTCCGTTTCAACCCTCTTTTGATTTCTGAGGACGCATGTGGCCCTCCCGCCGAGCGATGGCGCAGCGCCTTTCGGAAGGCCTGCTTAAGTATTCTGAACGTCGCGCACTATCCGGCGCTGCGTCCGAGGAGACGCGGAGTGTGTTAGCTTGGCAAATGGTCTCCAGCCTTCGGCGACTTGACTATACTCGTTTACGGATGGGGCGGAGCATCGATCCCGCTCGCGCCGATCCGAATGATTCAATGTTCGATCCGGAACTCGCCGCGGTCCTTCACGCCCGCGCTGGAAGGATGGAGGAGGCGATGTGGCTCGTCTTCCTCGCAACGCATTTCGGCAATAGCGGAGTTACCGGTTGGCGGTTGCTCAAGGCGGTATATTCGGGCTTGGGAAAGGGCGCTTGGACGTGGGATCGAGTCAACGCTGATCCCGATGCGTTTGCGTCATGGCTAGAGTCCAACAGACACGAACTCACCGGGCGCTTCAGCAATCACCGCAAGTACGAATCTCTGAAGCCAGGACCGAAGGGCACTGCGGCGGTGGTCCGCAGCTATCTAACTTGGGTTGGCAAGGATGGGACTCACGCGGCCTTGGTAAGCCGGTTGGTTAGAGAGGGCGGAAATGATCCTCACTCAATCTTCGATCGGTTCTACCGCGACATGATCGTACACCGGTTCGGCAGACTGGCGAAGTTCGACTACCTAACGCTCTTGGGGCGCCTTCATTTGGCGCCGATTGATCCGGGCTTGGCCTATATCCGCGAAGCCAGTGGGCCTCGAGCTGGATCACGTTTGTTATTCTTGGGCGACGAGGAAGATGGCTCGCACGATGCCGAACTCGATGCATGGGTAGTGGAACTCGGAGCTCAACTCGGGCTTGGCATGCAGGTGATGGAAGATTCAATCTGCAACTGGCAAAAAAGTCCTACGAGGTTTGTTCACTTTCGTGGCTAGCTGCCGTGACTTGGTCCCAGCTGAATCGTCGTTTGAGACCATTCATCTGGTGTGGACCGATAACTTCGTAGTGCTGCATTTGTCCAACGACTATGCCCGGTGACACGCCGACGCGCTGAGCAAAGCGCACAATATCTTCGACGCGGGCTCGAAGGGAAAGCAGTTCATCAAGGCGGTCACGAGGTATCAGAACGCCGCCGGCAAATGCATTGGCCTCCTCTTCCTCACGTGTGTGGGCTGCAATATCACCATCGACAAAAGTTTTGTCTTGTCCGTGGAGGACTAGATGGCCCGCTTCGTGAAAGAACGAGAACCAGAAGTGATCGTCGCTTAAGTAACGAAAACTCAGAATCATCATTGCGCGATCGCGGGAGGCAAAACGGCTGGCGCCGCTTGCCCGACAACCTGGCGGCGTACGTACAAAGAGTATCGCCACACCGCATTGTGCGCAGAGATCTCGAAGCCTCGGTATGAACGAAGCTGGATTTTTGGTTCGGGTCAGGTGCCGTGCTTCCATAATTGCACGACGAAACGCGATTTGGTCCCAAGGCTCCGCGTAGGCGAACTTGGCCTGCAATTCGCCTTGCCTTAGCCAGGCGGCGAGGGCTCCAATTGTGGATTCAAATGTCTCCGAAGATCGGTACCGAAACTCGCTAGCGAACTGACCGTAACGGCTTTTCCATTCATCGGGGTTGGAGACGTCGAAGTACGACAGTGACGCCTGAAGCAAACGCCGTCTGTCGTTGGTATCTTCAATCCAGCCGGTATTTCGCATCTGTTTTATCGGCAGCAAGCGCAGCCATGTATCTGCATCTGTCGGATCAATTGCCTCAGACACAGTTTCCAGATCGCGTTCGTACTGAGCTTGGCGTGCTCTCCAAAATGCGCGCGAACCGCCGATGTGCGTCGAAAGTTTCGCGGCGATGTCGTCATCGAGCGCGGCCGAACCGTCAAGTAAGCCTTGGATCGCGCCGCGCGCTAAACCCGTTCGCTCAGCCAGAGCGGCGGGTGACAGACCGCGTTTCTTCATAAGCGTTAGTACGGTGTCTCCTGGTCGGGAGAACCATTGTGGGGCAAACGAAGGGCCGGTCATGTTCGCTGCTCCACGGAGACAATTTTCACCCGGCTAACGCGCGTCCAATCCAGATCACCTGACGCGCCAAGCGGTGGGCTGAGATGTGCGCAGCGGAAGTTAATGCTCCAGCCGCTTGGGAGGACTACCGACATCGTTTCGGCACCTGGCGGCGAAAGGTCGTCGGCGAATAGTTCGAAGAACTCGGCCGCGGTCTCGGCAGCGCGCAGATCGGCAAGTCTCTGGCTGAGGGAAAGCGCCGCCTCGTAGCCCATGAGCTGCGTGGCCTTTTTGCGATTTTCGCAAATGGCTCGAAGCTCCGTGGTTTCGAACGTGAGTTCCAATTGTCACCGAGGGACCAAAGCGAGGGCCGCATGTTGGCTGACTCCTCGCCGACGGGCCAGAGGGTGGGTTTCCTTTTGGATGGTCTCAACCTGGTTCAGAGTTTGCCGCCGCGAGCTTGGCCTCCATTTCGACGATCAACGCGTCTGCGTGGCGCGCCGCATCCCGTGGGCTAGCGAAGGAGCGAGGAACGTCAGGGTGGGCGCACGCGAAGAGGCTCTCGATTTCGAATGGGTAGATGCCGCGCAACGCCCGCATTAACACGTCTTTGCAGTGTTCGATGATGTTGGCAGCTGAATATCCAACGGTGCCAACCTGCGGTCGGAGCCCATGCGAAATCCGTGTTGATTTGGCGAGGCTCCAGTACGCCTTGCTGCAGGCTTCGAGCCGGTCGAACAACTCTCTGAGGCGCATTGAGAGGATGTCCGCCTCTGCAGTAACAGAAAGCGCGGCGAGCGATGTCAATTTTACGTTTGTCAGGTTTGCGGCTTCGAGCGCGCCGTTTTGAAAGCCCGATTCCGCCAACAGGATGCCGCGGTCAGCGCCGACGTCGGTGACGATTTCTCTCAGCGCGAGCACATGAAGTTTGGAGATGGCAGTCGTCCAGAGCTTGCATTCGACGATCCATGTCACGTCAAACCCCGCGTGATGCGAAATCACCAGGACATCCACATCGTGCATGGTCCGGACGCCCTTGATTCGCGCGTCGGTCTGAGCGTCGAGACCCAAAGACCGGAAGAAGGCCGCGGCTTCGTCCTGGTACTGCTTCCAACCAATGGTCATTTCGCGTTGGTCTGTTGAGAGGACCGCCCTGAATTACGCCGCAACGCGCGAGTGGACGGGCACCACGGCCAAGCGCACGCCAAGCGCCTTCAGGACGCCCTGCATTGTCTCAAGTGTTGGATTGCCGTCCGCGCTGAGCGCTCGATAAAGCGTCTCTCGGTTAAGGCCTGTTTCTTCCGCGATTGCGGCCATGCCTTTAGATCGCGCGATGTCGCCGAGTGCAGCAGCGATCAGGCTTGGATTGTCATCCTCGAATGCGCCTTCAAACGCGGCCTCGAGAAAGAGCGCAACATCCTTCGGCGTCTCGATGTAGTCGGCCGCATCGAACGGACGAACCTTAATCTTCTTCGTCTTCGCTTTCATCGATCGACGCCTTGTATGCGGCCCACAATTCTTGGGCCTGCTTGATGTCCTTATCCTGTGTGCTCTTGTCGCCGCCGGCGAGGATCAGGATAAGCTCCTCGCCACGGGTCCCGTAATAGACCCGGTAGCCTGGGCCCTCAGGAATACGCATCTCACTCAGACCGCTGCCAACCGGCTTCACGTCGCCGGGATTGCCGGCGGCTAACCGCTTGATGCGGACGAGTATCTTCGCCCTGGCGCGGCCGTCTTTGAGGCCTTTTAACCATGTCACGAAGACCTCGGTCTCGAGGATCTGCGTCATAACGATATGTAGCTTATAAGCGACGAGATGTCAATCCGGTTCCGAGATAAATGCGGGCCGCGTGGGAGAAGGTCGATTAACGCGCCCAGAGATTGGATCACCGGCACCGAAGTTCGCGAGCGAACCGGTTGGAATGCGCAACAGTTGCGTCGACGGATCGCTGCGGGAAAATTCCCCGCCAAAGTCGACGTTGATCGTTGGAATCGGGCTGAGGTCGAAGCGCGGTTGGCCGGCAAGTGGCCATTGGATAGGCAAGCGGTATAAGACGAGGGCAGCTGGACCGTCGATCCAGAGGCAATCCGGAAGGCCCATGCGGAGATCACGCGTCGCGCGAAGGAGGCGGCGGCGGAAGAGAGACGTCGCCGTCGGAAGGGATGACGCCGCACGTAGTCAGCTCCCAGCACGTTGAAGGCGAACGACGTTGTCGCCGCCCGTCGGCGATAGATGCAGCAACCCCCGAACAAATCGATCCCAGACCTCCACCGCGGCGCGCTTCTCAGGCATGTAGCTCCAACGATCGTAGCTCTTCGAACTTACGTCCTGCAGCGTGTGGTTCTGAAGACGATCTCTCAGCTCCTTTGAGATGCCTGCTTGTCCGGCAAGCGTCTTCCAAGTTCGGCGGAGATCGCGGTTCGTCACGTACGGGATCACGCCGGTTTCGCGTGTCCGCCACATGAAGGCGTAGAGCGTTCCGTGAGTAACAGGCCTCGATGGGTCCATCGCCGATGGGAAAAACCAGCCGTGCTCGTTCGGTTCGATCTCTTCGAGCAGCTCGATTGCCAGACTAGGAAGGGGAATGGTGTGCGGCTTGCGGTTCTTCGTCGTTGACCAATCCAAGAGCTTTTCACCTCGGTCGTACTGATCGCGGTGCAGTGACGCGATCTCTTCAACGCGTTGGCCGGTGAGCATCAAAATACGGACGGCGCGTGCGTAGGGCGGATGGATCGGGCTGCTCGGGTTTTCGAGCCAACGGTAGAGTTGGACAAATTCATCGTCGCGTAGCCATCGGGTGCCCACGATCTTCGGCTCGGTCGGAATGCCGGCCGCTGGGTTTCTTGCAATGCCGAAACGACGAGGCGAGGTGCTCCGGTAGTCGTGCTCGGATTTCATCGCCCAGGAATAGGCCGAGCGGACGTAGCTCCGGACGTGGTCGGCCATGGACCGTTTCCCGCGCAAATATATCGGCCGCAGAATGTCTGTGATCTCGTCGGGCTCGATGTCTCGGGCCAGCCGATCGCGACCCAGAGTGTCCGCGATCTTGTCCAGACCCTTCTTGGCCTCCTTCCAGGAGCATTTGTTCGAGATGCGGAGATACTCCGCGTAGCCGTCGAAAAGGTCGCCCACGGTCCCCGTACGTGTGTCGCGGGCCACCCGGATGTGCCGGCCCTTCTGGATAAGGTTGGCGTAGTCGCGCTGAAACGTCTCGCGGGCCTCGGCCAGGCCCATCGAAGGATAGTCCCCGATCTTGATCTGGACCTTGCGCCCCTCGCGGTACTGGGCCGCCGACCAATACGTCGTGACGCGTTTCGTGCGCGGCCGAAGCACCAATAAGAGTCGCCCGACGCCTCGTCCTTCGCCATCCCTTAGGATTTCCGAGCGGCCCGTGAACTCAACCCGCTTGATCGCCGAACGGATCGTTCCATCGCTCAAACTCGCCATCTTTCCGGTCTCCGTAGTGGGGATCGGTAGGAGCGTTTTCGACCCGAAATTCGGAATCTAACGGCGCCATTACCGATACCGGGTCCCGCTTTCGTCGGCGGGCGTCGGAGCATCAAGACCGAAAAAATTCTCGGTGTTTCAGTGGGAAAGAGCGTGATCAACCGTGACTGAATGTTGGTCAGTCGGATGATTGTGCACGAGGATCACGGCGGCGGCGGAAAGCTCCAATGCACGCCGCGCGATTTCGCGTGGGTAGACGGGCGCGTGATCGACAGTCCCCTCGTTCATAATCTCGTCGGCGATCAATTGGTTCTTCGCGTCGAGAAAGAGGACGCGGAATTGCTCGCGCGCGGCATTGGCCATCGCCAGTGAGCAATATTTCACCAATTGGGCCCAGGAGGAAATTATAGGCCGCTGCATCAAGCTCGCACGTGAGGCGCGCTCCAGCATGGCTTGTACAATTTTGAGATCCTGCGCCACGGCGGGGCCCGCCCCATCCACCTCCGCAATGCGTTGAGCGGGCGCGCCGAGTACGGCGGCGAGATCGCCGAAAGTGCTCAGGAGCGCCTTCGCAAGGGGCTTGGTATCGCGACGGGGAATGGTTCGGAATAGCAACAATTCCAGCACCTCATAGTCGGCCAACGCGCCGGCGCCTGCCTCTCCGAAGCGTTGGCGCAAACGCGCGCGATGGTCATGATAGTGGGGTTTGTCGGCGGCGCTTGGTTTGGGCGTGGCGCGGCGGGGTATCGCGACCGGTGCAACATCGAGGCGAAATTCGAAAACCTCAGAATCCTCAACTCCTGGCTTAGTTGAGCCGTCGCGCGTGGGCTTGCCGGTTCCGGCCATCGGTTAAGCCGTGGCGCGATGGGGTGTGTCGAGTCCCGCGGGCGAGGCGGTAAACACTTCGACCCCCGTTTCGGTTACGCCAACCGAATGCTCGTATTGCGCCGAGAGCGATTTGTCCTTGGTCACGGCGGTCCAGCCATCACCCAGAATTTTCACGGCAGGCGAGCCCGCATTGAGCATCGGTTCGACCGTGAACATCATGCCGGGCTTCAGTTCATCGCCTTGGCCGCGCTTGCCGTAATGTAGAATGTTTGGTGCATCATGGAAGATGCGCCCCACGCCATGACCGCAGAACTCGCGCACAACGGTGCAACGCTCGCTCTCGGCGTAGGATTGGATGGCGTAGCCCAAATCGCCGAGTGTGGCGCCCGGCTTGATCGCCGCGATCCCGCGCAGCAACGCTTCGTAGGTTACATCCATGAGCCGCGCGGCCTTGCGCGGGACTTCGCCCACTGCGTACATGCGGCTGGTGTCGCCATGCCAGCCGTCGACGATGACGGTCACGTCGATATTCATCATGTCGCCGTCCTTGAGCACGCGCTCGCCGGGAATGCCGTGGCACACCACATGGTTGAGCGAAATGCACAAGGTGTTGCGGTAGCCGCGATAGCCGAGGCAGGCCGGCAACGCGCCGTGATCGTAAACGAATTGACGCGCCAAATCGTCAAGCCGGCCGGTGCTAACGCCTTCGCGCACTTCGCCGGCTAACATATCTAGACACGACGCCGCCAGCTTGCCCGCCTTGGCCATGCCGGGAAAGGCGGCGGCGGGGTCGTAGAGTTTGATCTGGCCGTTGCGCCCGTCAGGGGCTTCAACGGCGCGGACGTAAGTCATGTTCATGGCCCGGTATATCGGGGATTTGCGTGGGGAGCGCAATGTGGGCGGTGGTGCGTTTCGCGCCCTAAGCCGCGCTTCGCGCTGCTTTCCCCACCACGCGGTTGCGGCCGCTGCGTTTAGCTTCGTAAAGCGCCTCGTCGGCGCGCTTGAGCAGGGTGTCGGCTGTGTCCTCGGCGTGCTCGGTGCAGGCGACGCCGATCGACACCGTGATGTCCAGCGGGTGCGGGGGGCCTGGAACGTTGAACGGCTCGGCGCAGATGGAGCGTCGAAGCCGCTCGGCGGCGTGGCAGGCGAGATCGCCATTGGCGCGCGGCATGATCACCACGAATTCCTCCCCGCCCATGCGGCAGGCGAAGTCCGAGGGGCGCACGTTGGAGGCAAGACGTGCGGCGAATTCCTGCAGCACCGCATCGCCGACGTCGTGGCCGAACGTGTCGTTGCAGCGCTTGAAATGGTCGATATCGAGCGTCATCGCCGAGACTGTGTCGCCGCCGCATTGCGAGCGCTGGACCAGCGGACCCAATTGCGAGAAAAGAAAGCGGCGATTGTACAATCCGGTAAGCTGATCGGTGATGGCGAGTTCAAGGCTCTGGTCCAGGCGCGAGCGCAGAGCATCCATATAGCGTTTGCGGCGCATGAGCGTGCGCGCGCGAGCGAGCAATTCGTCCTCGTCGAGCGGGCGGGCGATGATATCGTGGGCGCCGAGTTCGAGCGCACGCACGGCGCGGGTGCGGTCGTCGCTATCGACGATGGCGAGGATCGGCAAATGCCGGGTAGCCGCTCCTGAACGCATGCGCGCGATAATGCGGAAGCCGTCGAAGGCCTTGGCGTTGACCGACACCACCGCAAGATCGGGAGGGCCGGCGTCGGCGTCTCCGCCAAGGACCGCGACGCGATGCTCGACGCCGAGTGCAGTTCTCGCGCGCTTGATCTGGGTCGGGTTATCGTCAATCAGCAGCACATTGCCGGCGATCAGGCGATGTTTTTCGAGCGGATCGGGCGCATCTTCGATGACGCCCAAGCGCTTGCCGCTGGCTTCGCGGGCGCGCAACTCGTCGATCACGACTTTCAGTCCCACGAGGCTCTTGACCCGCGCCATGAGTTGAACTTCGTCGATTGGCTTGGTGAGGAAATCCTCAGCGCCGGCCTGCAGACCTCGCAGCCGGCTCTCGCGATCGTCCAGGGTGGTGAGGATGATTACCGGGATGTGGCGCGTCTCGGGTGCGGCCTTGATGCGCCGGCACGCTTCGAAGCCGTCAATGCCACCGGGCATCATCACGTCCATTAGCACGATGTCGGGGTGTTCGCGTTTGGCGCGCTGCACCGCTTCTTCGCCGCGCTGGGCGGTCAACACCTCGTAATAGGCCGCACCCAATTTGGCCTGCAGCAGGCGCCGGTTGGCTTCGAGATCGTCGACGACAAGGATGCGCGCGCTCAAGCGGGGCCCCTTATCCGATGAAGCGGCGAATGGTTTCGAGGAAGGTGGTGACCGAGATCGGTTTGGAGAGGTAGGCGTCGCAGCCGGCGGCTAGGATTTTTTGCTCGTCGCCGCGCATAGCGAAAGCGGTAACTGCGACCACCGGGATGGATTTGAGCAGCGGATCCTTCTTCAGCCGTTCGGTAAGATCGAGGCCGGAAATTTCCGGTAGCTGGATGTCCATAACGATGAGGTCGGGTTTGTGTTCACGCGCGAGCGGCAACGCTTGGCGACCGTCACGGGTCTTCACTGTCCGGTAGCCAAAGGCCTCCAGGAGATCGTTAAACAGCCTCATATTGAGTTCGCTGTCTTCGACAATGAGAACGGTCTTAGCCATGCACCCACTTCGTTTCTCGAAGGCCCCCCGCGCCTTCGGTAGGGCCGCTCGTGCCGCACCATAGCCGATAGGCCTTAACAACCCGTCGTAAACACAGCAATCTCGCGCCTAGCGTTAGCGAGCGATTAAGGGTTTTCCATGCGCCTCGGCGTAGATTTCGGCGGCACCAAAATCGAAGCGGCGCTGCTTGATTCCCAAGGCGAAATCGTGGCGCGCGAGCGTGTGCCCAACCCTGGGGATTATCGCGCGGCCGTCGCGGCTGTCGCTGACCTGGCTCGGCGGATCGAGGCCAATGCGGGGGCGCCGCCGCTTCCGCTTGGCTTGGCCATGCCGGGTTCGCTCTCTCCGCTCACCGGGCTGGTACGTAACGCCAACTCAGTGTGGCTCAACGGCAAGCCGTTCCTGGAAGACTTGAAAGCGGCGCTCTCGCGACCGGTAAGGGCAGAAAATGACGCCAATTGCTTTGCGCTCTCGGAGGCGACCGACGGCGCCGCGGCGGGAGCGTGCGTGGTGTTTGGCGTCATCCTGGGCACCGGCTGCGGCGGGGGCGTGATCGTCGATGGCAAGTTGATCACCGGCGCAAGCGCCATTGGCGGGGAATGGGGGCATACGCCGCTGCCATGGGCGCGCGCTGACGAGGTTCCGGTACGCGATTGGTGCGGGCGGTGGAGCTGCCTCGAACAATGGATATCAGGGACTGGATTCAGGCGCTGGGCGGGCATGGGCGCGCGCGACGCCGACAAGCTGGCGCAAGCAGGCGATGCAAATGCAATCGCGCTGCTCGATCTGCTCGCCGACCGCATCGCGCGTGGACTGGCGGTGATGATGAACATCCTCGATCCGGACGTGATCGTGCTGGGCGGCGGCGTCTCCAATATTGAGAGCCTCTATCCCAGCATCCAAGGCAAACTGATCGCCCACGTGTTCTCTGATTTCGTCGCAGCGAAGGTGGTGAAGAACACGCACGGCGACAGCTCCGGCGTTCGCGGCGCGGCCTGGCTCTGGCGCGAGGGCGAGGCGTGATCGGGCGTGTAACATGGACCGCCGGCGCCCTCGCCGGCACGGTGGTTGCTACCGCCCAAGCAGAGATGTGCTCGCAACACCGTATGCCGGCGAGGGCGCCGGCGGTCCATGTCACGTGATCCTCTGCCGCGCTTGCGCCTGCGAGAACTCATCGCCGCGCTGCGCATCCTGCGGCGAAGAGCGGGGCATTGAGCATCAGGAACTCGCCGCGCTCGCCATTGCCCATCTCGATTGCGACGCGTTCTACGCCAGCATCGAAAAGCGCGACGATCCTAGCTTGCAACCGCATCCGGTTATAGTCGGCGGCGGCAAGCGCGGCGTGGTCTCCACCTGCTGCTACCTTGCTCGCGCCTACGGCGTGCGCTCGGCGATGCCGATGTTCAAGGCGCTGAAGCTTTGCCCGCAGGCCAAAGTGGTCCGCGGCGATATGCGCAAATATGCCGAGGAAGGACGCATTATCCGCGCCATGATGGAAACGCTGACCCCGCAAGTGGAGCCGCTCTCGATCGACGAGGCGTTCATGGATCTGAGCGGCACCGAAGCGCTGCATGGCGGGACGCCGGCGCAGTCCTTGATCAAGCTGCAGAACCGCATCTGGGAGGAGCGCCAACTCACGGTCTCTATCGGGCTCAGCTTCAACAAATTCCTGGCCAAGACCGCCTCCGATCTCGACAAGCCGCTCGGGTTCTCGGTGATCGGGCGCGCAGAAGCGCTGGCGTTTCTGGAGCCGCGCGCGGTGGCGACTTTGCCGGGCGTCGGCCCTGCGAACGCCGCCGCGCTCGAACGCAACGGCTTGAAGCGCATCGGTGACATCCGTGTAGCTGGCCCGCAACGTATGCGCGCGCTCTACGGCGATTGGGGCGCGCACCTGTTTCATCTCTCGATGGGGGAGGATTCCCGCCGTGTCGATCCGGACGGTGAGCGTAAGAGTATCTCAGCGGAAACCACGTTCTTCGAGGATGTCAGCGAGATCGAAACGCTGGAAGATATTCTCTGGCCATTATGCGAAAAAGTAGCCGCCCGCTGTCGCGCTGGCGATGCGGCGGGACGCACGCTGACGCTGAAGCTGAAAGATGCGCGCTTCAAAATTATAACACGCCGGCGGCAATTGCCTGAACCGACGCTGTTAGCGCACCGCATCTTCGAGACCGCGCGCGAATTGCTGGCGTGCGATGCAGATGGACGTACAAAGTTCCGTCTGATTGGCGTAGGCTTATCCGATTTCAGCGCCGCGGCGGAAGCCGACAAAGGCGACATGCTTGACACCGAAACCCCCAAGCGCGCCGCCGCCGAGGCGGCGATTGCAAAAGCTCGTCACAGGTTTGGCAGAGACGCGGTGCAAACCGGGCGGGCGTTGAAAGGGGAGGAGAAATGAATCCCCCGTGACGCCGCACCCTCCGGCCGCTAAGACTGCCCAGATGGGAGCTGGGTCATGAGCAAGATAGAAGCACGCCTGCAGGAACTCGCCATTGCGTTACCGACGCCGCCGGCGCCGGTCGCGTCCTACGTGCCGTACGTGATCGTTGGCAAACTTGTGTTCGTGTCTGGGCAGGTGTCGGTTGATGCGTCTGGCGGCATAAAAGGCAAATTGGGCGACGAGATTGAGGTGGAGCAGGGCCAAGCTGCCGCGCGGCTCTGTGCGCTCAATTTGCTCGCGCAGGTGAAGGCTGCGTGCGGCGGCGATCTCGATCGCGTAAAACGTGTGGTGAAGCTTGGCGGCTTCGTCAACGTCACGCCCGATTTCGATCCTATACCGCAGGTGATGAATGGTTGCTCCGACGTCATGGTGGCGGTTTTCGGCGATGCCGGCCGTCACGCCCGCTCTGCGGTGGGGCAGGCCAATCTGCCGCTGAATTTTGCGGTCGAGGTCGATGGCGTGTTTGAGATTGAGTGACGCGCTACAGATCTCTCATGGACGGTGGTGATTCCCTTTCGATCCAGCTGTTCGGCGATCTCGCGAGCATTGCGCGCGAGGAATGGGATAGCTGCGCAAATCCGAGTGATGCGCCCTACGATCCGTTCGTCTCTTGGGATTTTCTACGAGCGTTGGAGGAAAGCGACTGCGTCGGCGGGCGAAGCGGTTGGCGGCCCGCACACCTCGTCGCGCGCGAAGCGGGGACGGCGGTTGGCGTCATGCCTCTCTACGTCAAGGATCATTCCTATGGCGAATACGTGTTCGATCATGCCTGGGCGGATGCTTTCCACCGCGCCGGCGGGCGTTATTACCCGAAGCTGCAATGCGCCGTTCCTTTCACGCCGGTGCCGGGACGGCGCATCCTGGCGCGCGACGGGGAGGTCGAGCGCGCTTTAGCACAAGCGGCAATTAGTCTCGCCAGAAGTTCTGGCGTTTCCTCCACGCACGTGACGTTTGCCGACCGCGAGGCTTGCGTACGCCTCGCGCCGCTCGGGTTCCAGACGCGAACTGGACTGCAATACCATTGGTTCAATAGCGGATATTCCGACTTCGACGATTTTCTCGCGGACCTTTCGTCGCAGAAGCGGAAGTCCATCCGTCGCGAGCGCATCCGAGCGCGCGACGGGTTGAGCATCAAGCGTCTTCGCGGCGACGACATCAAAGTCAGCGATTGGGATTTCTTCTTCCGATGCTACGTGGACACCGGTTCGCGCAAATGGGGCTCGCCATATTTGAACCGCGATTTCTTCGCGCTGTTGGGCGAGCGTTTGGGGGATGCGTGCGTGTTGTTCGTGGCGGAAGCGGAAAGCATGCCGATCGCCTCGGCGCTAAACCTGGTTGGCGGCGAGGCGCTCTACGGCCGCTATTGGGGGCGCGTCGCCGACGTGCCGTTCCTGCATTTTGAGCTCTGCTATTACCAAGCGATCGAACTTGCCATAGAACTGGGTTTGCCGCGCGTGGAGGCGGGCGCGCAGGGCGAGCACAAATTGGCGCGCGGCTACACGCCTGTGCCCACCTATTCGGCCCATTGGATCGCAGAGGCGGCTTTGCGTTACGCGGTGGCGCGATACCTGGAGGCGGAGACACCTGTTGTTGTCCAGGAAGCGGAAATGCTTAGCGAGCACACGCCGTTCAAACGGGGCGAATAAGTTACCGCAGCTTCCGTCCCAATATGTACACCGGTACGCCGAGCGCCATCAGCACGCCGCCCCAGGCAATCACTTCAGCGCCCGAGCCCAGGATGGCGAACAGGACGTAATATCCTGCCAAAAGCGCTGCCAGCGCCCATGATTTGGACCGGTTCCAGGAATGACGCAGTTCCGCCAATGCGCTGACCAGGTAGGGCAGTAGAATGGTCAGCGTGCTCATCATCACCAAAAACTCGAACGCTTTGATGGTTCCGCGCGAATAATTCAGCAACAGCAGCAGAGAACCGAGCACGGACGAGATAAGCAACGCCACATAGGGCGCTCCGCCGCGATTGGTGCGGGCCAACGCAGGTGGCGCCAGCTTGTCGAGCGCCACCGCCATCGGCATCTGCCCGCACACGAAGATGATGCCGTTGAGCGCGCCTGCGGTGGCGATGAGTGCGCCCGCGGAGACAATACGCGGACCCCATGCTCCAAACGCGCGCGCGGCGTCAGCGAACGGCGCGGTCGATTGCGCCAGAGTCTCGGCTGGCACCAGCAGCATCACTGCGGCTGTGGCGCTGAGATAGATCAGCGTGACCGTGACCATGCCGATGATAATTGCACGCGGGATCACCCGCTCGGGGTTTTTCACGTTAGCTGCCGGCATCGCGCCGGCCTCAAATCCGGTAAACGCCCATAAGGTGAGTAGCGCTGTGGCGGATAGCGCCGTGAGGACGGAAGAATGGTTCGGATTCAATGCCGGCAGATTGGCGGGATCGCCCGCGGCGATGCCAAGCCCAGCAATCGCCACGAGCGGCACGATTTTCAGCGCCGTCATCAGGATTTGAATGAAGCCCGCTTCGCGCAGCCCGCGTATGTTGATGAGCGTGAGCGTCCAGATCAGCGCCAGCGCCGACAGCGCTTGGCCCTGTGGGTTGTCCTTCAGGGCTGGAAAGAATTCCGGCAGATAACCGGCGAACGCGATGGCGATAGCTGGGATCGCGATCCAATAGGAGCACCAATAGCCCCAGGCGATGGCGAAGCCGGTGAATTCGCCGAAGGCTTCGTGCGCGTAGGTGTAGGGGCCGCCGCTGCGTGCGGTGCGCGACGCGAGTTGACCGAACACCAGCGCCAGCATGATCGAGCCGGCGCCCGCGATCAGCCAGCCGCCGAAACTCATCAGCCCGTACGGCGCGAGCACTGCCGGCAGCGTGAACACGCCCGAGCCGATCAGACAGCCCACAGTGAGCGCCCAGCAGGACCAGAAGCCGAGGGGTTTAGGGGCGGGAGTTGCGTTCATGTGGAGAGGCTGGCGCGATGCGCGCGCTATGGCAAGCGCTAGCGCCGCCGCTTGCCGCGATGGCTGCTGAAATCACGCCCGCCGCCGCGACCCTTGTTCTTGCGCCATCCCGGCGCGGGCGGTTCGGCGCCGGTGAGCACGGAGAACAATAGCCCGCCAGAAATCGGCGTTGCTTCCTCCAATCGTACAACAACGCGCATGCCGAGCGGAAAGCGCACGCCGCTAGCCTCGCCCACCAGCGCGTGGGCCGCTTCATCGTGATGCCAGCGTTCGTCGCCGAGCGAACGGATCGGCGCCAAGCCATCCGCTTGGGTTTCGTCGAGACGAATGAACAGGCCAAAGCGGGTGACGCCGGTGACGCGGCCTTCGAACTCGGCGCCAATGCGGTCTGCCAGGAACGAGGCTATGTATCGCGAAGTGGCGTCCCGTTCGGCGGCCATACTCTTGCGCTCGGTTTCGCTGACGTGCTTGGCGGTTTCGTCGTAACGCGCTTCGTCTTTGTCCGTGGCGCCGTCCTCGCCCAGCTTCAGTGCGCGGATCAAGGCGCGGTGGATAGTGACGTCGGCGTAGCGGCGGATCGGCGACGTGAAGTGCGAATAGCGCGCCAGGTTCAAGCCGAAATGGCCGATATTTTCCGGCGAATACACCGCCTGCGATTGCGTGCGCAGCACCACTTCGTTGACGATGTCCTTGTTGGCGGATTTCTCCGCCAGATGCAGGATGCGGTTGAAGCGCGCTGCGGTGACGCTCTGGCCCTTGGCCCACGACATATCGACGGTCGGCAGAAAATCGGAGAGCGCGGCGATCTTTTCGTCGCTCGGCCGGTCGTGGGCGCGGAAAATCTGCGGCCGGCCTTTCAGCTCCAGCGTTTCCGCGGCGCAGACATTGGCCTGAATCATGAATTCTTCAATGAGCTTATGCGCATCGAAACGCTCGCGCCGCTTCACGCCGGCGACTTTGCCGTCCTTGAAGACGATCTTGTGTTCGGGCGCGTCGATATCGAGCGGTTGGCGTTGTTCCCGCCCCTTCCACACGCACGCATACGCCGCCCACAGCGGTTTCAGGATCGGCTCCAGCAGCGGCGCGGTTTTCTCGTTCGGCTCGCCATCGATGGCGGCTTGCGCGGCTTCATACGAAAGCTTCGCCGCCGAGCGCATCAGTCCGCGCACGAATTGGTGGCGACGCTTCTTGCCGTCGGCGCCGAACACCATCTCAACCGCAAGGCACGTGCGCTCCTCCCCCTCGCGCAAGCTGCAGAGATCGGCCGAGAGCGTCTCCGGCAGCATCGGCGCGACGCGGTCTGGGAAATAGGTGGAATTGCCGCGCCGCCACGCGCCGCGATCGAGCGCAGAGCCGGGCGTTACGTAGTGGGAGACGTCCGCGATCGCCACCCATACGCGCCAGCCGCCGGGATTTTTGGAATCGCCATCGGGCTGCGCGAACACCGCGTCGTCATGATCGCGCGCATCCTCGGGGTCGATGGTGATCAGCGGCACTTGCCGCAGATCTACGCGGCCCCTGAGCGGCGCGGGCTTGGCCGCTTTGGCTTGCGCTTCTTCCTCTGGGGTAAAGCCCGGCATGATGCCGTGGGTGTGCATGGCCAGGATCGAAGCGGCGCGCGGGTCGTTCTCGTTACCGACGATTTCCTTGATCAGCCCACGTTTGGGCCCGTGCGCGCGCTCGGCTTGGCGCGCATCTATTTCCACCAGCACCAGATCGCCGTGCTTGGCTTCGCCGACATTGTGCGCCTCGATGACGATATCGAAGCGCGCCTTGCGGTCGGCGGGCTCGACGCGTCCGCCGCCGAAATTGCGTCCACGTTCGTCCTTCATGGCTCGGAACACGCCGAGAATGCGGTGCGCGCTCTGGCCGAGCCGCTTGACCACGCGCGCTTCCAGCCCATCGTCAGTGCGCGCGATGCGCGCCAGCACGCGGTCGCCGACGCCGATGGCCGCTTCGCCTTTCTGGCCACGCGCCTCGCCGGGCGCGAGCCGCACGCCGGGGCCGAACAAGCCGTCCGGCCCACGCATGCGCGCGATCAGTTCGCCGTCAGCATCGCGGTCGACAATGTCCATGACGCCCGACGCCGGCAGCGCGTGCGTGTCGGCATAACGCTTGCGCCCCGTGCGCCCCAGCGCGCCTTCTTCCTCCAGCGCGCGCAGGATGTGGCGCAGCTCCTTCTTCTGGTCAGGACCAATGCCAAGCTCGCGCGCGATGTCGCCCTTCTGCGCGCTGCCGCCGGCTTTTTCGATGGCGGAAAGGACGAGTTCGCGGGTGAGGGCGGCGGGGGCAGGTGTTGTACGTTTTGGCATTAGCTTACCCTCTCCCCTTGAGGGGAGAGGGTGTCGCGAAGCGACGGGTGAGGGGAACGCGCTCTAACCGGAGACACCGCAAACCCCTCATCCGGCCCTCCGGGCCACCTTCTCCCCTCAAGCGGAGAAGGGTTGCTCAGCGCGCTCTGTAGAGCGGGGCCGGACACCTCTAGCCCGCCGCTTTCTTCGCGGCCTTCTTGGCGGGCGCCTTTTTTGCCGCGGCTTTTCTCGGTGCCGGTGCTTTCTTCGGGGCCGCTTCCTTCTTCACCGCCTTCTTCCCCTTCTTCTTCCCCCCGCCAGCCTCCAGCCGCGCCGCGAGCAGCGACAGCGCTTCATCCAGCGTCACATCCTCCGGTTTCTTGTCGCGCGGCACGTTCGCGTTGATCTCGCCGTCATTGATATACGGCCCGTAGCGGCCCGAGAGCACGCGCACGGGCTTGCCGGTTACCGGGCTTTCGCCGAGTTCCTTCAGCGCCGCGGGGGCTGCGCGGCCGAAGCGGCCCTTGCCGCCGCCGGTTTTCTTTTCGTCGATCACCGCCACCGCGCGGTTCATCTGGATTTCGAGCACGTCTTCGATGCTCGGCAAATTCGCGTACATCTTGCCCATCTGCAGATACGGCCCGTAGCGGCCGAGCCCGGCTAGGATCATCTCGTTCTCGCTCGGATGCATGCCGACCTGGCGCGGCAGCGAGAGCAGAGACAGCGCGCGTTCCAGCGTGATGCTGTCCGGGGCCCAATTCTTCGGCAAGCTCGCGCGCTTGGGTTTGTCTTCGCCGTTGGGCATTTCGACGTAAATGCCGAAGCGGCCGCTTTTCAGCGTCACAGGCCCGGTGGGGCCGTCGCCGAGCGGCTGGCCTTCGGCGGGCACGCCGCCGTTGGGAAGTTCCTCCGCGCCCGCGAGCGGGCGCGTGAATTTGCATGGCGGTTCGGCGTTATAGTTCGAGCAGGCGACGAAGGCGCCGTACTTGCCGAGCCGCAGCGAAAGCCGCCCCGTGCCGCACGACGAGCAGGTGCGCGGATCGCCGCCATCCTCGCGCGCCGGGAAGATGTGGTCGCCCATCACTTCGTTGAGTTTCTCGATCACATCGCCAATGCGCAGCTCGGCGATGCCGCCGATGGCGCCGTTAAAGTCGCTCCAGAATTCGCGCATCAGCGCCTTCCATTGCAGATTGCCGGCGGAGACTTCGTCGAGCTTTTCTTCGAGGTCGGCGGTGAAATCGTACTCTACGTACTTGGCGAAGAAATTCTCCATGAATGCGGTGAGGATGCGGCCGCGGTCATCGGCGATGAAGCGGTTCTTGTCCATGCGCACATAATTGCGCTCGCGCAGCTTCTCCAAGATCGCAGCATAGGTCGAGGGGCGGCCAATGCCGAGTTCTTCGAGCTTTTTCACCAGGCTCGCTTCGGAGAAGCGCGGCGGCGGTTCGGTGAAGTGCTGGTCGGCCTTCACGTCCTCGACCTTCACCGCTTCGCCTTGCTTCATCTGCGGCAGGCGGCGATTTTCTTCGTCTTCTTCGTCGTCGCGGCCTTCCTGATAGAGTTTCAAAAAGCCGTCGAACAGGATCACTTGCCCATTGGCGCGCAGCTCCACTTTGCCGGTGGGTTCGGTGAGATCGACTGTGGTGCGTTCGAGCGAGGCTGCTTCCATTTGCGACGCCACCGCGCGCTTCCAAACCAGTTCGTAAAGCCGGGCCTGGTCGCCTTCGACATTCAAATCCTTGGCGGCGCGCGTGGGATCGGTGGGGCGAATGGCCTCGTGGGCCTCCTGCGCGTTCTTGATCTTGGAGGCGTAGCGGCGCGGCTCGGCTGGCGTGTATTGCTTGCCGAATTGGTCGTCGATTGTGCGGCGTAGCTCTCGGATGGCGCCTTCGTCCATGGAGACGCCGTCTGTGCGCATGTAGGTGATGTGGCCGGCTTCGTACAGACGCTGCGCGGTTTGCATGGTGCGCGAGGCGTTGAAGCCGAGCTTGCGCGCGGCTTCCTGTTGCAGCGTCGAAGTCGTGAACGGCGGGGGCGGATTGCGCTTGGTGGGTTTCGCTTCCACCGCGCTCACCTTGAAGCCGCCACGCTTGATCGCATCGCGTGCGGAAAACGCCATCGCCTGGTTCGGAATATCGAGGCGCTTGAGTTTCTTGCCCTCGAACGCCGAGATGCGCGCGGTGAAAGCTTCCCCACGGGGCGTCGTCATCTGGGCATCGACCGACCAATATTCCTGCGGCTTGAAGCGTTCGATCTCGACTTCGCGGTCAACAATGATACGCAGCGCCACCGATTGCACCCGCCCCGCCGAGCGCGCGCCCGGCAATTTGCGCCAGAGTACGGGTGAGAGCGTGAAGCCAACGAGATAGTCTAGCGCGCGGCGCGCCATGTAGGCATCGACCAGCTCCATGTCGATCTCGCGTGGCGCGGCCATCGCCGCCTGTACGCTCGATTTGGTGATGGCGTTGAAGGTGACGCGCTGGACGTTCTTGCCCTTAAGCGCTTTGCGGCTCTTCAACGTCTCCAGCACGTGCCAGGAAATTGCTTCTCCCTCGCGGTCGGGGTCTGTGGCGAGGATGAGATTGTCAGCGTCCTTGAGCGCATCCGCGATGGCCTTCACATGCTTGGAAGACTTCGCATCCAGCTCCCAATCCATGGCGAAGTCGTCATCGGGCTTGACCGAGCCGTCCTTCGCGGGGAGATCGCGAATGTGGCCGTAGGACGCCAGGACCGTGTAGTCCGCGCCCAGATACTTGTTGATGGTCTTGGCCTTAGCCGGTGATTCAACGACGACGACGTGCATGTTGGGGGGCGATCCTCAATCGGGCCCGGGCCCGAAGCGCGCGGAAACTGGGGGCCGCACCTGGGGCTGTCAACGCGCTGCGTGGGCCAGGCGATCAGGCTAGGTTGCGCCAAGTTCAAGAAAATAGTGTGAAAACATAAATTAACGGGGAAATTTACCGGCCTTGGCGAAAGCAACCATAGGATGCTATATGCAACCCATGCGCGATAATAAAACCAGCGTGCCCGCGACCGAAGGTGATGACAACACCCAGATCGGCGCGTTTGACGCCTTGACCTACATCTTCGAAGTCAGCCGCGAAATGGCGGCTTTGGCGGAGCACCATAAATTATCGCGTTTGGCTGCGGGGTTGGAACTCACGCGCTCACTGGCGGCTGAGGCCTTGGCGTTATCGGCTATTCAGTCGCGCTCGGGAAAAGCGGCGCCAGACGAAGCAACGTAGCCGCCGGGTAACGAGGCGGCTTGGCCGTTGAACTCCAATTCAGTCAGAGCGGCGGCGACTGCCCCGAGCGGGGCTTTTGTCAGGCGCGCCAGGTCGTTGACATGCACCGGCGTCGGCGAGAGCAGAGCGGCGATCCTCTTGGGCAGACCAGGGGGGGGCGGTTCTGGTTCGCGGTCGTCGAACAACGGCCCGTGCAGCATCGGCCTGGGTGCGCGTGTCTCGCCCAGGGCTTCGATGATGTCGGCGGCGCACTCGATCAGGGTTGCGCCTTGTTTAATCAGCGCATTGGAGCCGCGCGCGCGCTGGTCCATGGGTGACCCTGGGGCGGCCATCACTTCGCGTCCCTGGTCGGCGGCCGCGCGCGCGGTGATTAGCGAGCCCGAGCGCAAAGCCGCTTCGATCACCACCACTGCGCGCGAGAGCCCTGAGATAACGGAGTTACGCCTTGGAAAATCACGCTCGCGCGCCACTGAGCCCAAAGGGGCCTCGCTGATTACCACTCCCTTTGCGCAGATGGATTCGTGCAGCGCGAGATTCTGCGGCGGATAGGGATGATCGAGCCCGCCGGCGAGCACGGCGGCGGTTCCAGTTGCAAGCGATCCGCGGTGGGCCGCTGCATCGACGCCGCGCGCCATGCCAGAGACGACGACAAACCCAGCCTCGCCCAGTTCCGCCGCCAAGCGCTCGGTGAATAGTAACGCAGCCGCGGAACCTTCGCGCGAGCCGACGATGGCGATCGTGGGTTGCTTCAGCAGGTCAATGCTACCGCGTAGCGCAATGAGCGCCGGTGGCGCGTCGAGCTGCGCAAGCAAGGGCGGATAGTCCGGTTCGCAGGACGCCAGCAGGCGCGCGCCCAGCGCCTCCACCGCCTCGATCTCAGCGATGACGCGCGCTTCGGGCGGCGGCGCGAGCTTGGAAATGCGCGGCAATGCTTCAAGCGCGGCAGCAGGCGTTCGATAGCGTGCGATCAATCCCTGGAACGTCAGCGGACCTATGCGTGGCGTGCGTGCAAGCCGCGCCCACGCGATCCGTTCCGAACGCGCGAGCGTGCGCGCCATTGCTTCAGGATTCCGCCGCCGCGGGCGGCTCTATTGTTGTGTCGGCCTCAGGCTTCTTGCCGCCGATGCGCGGTTCGGTTCCCGCGCGCAACCGTTCAATGTTGGCGCGGTGGCGCCAGAAGATCAGCGCCGCCAGCAACAGCGCAAAGACGATCTCCGGCCAGGAATACGCGGCGATCAGCGCAGCGATCGGCGCAATCGCTGCGGCGCACAATGCGGCCAGCGAGGAATAGCCGAACATGGTGGCGACCGCGAGCCAGGTCGCGCCCGCAAGCAATCCAAGCGGCCAGGCCCCGGCGAACAGCACGCCAAAAAACGTGGCCACGCCCTTGCCGCCCTTGAAGTTGAGCCACACCGGATAACAATGGCCAAGAAAAGCTGCGCCCCCGGCCACCAGCCCGATCTCGATCTGCTGCGGGTGGCCAGCAGCCAACATGCGCGCCAGAATCAGCGCGAGGCCGGCCTTACCCGCGTCGAGCAATAACGTCGCCAACGCCAGATCCTTGCGGCCCGTGCGCAGCACGTTAGTTGCGCCGATATTGCCGGAGCCGACTGCGCGGATGTCGCCCAGCCCGGCCCATTGCGTCAGCACCAGGCCGAACGGGATCGAGCCGAGCAAATACCCACCAATGGCGGCGAGAACGATGAAAAAGGCCAACACAGGGCGTCTCTATCAGGCCCGCACGCTTCTGGGGAGGGGCGAACTTTGCATTGGAGACAGAAAGTTGCGCGCACGAACAACGCGCTGGTAGGCAAAAAACATGACAGCCCCGATCTACGATTCTATCGGCGAAGGCTATGCGCGGCGGCGCAGGCCGGACCCCCGCATCGCCGCCGCGATCCACTCTGCGCTGGGCGATGCGCGTTCGGTAATCAATGTAGGCGCGGGGACGGGCTCTTACGAACCCATTGATCGCAGCGTCCTCGCGATGGAGCCCTCGGACTTGATGATCAGCCAACGCGCGTCGGGCGCGGCGCCCTGTGTGCGCGCATCGGCGGAAAAATTGCCGGTCGAAACAGGCGCTTTCGACGCCGCCATGGCGGTGTTGACTATCCATCATTGGCGCGACTGGCGCGCGGGCCTGCGCGAAATGCGGCGCGTCGCGCGCTCCCGGATGGTCCTGCTCACCTTTGATGCGAAGGCTTCGGATTTCTGGCTCACGCGCGACTACCTGCCGGCGATCGCCGCGCTCGATCGCCAGACGATGCCGGCGCTCGATTTGTTGGCCGAGGAGCTGGGTGCGTTCGAAGCGAGCCCGGTGCTGGTTCCCCACGATTGCAGCGATGGATTTCTGGGCGCCTATTGGCGCAGGCCGGAAGTCTATCTCGACCCGCTCGCGCGCCAGTCGATCTCGGTGTTTGCGAAGGTCGATGCGGAGGCGGGTTTAAAGAGACTCGCCGACGATCTGGTCAGCGGCGTCTGGCGCGAGCGCAATGCCGACCTGCTCCAACGCGATGCGCTTGATATCGGTTATCGCTTGCTGCGGTGGGAGTTCTAGTAGCGTCCTCAATTTCCCCGGCAGCCCACTGGCGCCGAACGTCCCACCGTCCAGTTGGCGTTAGCCGCACTGCCGCTGAGCGCGTAGCGGCCGTTGGAATAGGCGCCTTCGCCTGTTTGCGGCAGCACCATGGATGGGCCGCCCAGGATCGCGACGCGGGCCTCGTCGCCTGCATATTCCACCATAAGCTGCGCGCCATTGGCGCAATTGTAGGCGATGGCGCCGTGCGTGGGCAGGCGATCGGGCGGGGTTTGGCCTGGGGGATAGGTTGCGCAGGCGGTGAGGGTGAGCGCGAGGAGCAGCGCCGCTGCGCGCCGCCCCGGAAATGGGTGAGAGTTGTGCATTGTTTACTCCCTCAAACCGGAAAAATCGTGCGCCCGCCGACGAAGGTGCGCTTCACGATGCCCTGCAGCGTCTTCTCGTCAAATGGCGAATTATTGGACTTCGAGCGCAGCTTGTCGGAATCGAGCTTAAACGGCGCGCCGACATCCACCAGGATCAGATCGGCGGGCGCGCCCTTGGCGAGCCGGCCCTGCGGCAGATTGAGAATTTCCGCGGGCCTCATCGTCATCGCGCGTATAAGTGCGGGCAGCGCGACGTCGCCCTTGTGATACAAGCTGAGCGCGCCGGGCAACAACGTCTCCAATCCCACCGCACCGAAAGCCGCTTCCGCGAACGGCAGGCGTTTATCCTCTGCCGGACGCGGATCGTGGCCCGAGACGATGACATCGATGACGCCTTCGCGAACAGCTTCGACTAGCGCGACACGATCTCCCTCCGAGCGCAGTGGCGGGGAGAGTTTGGCGAAGGTGCGATAGCCATCGACGTCGTTCTCGTTGAGCACCAGGTGATGCACGTTGACGCTGGCGACTGCTTTCACGCCGCGCGCCTTGGCGCGCACCAAAGGGCGCAGCGCCTCCGCGGTGGAAAGCATGTCCATCAGCAAGCGACCGCCAGTGAGTTCGGCGAGTTCGAGATCGCGGCGGGCCATGATGCCCTCCGCCGCCGAGGGTATGCCCGCGAGGCCAAGCCGCGCGGCGAGTTCGCCATGATGCATGACGCCGCCTTCAGCAAGGTAGGGGTCCTCGGGGCGATGGGCGATGAGCGCGCCGAACGCCGTGGCGTATTTGAGTGCGCGCAGCAGTACGCGCGTGTCGGCGATTGGGCGGTCGCCGTTTGAGAACATCACCGCGCCGGCTTCAGCGAGCAGCCCGATCTCGGTCATCAGCGCGCCGTCGAGATTCTTGGTGAGCGCAGCCGCGGGAAGAATGTGTACGCCTCCAGAGCGATCGCCGGCGCGGCGCAATACGAAATCGACCAGGCTCTGGTCGTCGATCACCGGCGTCGTGTTCGGCATCATCACCAAAGTGGTGACCCCGCCCGCCGCCGCCGCACGTCCGGCTGATTTGAACGTCTCTTTGTGCTCGGCCCCTGGTTCGCCGATGACGACGCGCATGTCGATCAGGCCGGGCATGATATGGGCGCCCTCCGCGTCAACTACCTCTGCGCCATCGGGTCCACTGGCGATGTCGCCGATCGCGAGGATTTTGTCAGCGAAGAGGACGGCGCCACGCTCGACTTTGTTTTTTGCCGGGTCAACCAGCGTTGCGTTGGTGATGAGAATGGGGCGCATCAAACGCGCTCCCCGTTGGCGCCGCTCTCGGCCAGAGCCTCAAGCACCGCCATGCGCACCGCCACGCCCATGCGCACTTGCGTTTCGATCAGCGAAACATTCGGGTTGTCGGCGACGTTGGAATCGATTTCGACGCCGCGATTCATCGGTCCCGGGTGCATGACCAGCGCGCCGGGCTTTGCCAATTTCAATTTATCCTCGTCGAGGCCGTAGAACCAGAAATACTCGCGCGCGGACGGGAAGTAGCCGCCATCCATACGTTCGCGCTGCACCCGCAACATCATCACCACATCCGCGCCCTTCAACCCTTCGCGCATGTCATGGAACACGCGCGCGCCCCAGTGCTCGGCCCCCGCGGGCATCAAAGTCGGCGGGCCAATCAGATGCACGCGCGCGCCCAACATGTTGAGCAGCGCCACATTGGAGCGCGCCACGCGCGAGTGTTGGACGTCGCCGCAAATGGCGATCGTGAGCCCTTCGATCGCGCCAAGCCGGCGCCGGATGGTGAAAGCGTCCAGCAGTGCCTGGGTAGGGTGCTCGTGCTGCCCGTCGCCGGCATTGATCACCGCACAATCGACCTTGCGCGCCAACAATTCCGCTGCGCCCGACGCTCCGTGACGTACAACAAGAAGATCGGGGCGCATCGCGTTCAAGGTGGCGGCGGTGTCGATCAGCGTTTCACCTTTGGCGACGCTCGACGACTTCACCGACATATTGACCACGTCCGCTCCCATGCGCTTGCCGGCGAGTTCGAACGAGGATTGCGTACGCGTCGAATTCTCGAAGAAGAGATTGATCAACGTGCGCCCGTGCAGCGCGTTGAGCTTCTTCACCTTCTGTTCGAGTAGCGGCTCGAATGTTTCGGCGCGGTCGAGCAGCGCGGCGACCTCGAAGCGGTCGAGGTCGCCGATTGCCAATAGGTGCTTGTGACGAAAACGAACCGGCCCGCTGTCGTTTTTCTTCGTGCCTGACGGTCGCTGAGCCATGAGACGCTTGTTAAGCCCTGTGTCCGAACCGCCGCAAGCAGGGCGAAACAGAGGCGAACAAATTTGTTTCCGCCCTATTGCCGTCCTGGACTCAGTGCTGTACTCGCTTTGTTCCAATGGTGGTTAATTGGTAAACGCCGAATTTGGAACAGCCGGGGCGGGCGCGGGTGGTGCGGAGTTTGAGACGATGAGAAACGCCAAACGAGAAGAACTGCCCCTGCGTCCCGTGGGTTTTGCACTCGCGGCCGTTGTCGCCGGCTTGGGCGCCGGCAAGGCTCGAGCCGTGGAGGCGCCGGCGCGGGCGCCGCTCGAGCCGTCCAGCCAGGCCCACACTTTCTTCGTCGATCCAACCAACCATCCGGGTTTCGAGGAAGACCCTGACATGGTGGTGGGTCGCAGCGAGCCTGTGGCGCCGCTCCGAAATGCGACTTGAAGCTCTAAGGGGTCATCACCAGCGAAATGGCCAGGGGCATAGTCACGAACGATAAGATCGTGGTTGCGGTGATGATTGCCGCCATCAGGCGCGCGTCGCCGCCCATTTCGCGCGCCAGCGCGTAGCCGGCCGCGGCAGTCGGGGTGGCGCCAATGCCGACTGCGACCGCCGTCGCTGCTGGGGTGAGCCCCAGCCACAATGCGCTCAGCCACAGTGCGAACGGCGCCGCGAGCAGCTTGAGCGCCGCCGCGGTCGTGACCCTGGCGCCGTCGGCGCGCAGCGCGGCGAGCTCGAGCCCGGCGCCAACCGTGATCAGCGCCACGGGCATCGCCGCTTGCCCCAGAAGCCGCAACGCGTCGCTGACCGGGCCAAAATCTGTGATGCCAATCGCTTGCGCGAGCAATCCCGCGGCGCAAGCGAGCACCAGCGGGTTGGCGATAATCTGAGCGAGCACGGCGCGCCAGCTTGCCGCCCGGCTTGCGCCCCAGCGCGCGAGCACGATCACGCTCACCACGTTCAAGATGAACACCAGCGGCCCGAACACGATGCCGATGAGTTCCAGGCCCGCCGGTCCGTAAAGCGTCGCCGCCGCCGCCAGCAGCGGAAAACCGTTCCAGCGAAGCACGCCCTGGAAAACGCTGGTGAAGGCGGGCCCGTCCGCTCGGAAAAGAAGCCGCATGGCAAGCGCCAGCACGGCCATTATTGCGAAACCGCAAAGTACAGCAAGCACGAATGGCCCCGCATCCGCGCTGGCGAAGTCCGCGCCCGCCACAACAGTGAATAAGAAGGCTGGAGTGAGGATGAAATAGCCGAAGCGGTTGACGGCGGCGAAGCCCTCGGGCGCTATGATGCGGCGTTCGCGCGCAATCCACCCCAGCGCGATGAGGATGAATACTGGCGCCAGGGCCGTGTAGACCTCAGCCATTGGCGATGCGCTCCTGCATCGCGTCGAGCGCGCCCTGCAGCATGTAGGCCGCTGCCATTTTATCGACCACTTCGCTGCGGCGTTTGCGCGAAGCGTCGCCCTCGATCAGCGTGCGGGTGACGGCCGACGTGGAAAGGCGCTCGTCCCAGAGCAGCAAAGGCGCGTTGCGCAGGGTGATCAAATTGCGCGCAAACGCCCGCGCCGATTGCGCCGAAGGCCCGGCGCTGCCGTCCATGTTGAGCGGCAAGCCGATGACGAAGCCCACACATTGGCGCTGGTCGTAGAATTTCAGGATCGCCTCGGCGTCGGCGGCGAATTTGGTGCGCGTCACCGTGCCAAGCGAGGAGGCGATCATACGCCCCGTGTCGCTCACCGCCACGCCAATGCGCTTTTCGCCGGGGTCAAGGCCAAGGAGAGCGCCTTTCGGCGGTAAGGCGGCGGCGAATTGGGGAAGGTCGAGCAGGGCCAAGCGCCGCCTTATGGACCGCCGGCGTCCTGCCGGCCAGCGGTCGCCGCCGGTGGTTCATAAGCCTTGAACCTCCGGCAGCGCGCGGCTAAGCCCGCACCCCATGTCCATCGACCAAAAAACCGTGCGCAAAGTCGCCAAGCTGGCGCGCCTGGCGCTGCCGGAGGAGCGCGTGGCGCCCATGGCCGCCGAACTCAACGGCATCATGGCCTGGATCGAGCAATTGAACGAAGTCGATATCGAGGGCGTCGAGCCGATGACCAGCGCGGTGGAGGGGCTCTCGCTGCCCATGCGCGCCGATGTCGTCACCGACGGCGACAATCCCGCGCGCGTGCTCAAGAACGCGCCAAAGACGGAGGACGGCTTCTTCGTGGTGCCGAAGGTGGTGGAGTGAGCGCTTCGATCGCGATGGAATCGCCGCTCTCGGACGATGTGCGCGCGCTGGTGGCGGCACTCAACGAAACCACGCTCGCGCTCACACCCGCCGAACACACCCACCACATGAGCGTCGAACAAATGGCGCGGCCGGACACCACGTTGTTCGTCGCGCGCGAGGATGGCCGCGCGGTGGCCATGGGCGCGCTGCGTCGGCATGGGCATTACGTGGCGGAGGTCAAGCGCATGTACACGCTGCCCTCGCACCAAGGGCGCGGGCTGGGGCGCGCGATCCTGGCGCGGATCGAACACCTCGCGCGCGAAGAAGGGTTTGCGCGCCTGGTGCTAGAGACCGGCTCGAATTTTGACGCCGCATGCCATGTGTACGCAAGCGCTGGCTTTGCGCCGTGCGAACCGGTGCTGGAATATCCGCCAAGCGCGTGGACGGCGTTTTATGCGAAAGATTTGGCGTCGGGAGCGAGCACATGACCCGCGTGACGAGCGTCCCTTCTCCCCGTGTGGGGAGAAGGTGGCCCGAAGGGCCGGATGAGGGGGTTGCGGCCTTTCCTGTTAGAGCGCCTTCCCCTCACCCGTCGCTTCGCGACACCCTCTCCCCCGCAGGGGGAGAGGGGTGGAGTGTGCGATGACCGACCTCACATCCCTCACCCTCGCCTCCGCGCTCGACGGCATGGAGAAGAAGCAATTCTCCAGCGTTGAACTCACTGATGCGTTCCTCGCCGCGATCGAGAAAGCCAATCCGCATCTGAACGCCTATGTCGTCGTCACCGCCGAGCAGGCGCGCGTGGCGGCGAAGGCGAGCGATGCACGCCGCGCCAAGGGCGGCGCCGGTCCGCTCGAAGGCGCGCCCCTGGGGATCAAGGATTTATTCTGCACCGAAGGCGTGCGCACCACCGCAGGCTCGGCCATCCTTGGTGAGTTCGCGCCCACCTATGAATCCACGGTGACAAGCCAGCTTTTCCGCGATGGCGCGCTGATGCTGGGCAAGCTCAACATGGACGAGTTCGCCATGGGGTCGTCGAACGAAACCAGCGCGTTCGGGCCGGTCGTGTCGCCATGGCGGCGCGGCAACGAAGATTCCAAGCTCACCCCAGGCGGCTCCTCAGGCGGCTCGGCTGCGGCTGTCGCCGCGGACTTGTGCTTGGGCGCCACCGCGACCGACACTGGCGGCTCGATCCGCCAACCGGCGGCTTTCACCGGGACGGTTGGCATCAAGCCGACCTACGGACGCTGTTCGCGCTGGGGGATTGTCGCGTTCGCTTCATCGCTAGACCAAGCAGGCCCAATCGCCAAGACGGTTGAAGACGCAGCGGTGCTGTTGCAATCCATGGCGGGTCACGATGCGAAGGATTCTACCTCGCTGCCTGACATGGTTCCTGATTTTCGCGCCGCTTGTTCGCGGTCGATCAGGGGCATGACCATCGGCGTACCCGAAGAATATCGCGTCGAGGGCATGCCCGAGGAAATCGAGAAATTGTGGGAGCAGGGCATCGAATGGGCCAAAGCCGCTGGCGCCAAGATCAAGAAGATCAGCCTCAAGCACACCAAATACGCGCTGCCAGCCTACTATATTGTCGCGCCAGCGGAAGCGTCCTCCAATCTCGCCCGCTATGACGGCATGCGCTACGGCGCGCGAGCGGCGGGCAAGGATTTAAGCGCCACCTACGAACAGACCCGTGCGCGTGGTTTCGGCGCCGAGGTGCAGCGGCGGATCCTAATCGGCACTTACGTGCTGAGCGCCGGCTATTACGACGCCTATTATTTGCGCGCTCAGAAAGTGCGTCAGCGTATCGCCGAGGATTTTCGTGACGCTTTTGCGGAGGTTGACGCGATCCTAACTCCGGCTACGCCGTCGGCTGCGTTCGCGTTGGGGGAGAAATCAGGCGATCCGGTGGCGATGTACCTCAACGACATTTTCACGGTGACCGCCAATCTGGCAGGCCTACCAGCGCTTGCGCTTCCAGCAGCCTTGGATGCCCAAGGATTGCCCCTGGGGCTGCAAGTGATCGGCAAGGCGCTCGACGAGGAAAGCGTTTTTGCGGTATCGGCCGCCCTGGAGGAGGCCGCCGGTTTCGGCGTTCGTGCGCGTAAGTGGTGGTTGTGATTGGCGCCGCCAATCGGCGAGGCTAGGGTGCGCCAGGACAAGAGGCGACTAAACCATGCATGAATTGCTCGAACGTCTGGGCCGCGGCGACACGCGCATCATCGATATGTGCAGGGAAGCAAGCCGCACTTGGAGCAGCTTCTTGGATGAATTGCAGACCGCCGACACCGGCACGATCTCGGCGCGACTGGGGTTCTTCCAGAAGGATTTTCATCGCATCTTTGAAAGCGACCAGCTGGGCCAGACGATGATGCCTTGGACCGGTTTTGCCGTGCTTTATGACACCCAACAGGGATGGGGCCAGAATTTGCCGCGCGCACGTCAGCTCGCCGAAGCGTTTTCGCGCAGCAATTGCTCGAGCGAGGTGCGCTCGGAGGCGCGGAGCGCGGTCATTTCCTACGAACTCGAACCGGCGCCGGGTGCGTCGCCACCGAAACGATAGTCCGCAGCTAACCGCGGGCGCGAATCCCTGTAGCCTGCGATGATGGCCAAACGCAAAGCAGAACCCTCCAAGGATCGCCCCGAACGCCGCCCGCGGGCGGAGATCGATAGGAACTTTCTGCTGGGCGACGTCTTCATTAAGACAGGGGCGGCGTGTGGCGTAGCGCTGCTGCTCATCGCGGCCTACACGCCGTTCACGCTGATGGGGGCGATCGAGAGCCGCATGTACGACTATCTCGCCGTAGTTGGCGGCTTTGCGGCGCTTGGCGCGTTGTCCTACCTGCTGGGCCGCCACTTGCGTCATGAGGCGACACACTGGGACTTTGACTAGTAGACTGCCCCGTTCTTGGCTTGACCTCGCGCATTTGGCAGACGACTTTCGCGCAAAGGAGTTAGTCCATTGAACGCAACGGAATGCACGCGCCTAGGCGCCTATTTGTCGAAGCTGCTGGGTTCGCCGACTGTGTCGGTCGTGGCTCGCGGAGCTGACGGGGGCGCTCTGCTGGTCGATGGCGCCGCCGTGGCGGAGCTGATCCGTGACGATGACGAGGGCGAACTAAGCTACGCCATCAGCCTCGCCGTTCCGCGCGCGCCAGGCGCCAAGAAAAATGCGCCGATCGATGACGCTGAGCGCGCGCGCCTGCAGGGCGTGCTACGCCAGAAGCTGCACGCGGCCGAACTCGATGTTCGTGCGCGTCCTCGCAAGACAGATTCTGCGGAAGTCTATGTGCACAACGAATTCGTCGGCACGATTTCAGCTGACGAGGATGAGGGCCAAGTGCTGACCATGAGCGTACTCGATATCGATCTCGAGGACTAATGTGGAACTGAGCTGCCCGCAACGCATTGGCGCGCCGCGGCAGAGCGACGACGGTCCTTGGGACTTTCGGTTGACGCCATGCTTTCCCATAGCAGGGAATGAGGTGGGCCAAAAGACAGCCCCGGCGCCAGGGCGGCGCCGGGGTGAAGTTTGTATGCATCCAAAACTGTCCAACCCTCTCGCGAACGAGGGGCAACCGGCGCCTACAAGACACCCAACATGGACGCGACCAGCGGATGGCGGACGATGTCTGAGTCTGTGAGCCGGATCACAGCGATGTTGCCGACTGCTTCTAGCTTGTCGGCAACGGTGTGAAGGCCGGAGAGATCGGGCAGCAGATCGGTTTGCGCCGGATCGCCGGTGACCACCATGGTCGAGTGCCAGCCCAGGCGCGTCAGCAGCATCTTGATCTGGCCGTAGGTGCAGTTCTGCGCTTCGTCGATAACGACAAACGCATTGTTGAGTGTGCGCCCGCGCATGAAGCCAACGGGGGCGATCTCGATCAGGCCTTCGGCCATCAGTGCTTTTAGGCGCTTGGCGGAGAGGCGGTCGGTGAGTGCGTCGTAGAGCGGGCGAAGATACGGTGCGAGTTTGTCCTCCATGGCGCCTGGCAGGTAGCCGAGCGATTCGCCGGCCTCCACCGCCGGGCGAGAGAGCACGATGCGCCCAACCTTGCCAGCCTCGAGCGCCTCCACCGCCTTGGCGATGGCGAGGTAGGTTTTGCCAGTGCCAGCGGGGCCGAGGGCGAGCGTCAGCGCGTGCGCGTCGATGGCCTCCATAAGGGCTGTCTGACCCTTCGATTTAGGACGCACGTGTTTGATGAAACTCTGTTCGCGCGGGCCGGCGGGAGTGCTGTCAGTGGTCGGCTGCCAACCGCCCTCGAGCACCTGGAGATTACGTTGGCGGCGGTCGTCGCGTTGGAATTCCTGGACATTGAGTGTGCCCTGCGCTTGCCGACGTTTCACGCTGCGTTTCGCCATCGTGGTCCCCTTCTTAGGTGCGCCCGTTCTGGGCGCGACGAGAATGCCCCCGGCTTTGGGCCGGCGGCGGGTGGTCGAACTGGAACGAAGAGTCGAGAGAGTCGGCGCTGCGTGCGCCTGGAGGCGGTTCGAAAAATGCGCTGGTCTCGCGCGTTTCGCCCACAGTCTCCCCCACATGACGGCGCTCGATGAAAGCGCCTGCCGGAGATGGGTGGATCGAAAAGTCCGATCCATTGTTTCCATCAAGCGCCGAACCGGTTAACGACACATTGAAACCCAGTAACGTCACGAAAATTTCGTCCGGGAACGCGATGCCGATCTATGCCCTTGCCGACGCCGATCTTGAAGTTGAGGACGAACATGCCTTCTGGGTGGCGCCAAGCGCAGTCCTGATCGGCAAGGTTGTATTGAAGCGGAATGCGTCGGTCTGGTTCGGCGCGGTCCTGCGCGGCGACAACGAACCCATCATCGTCGGCGAGAACTCAAACGTACAGGATTGCAGCGTGCTGCACACCGATATGGGCGCGCCGCTGACCATCGGGAGCGACGTAACCATCGGCCATCAAGCGATGCTGCATGGCTGCACGATCGGCGATTGCGCGCTGATTGGCGTCAAGGCAACTGTGCTGAACCATGCCCATGTCGCCGATTTCTGCTTGGTGGGCGCGCATGCGCTGGTTACGGAACGCAAGACGTTTGAAACTGGCTCGCTGATTACCGGGGCGCCTGCCAGGGTTGCGCGAAAGCTGGACGAGAAGCAGCGCAGCCTCATCCAATTGTCGGCTGCACATTACGTGGAGAACTGGAAGCGTTACGCGCGCGATTTGCGACAGAGTGCGCGCTAGACGATCGCCTCAGCCCGCAGCGGGCCGTTCCATACTTTAGCCACGCGAACGTCTATTTCAGGCCCGAGATTGAACCACGCGAAGCGGTCGCGGGTGGCGTCCACTACAACGAAACGATCGCCCTGCTGAAGCGTCTGAGAGAGCGCGTTGCGAATGATGCCTGCGGAGTGGCGCGTGCGCAGCAGCCACAGGCCCGTGGAAAGTTCGCAGATTGCTCCCATGCTTTCGAGCGCCGCCATGAACCCATTCCATGCGCCCGAGCGAATTTCCGCATGGACGAACACATTGGCGCCGCCGTGAGAGGTATCATTGGCGGGGCGTTGAGTGTTCGAGTGCATGAGGCCGATCACTTTGCGTGCTTCGACCCAGGCGCCGTCGGGGCGATCAGACACGCGCGTAGTTGGGCGCACGCGACCTTCGGTGACGAACTGGGAAAGCTGGGCTAGAGTGTACGGCCCGTAGGCTTTGCCGCGCACTTCCACCCACCATTGCCCTGGCGCGGCAGTTTTTTCGGAAGTAACCGCATCGCTCACAGGCAGCCTGCTCCAAATTGGCACGCCCGGGCGAATTCTCGCGGGCGGTTCAAACTGGCGTACGCAACCCCTGTGCCGGGAACGATTTAACCTGTTTGCGGGTTAGAACGCCCGCGCTGCTCGAAATCTACCGCGAAACCGTTCTCGATCAAGCGGGCCACACGCCCGTAAGTGCCGCCGACGCGGACCCAGGTTCCAATTGGCGGCGCGGGGCGAGCCGTACGCAGCGTGATCCCGGTGATCGAGAAGTCGAGCACCTCGCCTTCATAGGCCGCGCCGTTCTCAAGCTGTATGCGCGCGAGCGACGCGGTTCCGGACTCAATTAGTCGCGGAACGGCGCGCGTTTCGGCCTCAATTTCGATATCTTTGTTGATGGCGATGGTTAATTGCTCGGCAAGCTTTTCGCGTTTGTGCGCCGAGAAATCGAAGATCACAGCCATGTCTTGCTCCCCGCGACGGACCACGTGACCCGACACGCGGCCGAACCCATCAAGGTACAGCACCACGCGTTCGCCGACATTTGGCAGGATAGGGGCCGCTATGCGGGCGTCGCCGGGCGACATGTCGGCGGTGCGGCAATCATGTTCGCGCCCCAGCTGATCGAGCATGCGCCCTCCGACGACGAGGTTGAGGCGACGGAACCGGCGCCGCTCCTGGGGGCGGGTGCGGAGCGAACTCAGCCTGCTAGCGGCGACGGCGAGATCGAGCTTTTCTGCTGCAGCGTTTGACATCAACACGATAAATGCGCCTTCACCGTAAACTTTTGCTTAAGCTTTGACGGTGCGGCAGGGCTTGCATGAGCGGCGCCGCCGCGGGCAAGGTCCCGGAAAACCCAAGGGATGGAACCGTGCCCGAAACCAACTCCAGTTTCGACTATGTGATTGTGGGCGCAGGCAGCGCCGGCTGCGTGCTCGCGAACCGACTGAGCGAGGACCCCGAGGTCAAGGTCGCGCTGCTCGAAGCCGGGGGAAAGAACGAATCCCTGCTGGTAAAAATGCCCGCCGGCGTCGGCAATCTGATCGCAACCAAGGGCGCCACCAATTGGGGCTTCGAAACGACGCCGCAAGAATTTCTGGACGGGCGCAAACTCTATCAGCCGCGCGGACGCGGTTGGGGCGGGTCTTCGGCGATCAACGGCATGATCTACATACGAGGCCATGCGCGCGATTACGATCATTGGCGTCAATTGGGCTTGAGCGGCTGGGGCTATGCCGACGTATTGCCCTATTTCAAGCGCGCCCAGCACCACGAAGACGGCGCCGACGCTTGGAACGGCGCTGGCGGCCCTCTATGGGTGTCGCGCGGCCCTCCCGGCGATCCCGTATACAAGGCGTTCATACAGGCGGCGGCGCAGGCCGGCTTTCCGGTGACGCGCGATTTCAACGGCCGCCAGCAAGAGGGCGCCGGCCCCTACCATCTCACCATCCGCGACGGCGAACGCTGGAGCGCATCGGCGGCCTATCTGCGCGCGATCGCCGGCGTTCGGCCGAACCTCACGATTGTCTCAGGCGCCTATGCAGGGCGCATCGTGATTGAGGGCGGCAAAGCAGTAGGCGTCGAATACTCGGCGGGCCGCGGCAAGCCGGTCTCGACCGCTCGAGCCGAGCGCGAAGTGCTCCTGTGCGGCGGCGCGTTTCAATCGCCACAAGTGCTGATGCTCTCGGGTGTTGGGCCGGCCGACCAGTTAAAGAAGCTCGGTGTGCCGGTGAAAGCGGATATTCCAGAGATTGGCCGCAATCTGCAGGACCATTTGGACGTTTGCGTCATCTACGGGATGAGCAAGCCGATCTCGATGTATTCCAAAACCAGGGGCCTGAAGCAGCCCATGATCGGCCTGCAATATTTATTCACCAAGCAGGGCCACGGCCGCACCAATCATCTGCACGCCGGCGCATTCTTAAAAACGCGCGCCGAACTCGATCGTCCCGACATCCAGATACACGCGGTGAACGCGGTGATGATCGATCACGCTCGGGTCAAGCCGGACCGTGACGGCTTCACCCTGCACGCTTGCCAGCTCCGGCCGGAGAGCCGCGGAACGGTTACGCTTGCATCAGCCGATCCGTTCGACGCGCCTTTGATCGATCCCCGTTACTTGGCCGAAGAAAACGACCGGCGCACCATGCGCGACAGCGTGCGCCTGGTGCGCGACATCGTTTCTCAGGACGCGCTAAGCTCGTTGCGCGGGCCGGAAATGCGTCCTGGCGAAAGTGTACGCACCGATAGCGAGATCGATTCCTGGATCCGCAAGAACGCCGAGACGATCTATCACCCCGTGGGCACGGTGCGCATGGGCGCGGATGCAAACGCGCCCCTGGACGAACAATTGCGGGTGCGCGGCGTGGAAGGCCTTCGTGTGGTCGACGCCAGCGTGATGCCGACCCTGGTTGGCGGCAACACCAACGCGCCGACGATCATGATCGCGGAGAAGATTTCCGATGTCATCCGCGGCAAGCCGATGCTCGCTCCAGAGCATGCGCCGATCGCCGAGGACGAATTGGCGAGTGTTTGACTTAGTCGTTGGTCACGACGAGGCGGGGGCGTGTTGGAACCTTCGCAGTCGGAGGGTGGATCGCACCTAGCTTCAACCACCGGATCGGGCGCTCCAACAAGAACGCCTCCCCGCCGAGCGCCTGGAACATGCCCAGGAACCGATTGCCGAGTGTGAGATCGACTTTCAGCGGCGTGATCAGGATCTCGCCGCCAAAACTGCGCCCGTCCGCGGCCTCGGCGACGACGCGCGCCACACCCGGTTCGTTGGCGGCCTCGCAGGCTTCGATCATCGCCCGCAGCATGGCGAGGTCGGGCGCGAGGAAGAAGCGGGCGAAGTCGTGGTCGCGCAGGTCGCGGCCGAAAAGCCCGATCAGTTCCGCCCCGAAGGTGCGAACCGGCAGACGCCCGTCTGGCATGCGTTCGATGACGAACAGGCGCTCCAACACATGGTCGGCGCCGCCCTTCCTCGGCGACGGACCTGCGCCCGCTAACGCGCGCCCATACGCGAGCAAGGCTCGCGTGTCGGGGTGAAACGTCTCTTCGCCAGTCATCTTCATTAACAAACCGCGTCTGGAAATCCACGGCTCGCCACGCAAGGCCTGCGCCGCGCAAGTAGCGGCGATTACGGACGCGTTTCCCGCCGAGCGCGAAGCGTGGCCTTCGGCTTGCACGATGGCTGGCGAGATTAAGGAGATGGGAACCATGCGCGTCCCAGCAC